>NZ_VFIY01000018.1:300000-600000 GCF_006385175.1 Emcibacter nanhaiensis
CAGCTTCACCGAAGAGCAGAAGCCCAACACCCATGCGGTGATGTTCTGCCTGATGGACGTCTCCGGCTCCATGAGCGAAATGCACAAGGAACTGGCCAAGCGCTTCTTCATGCTGCTGCATCTGTTCCTGAAAAAGCAATACAGCAAGGTGGATATTGTCTTTATCCGCCACACCCACCACGCCAGCGAAGTGGATGAGGAAACCTTCTTCTATTCCCGGGAAACCGGCGGCACCATCGTGTCGACCGCCCTAGAAGTGATGGAAAATATCATCAAGGAGCGGTATCCGCCCGACGACTGGAACATTTATGCCGCCCAGGCCTCCGACGGCGACAACCTGAACAGCGATAATGCCCATTGCCAGTATATGCTGCAGGAGCGGCTGCTGCCGCTGTGCCAGTATTTCGCCTATGTGGAAATCTGGGACCGGGAAGAGTCGGAAATGTTCATGGGTGCCAACGGCACCACGCGACTGTGGCAGGCCTATGACGAGGTGCAGAAGAAGAACCGCAATTTTGCCATCCGGCGCGTGACCAAGGCCGCGGACATCTTCCCCGTCCTGCATGACCTGTTTGCCAAGGACAAGGAAAGCACCGGAAGATCACGCGCGAGTCAGACACAGGAGGCCGTATAACATGGGCGCAAAGAAGAAGAAAACCGCGGCAACCCCTCTCTATGAAGGCGCAGAATGGGACTTTGAAACCGTCGACAGGACGTTTCGGGCCATTGAGGATATCGCGCTCAATGAAATGGGCCTGGATGTCTATCCCACCCAGGTGGAAGTCATTACCTCGGAACAGATGCTGGATGCCTACAGCTCCATCGGCATGCCGATGATGTACAACCACTGGTCTTTTGGCAAAAGCTTCATTCGCGACCAGACCATGTACCAGAAGGGATACCAGGGGCTGGCCTATGAGATCGTGATCAATTCCGATCCCTGTATCTGCTATATCATGGAGGAAAACTCCATGACCATGCAGGCCCTGGTGATGGCCCACGCCGCCTTCGGTCACAATCATTTCTTCAAGAACAACCATCTGTTCCAGCAATGGACCGATGCCAGCGCCATTCTGGACTACCTGCAGTTTGCCAAGAACTACATCGCCAAGTGCGAAGAGCGTTACGGCTACCGCGAGGTGGAAAAAATCCTCGATTCCGCCCATACGCTCCAGGACCAGGGCGTCGACCGCTATACCCGGCCGGTCAAGCTCGATGACAAGAAAATGCAGGAACGGGAGCTGGCCCGGCTGGAATATGAACAGTCCCAGTTCAATGACCTGTGGCGCACGATTCCGGACATGAAAGACAAAAGCGGGGAAGAACTCGACGGCATGGAAAAGGCAGTGGCCACCAAGATGGGCATCCCTGAATCCAACATACTGTATTTCCTCGAGAAAAACAGCCCGGTCCTGGGCCACTGGCAATCGGAAATCCTGCGTATCGTGCGCTCCATCGCCCAGTATTTCTACCCCCAGCGTCAGACCAAGATGATGAACGAGGGCTGCGCCTGTTATGTGCATTACCATCTGATGAACCGTCTCTATGAAACCGGACAAATCACGGAAGGCGCCATGCTGGAATTTATCGATTTCCATACCCGCGTGGTGGCCCAGCCGTCCTTTGACAGTCCCTATTTCTCCGGCATCAACCCCTATGCCCTGGGCTTCAATATGATGCAGGACATCCAGCGCATCTGCGAAAACCCCACCGATGAGGACCGGGAATGGTTCCCCGACATCGCCGGCAACAACAAACCCATGGAGACCCTCAAGCACGCCTGGGCGAACTTCCGGGACGAAAGCTTCATCCTGCAGTATCTGAGCCCCCACCTGATGCGGGAAATGCGGCTGTTCAACATCCATGACGACAGCAACCAGCCCTTCATCGAAGTGGACCATATCCACAATGCTTCCGGCTACAAGGCGGTGCGCGAGGCCCTGTCGGCGCAATATTCAGTCGCCAATATGGATCTGGATATCCAGGTCAGCCGGGTGGATATGGCCGGCGACCGCAAGCTGACCCTGACTCACAGCATGAACAACCATATCCCCCTGTCGCAGAAGGAAACGGAGCAGGTGCTGGCCCATCTGCGCCGCCTGTGGGGCTATGATGTTGTCCTGAAAAGCGTTGACCCGATCACCGGCGAGGTGATGCAGGAAACCTGCGGCTGAGAGTGCCTGCTTCACAATAAAAAAGGCAGCCAAACGGCTGCCTTTTCTTCTGAACCTCAAATGGCGAAATCACTGTTCGCCGACAAAGGCGCCGGCCGCTTCCTGGCCGTTGCCGTAAAGCTCCCAGGTGCCGCCGATCTCGACGGCGTTGGGACCGTAGAATGCGCCATTCACAGTGCCCTCATAGCCCGCACCCTGTGTGGCGGCATCAGCGTCGCCAGTGAACATTCCGTTGGCAATGGTGCCTTCATAGGAAAAATCCACCCAGTCAGTGAAACCGCTGCCCTGACTAAGCGCCATGTCCTGGAAATCGGTGGTTATTGTATTGTTCCCAAAGTCCGCCGTCGCCGTCAGACTTCCCCGAACCGCATAGACATCGGGATCACCCGCGACGGCAGTGGCCTGGTACAAAAATCCGTCGACATAGCCCCTGTAGGTCGCTGTACCGGTGGTCGGTACGTTGTCAGTGGTCACCCCGAACACGGTATAGCCACGGGCAGTATTGAACCCGTTTGTGCTCACAACCCCGTCGGTCTTCGACCACTGGCCAAAACTGACATAGGACAGGTTAATTGTTTCATTTGTGGTGGTAAACGGAACATCGATATCCACCCCTACCCGCAAAACCGTCAAGGTGTTGGAGTCATCCTGGGTAAAGATAGTCTGTTCACTGCCAACTGTACGCGTCGTGCCCGTGGTGTCAAAATCGAGATTTACGTCGCCGTCATCGCCCTGATTGGAAATCGTGACATCAAAGCTGCCATCCGTATTTACACCGACAACCGCGTTTGCACTTTCGGTATGGTTTGACGCATCGATCGTTTCGGTAGCTCCCTCCACTTTCACCAGCACAATACTGGAAAAACTGTTGAAGTCCTCGGACACCTGGATATCGTCAAGGCTGTCATTGCTCGTCGGCGTGATAGGCGCTGTCGGCGCAGCCGTGCTGCCCCCGCCCCCACCGCAGGATGCCAGCAAAAGCGTGCCGGCCACTGTGAACATAAGATTTTTAGACAATTTTCGGGTCAAAACGACTCCCCCTTCTTCAATAGAATCCACCTGAATTTGCTGCTTATGGTAGTGTATCTATATGAATGAGCCGTTAACAAATGTTCTAATTCAAGTCATTAACCGCCATTCGTTTGACCCGGAGATAGCTGATCCCGAGCAGGATGAAAACCAGGACCAGAGCCCGCATGACAAGATGATCTTCGTTGAGGGAGAAATGCATCATGGCGCTGGCGACCATTTCAAGGGACAGGGCGAAGGCGCCGACCAGCGCCCAGCGCGGGATAAGCAGTGAAACACCGCCTGCCAGCTCGACAGCGCCCAGGGCTTTGACGCCCCAGAGCGGCAAACCCCATGAATCATAGCGGGCCAGTTGTGCCTCGACACCAGCGATCTTCCCCAGACCAAGCGAGACAAACACCAGAGCCAGAACCAGGCTCAGGACCCAAACGGTTGCTTTTACAAGCACATCCCCGTTCATCTACCGTTATCCTCCACCGTTTATGGGGGAATTATAGGCAGAATTTGCCAGAAAAAACAAATGTAACAATTTTATGAATCCGCATTTGCAGGTCACGCCGGAGGCGCCGCGTGAAAAAAGGCCGCTGGAAACGGCCTTTTCGTAAGGTCACACTCCGGCCGAAACCATCAGTCGGATTTTTGCCCGTGCGGCGACATGCGCAGCAGAATATCGTCCTTTTTCACGAAATGATGATACAGCGCCGCGACCACATGCAGGATGAAGGCAAAGAATATAGTCCAGGCGCAGATTTCGTGAATTTCACCGAAAACTTCCGCCAGTCCTTCATTTTTTGACAAAATCAGCGGGAATTCAAACAGGCCGAAAAATGGCACGGAATGGCCGCCGGCGGCCGAACCGAGATAGCCGGAAACGGGGAACAGCAGCATCAGCAGCATCAGCAGCCCGTGGACAGCATGGGCCAGCATTTTTTCCCATTTCTGCATACTTTCGGGAAAAACCGGGATCGGGTTGGTCATGCGCCAGTACATGCGGAACAGAATAAACAGCAGCGCCAGCATGCCGAAGGCCTTGTGAATATCATAGAGGCCGAATTTATACTGCATCTGTTCGGGCGTTTCCCGCGGCAATTCATGCATGTAAAGGCCGAGAACCCACATGCCGATAATCAGGATTGCCATGATCCAGTGCAGGGCACGGGCCACACTGCCGTAGGTGGTTTCGGTATTTCTCGCGGACATCACATCCTCCTCTTTCTTCCAAACAATAGCGTTTTTATTCAGTCCCTATGGAATATTACGCAGCTGAGCTGCTATTCCTTCTTTTTAAACCTGTTGGCGATGTTGGTCACATTCATCAGCAGCCACACCGGCACCACCACAATGGCGCCCAGGACCACATAGTCCGCCGCCCACTGGATGCCGGACCAGGCCGTATCCACTATTTTACCGATGGTTTCCGGCAGGTCTTCGATCAGTTCCGCCGGCGTAATGTCAAAATAACTGAGCGCCATGCCGACAAAGAGAGAGGCAATGATAAGCTTCCAGACAATTCCCAGCACCCTTTTATTCATCCGGCTTGTCCTCCAGTTCTTCCTCTTCCAGATCATAGCGCAACTGGCGCATCAGGTCGCCTATCGCCCGTTTCTGGTCTTTCTCAAGTTTTATGGTGGCTGAAATCACGGCCAGCTCATTCATGGCAAACTCATAATCCTTGTCTTCCGCCGCCGCGACAACGCGCCCGATCCGGGCCCGAAGGTCCTCGTTACTATCGGAAAAACTGTCAAGCAGCCGCTCCTCTACGGTCTTCTTGTGCCTGGTGTCCAGTTTTTCACAGGCCGCCAGATGACCGATCATAAAGATCGCCGGTATCAACCATAAAAGCCGCATATTATCTAGTTATCCTTGTCTGTCTTCCAGTCCCATAGCCGGTAAGTCTATAATCTAACACCAAAAAAGACAATCCCCGCCGACCGGAAGGCCGACGGGGATTTATGGTTTGCGATACTGTCCGGTTACAGGTCGAAACGATCCGCATTCATGACCTTGGTCCAGGCGGCAACAAAATCCTGGACGAATTTTTCCTTATTGTCGTCCTGGGCGTAGACTTCCGCATAGGCCCTGAGGATCGAGTTGGAGCCGAAGGTGAGATCCAGTTCGCTCGCCGTCCATTTGACCTCGCCCGACTTGCGGTCGCGGATTTCATAAACGCCGTTACCTGCCGGCTCCCAGCGGTTTGCCATGTCGGTCAGGTTGACAAAGAAATCGGTCGTCAACGCGCCCTCACGAGCGGTGAAGACCCCGTGTTTGGAACCGCCGTGGTTGGCGCCCAGCACCCGCATACCGCCGACCAGGACCACCATTTCCGGCGCCGTCAGGCCCATCAACTGGGTCCGGTCGAGCATCAGTTCAGCGGGGCTGACCACATAGTCCTTCTTGAGATAATTGCGGTAACCGTCATGGACCGGCTCCAGCGGTTCGAAGCTCTCCGCGTCGGTCATTTCGGCCGTGGCGTCACCACGGCCCGGCGCGAAGGGAACGGTGATGTCAAAGCCGGCTGCCTTTGCTGCCTGCTCGATACCGACATTCCCTGCCAGGACGATGGTATCCGCCACGCTGGCACCGGTATCGCGGGCGACCCCTTCCAGCACCTCGACAACCCGGGCCAGGCGTTCCGGCTCATTACCGTCCCAGTCCTTTTGCGGCGCCAGGCGGATGCGGGCGCCGTTGGCGCCGCCGCGCATGTCCGAGCCGCGGTAGGTGCGGGCGCTGTCCCAGGCCGTCGCGACCATATCGCTGATGCTCAGGCCGCTCTCGGCAATTTTCGCCTTTACCGCGTCGACGTCATAGGAAGTGTTGCCCTCTGGGACCGGATCCTGCCAGATCAGGTCTTCCTGCGGCACATCGGGGCCGATGTAACGGGCTTTCGGCCCCATGTCGCGGTGGGTCAGCTTGAACCAGGCCCGGGCGAACACTTCACGGAAATAGTCCGGATCCTTGTAGAATTTCTCGGAAATTTCCCGGTACACCGGATCCTTGACCATGGCCATGTCGGCGTCGGTCATGATCGGATTATAGCGGATCGACGGATCCTCCACATCAACCGGCTTGTCTTCTTCCTTGATGTTGACGGGCTCCCACTGCCAGGCGCCGGCCGGGCTCTTCTTCAGCTCCCAGTCATAGGTGAACAGCAGGTAGAAATAGCCGTTATCGAACTGGGTCGGATGGGTGGTCCAGGCACCCTCGATGCCGCTGGTGATGGTATCGCGGCCCATGCCCTTGCCGTTCGGGTTTTTCCAGCCGAAGCCCTGTTCCTCGATGGGCGCGCCTTCCGGGTCGGGACCCAGCAGGCTGGCATCGCCGTTGCCGTGACATTTACCAACGGTATGGCCGCCGGCGGTGAGCGCCACGGTTTCCTCGTCATTCATGGCCATGCGGGCGAAGGTCACCCGCACCGCTTCCGCCGTTTTCAGCGGATCGGGCTTGCCGTCAACCCCTTCCGGGTTCACATAGATCAGGCCCATCTGTACCGCAGCCAGCGGATTCTCCAGTGACTCCTCGGACTCGCTTTCATAGCGATCCTTGGCCAGCCACTCTTTCTCGGACCCCCAGTAGGTATCTTCTTCCGGGGCCCAGATATCTTCCCGGCCGAAGCCGAAGCCGAAGGTTTTCAGGCCCATGGTTTCATAGGCGACCGTACCGGCCAGGATGATCAGGTCCGCCCAGGACACCTTGTTGCCGTATTTTTTCTTCAGCGGCCACAGCAGACGACGCGCCTTGTCCAGGCTCACATTGTCGGGCCAGCTGTTCAGCGGGGCGAAGCGCTGGTTGCCGGTGCCGCCACCGCCACGACCGTCAGCGATGCGGTAGGACCCTGCCGCATGCCAGGACATACGGATCATCAGGCCGCCATAGTGACCCCAGTCAGCCGGCCACCAGTCCTGGCTGTCGGTCATCAGCGCCCGCATATCATTCTTGAGCGCTTCGAAGTCCAGCTTCTTCAGCTCTTCCTGATAGTTGAAGTCCTGACCCATGGGGTTGGTCTTGGTATCGTGCTGATGCAGGATATTTAAATTAAGGGAATTGGGCCACCACTCCATATTGGACATACCGGAAGAAGTATTGCCGCCGTGCATGACCGGGCATTTTCCGGCGTTTGCGGTCTTGGATGATTCTGACATTATTAGTCTCCTGGATGCTGTTGAATTGAATGCAACGCTTTACTCACCACAAACTCTATCAACCCCAGAGCATTCACTAAAATATATTGTTTTTATATAATCGATATATATTCCTTATCGAACCTCTTGCACCCTATTATACATGATGAAGATGAATATAAAAAAACAAACCCCGTCAGCGCAAAAGCCGACGGGGTTACAGTTACAGGTTTTTAGGCCTGGGAGGTATCTCTGTCTTACCCTTTCGGATGCCAGCGGCTCTGGATCACCCGGTAGCGGTTGGAAACATAAGCGGTATCGGACAGCGCCGCATTGGCGGCCGGATTGGCGCCGGTGGCATGGAAGTCACTGAAGGCGGCGGTCTGGTTGACGAACACGCCGCCGGTCAGGTTGAAGGACACAGCCACGCCGGACTCACAGGCGACTTCCTCCGCTTGGGCAAGGACCGAATCAGAAGAAGACCAGATGCCGAAGCTGATGGCGCCGTGGTTTTTCACGCTGTCTTTGACAATAGCCAGGCTGTCGGTGGTATCCTTGGTTTTGACCACAAAGGAAATGGGACCAAACAGCTCTTCCTTGTAGGAGCTCTCGTCTCTGGCTTCCAGGATCAGCGGGGTGCGGATGCGGGCATTCTCGAACCCTTCCATGGGCACTTCCCGCGGCGCCAGCAGCACATTGTCGCCGGCTGAATATTTCTCAATCCGCGCCATAGTGGCGTCGCTCTGGATCGCGCCCAGCACGGCGGAAGCCCGCTGGTCGTCGGAGTTGAACTTCTCAACACCCTTGACGATGGCTGCAACCACTTCGTCATAGGACTTGTGGCCGTCTTCGGTTTCAATACCGCCTTCAGGGACGAAGATATTCTGCGGTGTGGTACACATCTGGCCGCTGTAGAGGCTCAGGGTGAAGGCGATGTTGCCGACCATGCCGCGAAAATTGTCGGTGCTGTCGATGACAATGCAGTTGACACCGGCTTTCTCGGTATAGACCTGGGCCTGTTTGGCATTGTCCTCCAGCCAGTTCCCGAAGCCGGTGCTGCCGGTGAAGTCGATCAGTTTCACTTCATCCTTCAGGGCCAATTCCTTGGTCACCGGAGCAGCGGCATCATCCACCACCAGGGTGACGACGTCGGGGCTGAAGCCGGCTTCTTTCAGCACATCACGGGCGATCTGCACGGTAATGGCCAGCGGCAGCACGGCGCCCGGGTGCGGCTTGACGATCACGGCGTTGCCAGTCACCAGGTTGGCGAACAGGCCAGGGTAGCTGTTCCAGGTCGGGAAGGTGGAGCAGCCGATCACCAGGCCGATGCCGCGCGGCACAATGGTGAATTTCTTGTCCATCACCAGCGGGTCATGCTTGCCCTGCGGCTTGACCCAGTGGGCACTGGCCGGGGTGCGCTTCATATCTTCATAGGCATAGGCCACGGCCTCGAGGCCGCGATCCTGGGCGTGCGGGCCGCCGGCCTGGAAGGCCATCATGAAGCCCTGCCCGGTGGTATGCATCACCGCAAAGGCGATCTCAAAGCTGCGCTTGTTGAGCCGGTCGAGGATTTCCATGCAGACGCCGGCGCGGGTATCCACATCCGCCTTGCCCCAGCTGTTGCGCATTTCGTCCACCACCGGCACCAGCTTGTCGATGTCAGCCTTGGGATAGGTGATGCCCAGGTCAAAGCCATAGGGGGACTTTTCTGCGCCGACAGTTCCTTCCGAACCCGGCTGGTCGATTTCAAATGTCTTGTTCAGGTAGGACTTGAAGGCGTTTTCGCCGTCCTTGTTGGCGGTTTCCCCGTACACTTTCGGACTCGGCATTTCCGGATAGGCCGTCCAGTATTCGCGGGTGCGGCTGGCCTCGATCGCTTTGTTCAAGGTTTCCTTATGCTTCTCAAATAAGGGGGAAACAGACATTTGCATTCTCCTGAGTGTGACAGATAAGCCTCGGGCCGAGCGTACGCTTGCCGAAATCATAATTTTTATTGACCGGCCCCTGAAATCATGTAAATTAATAAACCGAACGGTTGGTCAATTCAAGAAAAATATAATATTTTATATTTAAAACAATACCGTTTAGGTCTAAAATAAAGTGAGATTGACCAGCAAAACCGCTTTAAGACGCGCAACAGGGTAGCTTTCCATGTCTCATTCTACGAATTTTGACACAATCGAGTTTGAAATCAATGATGGTCTGGCTGTTTTAACGCTGAACCGGCCCGACTCCCTGAACAGCTTCAATAAACAGATGCACGAGGAAATGCAGCAGGCGCTGGATATCCTGACTGAAGCGGAAGGCCTGCGCTGTGTCCTGCTCACCGGCAACGGCCGCGGCTTCTGCGCCGGCCAGGACCTGTCCGACGCCGCCGTGCTGCCCGGTGGCGATCTTGGTGAGTCGATTGAAAACTATTATAATCCGATGATCCGGAAGATCAGCGCCCTGCCCGTCCCGGTGATTTGTGCCGTGAATGGCGTGGCCGCCGGCGCCGGGGCCAACATTGCCTTTGCCTGTGATATCGTGCTGGCTGCGAAAAGCGCCAAATTCATCCAGGCTTTCTGCAAGATCGGCCTCGTGCCGGACAGCGGCGGCACATACATGCTGCCGCGCCTGGTCGGCCATGCCCGCGCCATGGGCCTGGCCCTGCTTGGCGACGCTGTCGGCGCCGAACAGGCCGAAAACTGGGGCATGATCTGGAAGGCTGTTGATGACGAGGCCCTCAGGGAAGAAGCCCTCAAACTGGCGCAAAATCTGGCGACCCAGCCGACCAAAGGCCTCGGCCTGATCAAGAAAGCCCTGCAGGCCAGTCTCGGCAATGACCTGGACAGCCAGCTGGAAATGGAAAAAGCCTTCCAGCGCGAGGCCGGCTATTCAGACGATTACCGGGAAGGCGTCGAAGCCTTCCTCGAAAAAAGAAAACCTGAATTCACTGGCAAATAGAACGAACAATTTCCTACAGGACTGATTTATGACTGCTCTCGACCTTTCCTCCCCCGTTGCCGTAATCGGTGCAGGCGCCATGGGCGCAGGTATCGCCCAGGTGGCCGCCACCGCCGGCCACACGGTATATGTATTTGACATGTCCGAAGAAGCCCTGGAGCGGGGCATCAGCCAGATCAGCACGTTCCTGGCCCGCTCGGTCGAAAAGGGTAAAATGGAGGAAGCCGACAAAGACGCCATTCTCGGCCGGCTGCACAAGGTTTCCACCTTGGAGGAGCTGAAACCGGCCAAGCTGGTCATCGAAGCCATCGTTGAAAACCTGGACGTCAAGCGCAAGGTGTTCGGTCAACTGGAAGACATCCTGTCCGACGACGCCATCCTTGCCTCCAACACTTCTTCACTGTCCATTACCGAAATCGGCGCCACACTGAAACGGCCGGAAAATCTGGTCGGCATGCATTTCTTCAACCCGGCCCCGATCATGAAGCTGGTGGAAGTGATCCGCGGTCTCGCCACCAGCGACGAGATCGCCGACATCGTGTTTGATACCTCGGTGGCCTGGGGCAAGAAAACCGTTTTTGCCAAATCCACCCCGGGCTTTATCGTGAATAGGGTCGCCCGTTCCTATTACGGCGAAGCCCTGCGTGTCGCCCAGGAAGGCGGCGCAGACTATGCCACCATCGATGCCTGCCTGCGCGAAGCCGGCGGTTTCCGCATGGGCCCGTTCGAACTGATGGACATGATCGGTAATGACGTCAACTTTGCCGTCTCCAATTCAGTTTACAACGCCTACTATCAGGACCCGCGCTTCAAGCCGAGCCTGATCCAGCAGGAAATGGTTGCCGCCGGACGCTTTGGCCGCAAGAGCGGACAGGGTTATTATGATTACCGCGACGGCGCGGAAAAACCGGAACCGGCCACCGCAGAAAATTATCCGGCCCCGGAAAAAGTCACCGTGCTTGGCGACAGCGTCCTGATGGAGCCGCTGGTGGAGCTGGCCAAAGACGCCGGTATCGACCTGGTTTATGAAGAGGAAAGCCCGGAAATCGGGTTCCGTATCGGCGACCTGCTGGTGACCCCGACCAATGGCGCCACCGCCACCGAAATGACGGTGCTGACCGGGGAGCCAACCGTGGTCTTCGACCTGGCGCTGGACTATAAAACCTGCTCCCGCATCGCCATTGCCAAGGCTGACCAGTTGACCGATGTGGCGCTGGAAGCTACCGCCGGTTTCTTCCAGGCGCTGGGCAAGAAGGTCAGCGTCCTTGATGACTGCCCCGGCCTGATTGTCATGCGCACCGTCGCCACCCTGGCCAACGAGGGCGGCGACGCCGTCTACCAGGGGGTGGCCACCCCGGACGCCGTGGATACCGCCATGCAGTTCGGCGTGAACTATCCCAAAGGCCCCATGATCTGGGCCCAGGAGGTTGGCCTGTCCCTGATTGTGGAAGTGCTCGACAGCCTCGCCGTCTTTTACGGCGAAGACCGCTACCGGGTTTCCCCGTTCCTGCGTCGCGCCGTCATTGCCGAGAAGGACATCGTATGAGCCAGAAGAATTCCCCCTACACGGATACTGCCCTGGCGAAAAGGCTGGGCGAGCATTTGTCCGCCCGCAAATCCATTGACGACCTGCTGGGAATCAAGCTGCTCGAGATTGACGCCGGATATGTTAAAATGAGCATGACCGTCACCGACGAAATGACCAATTTCTTCGGCTCGACCCATGGCGGCGCCGTGTTTGCCCTGGCGGACAGCGCCTTTGCCCTCAGCTGCAATAGTCACAATAAAGTGACCGTGGCGGCGGGTTGCAGCATTGAATATTTGCGCCCATCTTTTCCGGGCGACACACTGACGGCGACGGCGCACTTTAAGGGAGGCGCCGGCCGTCAGGGCATTTTTGATATTGAAATTAACAATCAGGACGGTGTGCTGGTCGCGGTTTTCCGCGGCAAATCCCATTCCACCAAGGACAGCATTCTGCCTGATGAAGAAACAGAGACCCAAGCCTGAAGCGGCCATTTGAGGAGTTTGTTATGACCGAAGCATTTATCTGTGATTATATCCGCACCCCGATCGGCCGATATGGTGGTGCCCTGTCCTCTGTCCGTGCTGACGATCTCGGCACTATTCCGCTCAAGGCGCTGATGGAGCGCAACCCCGACATGGACTGGTCAAAGGTTGACGATGTCATCTTCGGCAACGCCAACGGCGCCGGCGAAGACAACCGCAACGTGGCCCGCATGTGCGCCCTGCTGGCCGGCCTACCGGTCACCCTGTCCGGCACCACCGTCAACCGCCTGTGCGGCTCCGGCATGGACGCCACCGGGATCGCCGCCCGCGCCGTCAAGGCCGGGGAGACCGAACTGATGATTGCCGGCGGTGTGGAAAGCATGTCCCGCGCGCCCTTCGTCATGGGCAAGGCGGAAACCGCCTTTTCCCGTAATGCTGAAATCTACGACACCACCATCGGCTGGCGCTTCGTCAACAAACTGATGAAGCAGCAGTATGGTATCGACAGCATGCCGGAAACCGCCGAGAATGTGGCCGAGGATTTCAACATCAGCCGCGAAGACCAGGACCAGTTCGCTGTCAGATCCCAGCAGAAAGCGGTTGCCGCCCAGGAAAACGGCCGCCTCGCCAAGGAAATTGTTCCGGTAATCATTCCCCAGCGCAAGGGCGATCCGATTGTTGTGGACAAGGACGAGCATCCGCGCGCCGGCACCACCCTGGAAGGGCTGGCCAAGCTGCGCGCTCCGTTCCGCGAAGGTGGCTCAGTCACCGCCGGCAATGCCTCCGGCGTCAATGACGGCGCCTGCGCCCTGATCGTTGCCAGCGAACAGGCGGCCAAGACGCAGGGCCTGACCCCCAAAGCCCGGGTTGTCGGCATGGCCACGGTCGGCCTTGAGCCCCGCATCATGGGCTTCGGCCCGGCCCCGGCCAGCAAGAAACTGCTGGAGCGCACCGGCCTGACCATCGAACAGATGGATGTGATCGAACTGAACGAGGCCTTTGCCTCACAGGGACTGGCGGTGACCCGCGATCTCGGCATTGCCGATGACGATCCCCGGGTCAATCCCAACGGCGGCGCCATCGCCCTTGGCCATCCGCTCGGCATGAGCGGCGCCCGCCTGGTGGGCACAGCCATGTATGAACTGCACGAAAAAGGTGGTCGTTACGCCCTCTGCACCATGTGTATCGGTGTCGGACAGGGTATCGCCATGATCATCGAGCGCGTATAATCGAGTTATAGTAAGACAGGGAGAAAGAAGTGTCTGAAATGCCGAAAACCCTTGGGCCCCGCGACCCCATCGAGGTGGCGAGCCGTGATGAAATCAGCGCGCTGCAGCTGGAGCGCCTGAAATGGAGCCTGAACCACGCCTATACCAATGTGCCTCATTACAAAAAGGCCTTTGATGAAAAAGGTGTGCACCCGGACGACCTGCAGGATCTGTCCGATCTGGCCAAATTCCCCTTCACGGTAAAAACCACGCTGCGGGACAATTACCCCTTCGGCATGTTCGCCGTACCCATGGACGACATCGTCCGCATCCATGCCTCCAGCGGCACCACCGGCAAACCGACTGTGGTTGGCTATACCAAAAAGGACATCGACACCTGGGCCGACCTCGGCGCCCGCTCCATCCAGGCCTCTGGCGGCCGGCGCAGCGATAAAGTCCATGTGGCCTATGGCTACGGCCTGTTCACCGGCGGCCTTGGCGCCCATTATGCGGCGGAACGGCTCGGCTGCGCCGTGATCCCCATGTCCGGCGGCAATACCGAAAAACAGGTCCAGCTGATCACCGACTTCCAGCCGGATATCATCATGCTGACCCCCAGCTATATGCTGGCCATTGCCGATGAATTCAAACGCCAGGGCATGGACCCGGCCGAGACCTCACTGCGCCTGGGTATTTTCGGGGCCGAGCCCTGGACCGGCGCCATGCGCAAGGAAATCGAGGAACTCTTCGGCATTGATGCGCTCGACATTTACGGCCTGTCGGAAATGATGGGCCCGGGCGTCGCCAACGAATGTATCGAAACCAAGGACGGCCCGACCATCTGGGAAGATCACTTCTATCCGGAAATCATCAACCCGGAAACCGGCGAAGTGCTGCCCGACGGTGAGGAAGGCGAGCTGGTGTTCACCTCGCTCAGCAAGGAAGCGATGCCGATCATCCGCTACCGCACCCGCGACCTGACCCGGCTGCTGCCCGGCACCGCCCGCTCCATGCGGCGCATGGACAAGATCACCGGTCGCAGCGACGACATGATGATCATCCGCGGCGTCAATGTATTCCCGAGCCAGATCGAGGAAATCATGCTCGAGGATGTCCGCCTCAGCCCCCATTACCAGCTGGTGATCGACAAGAAAGGACCGATGGATATCCTGACCATCAACCTGGAAGGCTCCGACCCCAGTGTCTCGGTCGAAGACCGGGAAGCTGCCGGCCAGCTGCTGGCCAAACATGTGAAAAACCGGATCGGCATTTCCGTGATCCCGGTGGTTGGCGCCCCCGGTACCGTGGCCCGTTCCCAGGGCAAGGCCCAGCGCATCATCGACATGCGCAAGAAATAAACCACATACCACACACCACACTTAAACAAAAAAAGCCCCGGACTTCCGGGGCTTTTCTTTTTGTCTCGAGACTGTGTTCCTAACGGCCTGTGAATTTGGGGTGGCGTTTTTCCAGGAACGCGCTCACTCCTTCGTTTTTGTCCTCGCTGGCGAACAGGATCGAAAAGGCGCGTCGCTCGTAGGCCAAGGCATCCCTGACCGACAGGTCTTCCGCCGCCAGAATGCTCTCCTTGATCAGGCGCAGGCCAAGCGGCGACTTGCGGCTGATCCTGACCGCCAGTTTCATGGCCCGCTCCATCACCTCGCCGTCCGGCACCACTTCACTGACCAGTCCGGCCATATAGGCCTGCTCGGCGGAAAGGAATTCACCGGCCAGGTTGAGCAGCATGGATTTGGCCTTGCCGATCTGTTTGGTCAGAAGCTGGGTGCCGCCGGCCCCGGCCATGATGCCCACATTGATTTCCGGCTGGCCGAATTTGGCCCCTTCCCCGGCCACACTGATGTCACAGCGCAGCAGCAGCTCGTTACCGGCACCAAGGCAGAAGCCGTTGATGGCGCCGATCAGCGGCTTGCGGAAGCGGCTCACCTCGTCCCACAGGTCGACCCGCACATCGAGGATCGCGTCCACCGCACCGGAATCCTTCATCTCATTGATATCGGCGCCGGCGGCAAAAATCTCCGGCCCGCCGGTCACCACCACACAACGGATATTGTCGTCCCGGTCGGCTTCGCTCAGCGCTTCAGCCAGCTTCTTCAGCAGCGGCGTCCTGAGCGCATTGCGGGCTTCCGGCCGGTTCAGGGTCAGCACCCGGATGCAGTCATTTTCGGTGGAGATGATCAGTTCGTCTTGTGACATGGGTTATCCTTTGAATTCCTTGGACATCAGGCCGTTCAGGAACAGGTCCACCGCCAGGTCGGCAAACTGCTGTTCATTGATCGGGCCCTTTTCGTCGAACCAGGTATAGGTCCAGTTGATCATGCCCATCAGGGCCATGGTCACCGGTTTCTTGAATTTCTTGTTGCCGGACAGGGCCGGATTAACCTCGCAGATCAGTTCCAGGACGATGGCAACCACGTCATCCTGCAGCTCCTGGATTTCCTTCTGCTTGTCTTCGGGCAGGCAGCCGATGTCATTCAGCAGGATCACATGCTGGGAGCCGGCCTCGATATAAAGGGACATGAAACGCCGCACCAGTTCGCGAAAGCGGTCCCTGGGCGAGCCCTGCTCGTCCCGGCAGTCCCGGGCGCATTCCAGAAGCTCCGTCACATGATAGGACATGATGTCATACAGGATAGCTTCCTTGGACGGATAATAATGATACAGCCAGGATTTGGAAGCATTACAGGCCGTCGCCAGTTCCGAAATGCTGGTCCGGGCATAGCCCTTTTCTGCAAACAGGTTGGCGGCCTGGATAAGTATATTCCTGCGCCGATCGTCGTAATCTGCGGCCTGGGTTCTTGCCATGTGAGGTCCCGAGTTTTTAAACGCTACTGATTATTTGTTGTTATGACCCTACATTGGCAGAAATTTCATCAAAATGCAAAACTTTGACCGTCTATTCGGACTATTTATTTTATCAGCGGCCGAAACGGGCTTTCGCCGCCCGTTGCGAAGTCTCATACAGCGCCCTGACCCGATCTGAATAGCCCTCGGCCAGCTGTTGTTTATCGCCGGCGCCGCGTAGCCAGCTTTCGATAACCGGCAACGCCATTTCCACCGTCTCGAGGCTTTGTTCCAGCGTGAACCCGGGAAGCGGTTCCAGGGCCAGCGCCGCCTCGCCGATGCGGATGCTGTCCATGCCGATCAGCGGCTCGCGCAACCGGCTGAAGGCGTTGCTGCGCTCCACCTCCCCCCTGGGGGTTGCCTCGGCCAGCAGGGGCCAGATCCCGGTCAGTTCCTCTGCGAGGCCTCCAAACATTTTCTTCCGCGGAATGGGGCCGACGGGGAGGTCGGATTTTCCGCCCGACAGATAAACCTGCACGGCAGCTTCCCGCCGCTCCGCAGCAATGAAGCGGGCCCAGCCGTCCCCGAAACAGGTCACGGCGACAAAGGGGCTATAGTCCGCCGGCATGCGGTATCTCATGGCCAGGCAGATGACGCCCTGTTCCCCCGCCGCCGCCCCGGCTTCGCGGCCGCGGGCCTCGACCAGGAAGTCCGCTTCATAGTCATACTCCCCGACCCCGACGCGCCAGCCGCTGTCGGTCCGCCTGATCCCGCCGGCGGTCCCCTCCACCACATGCACATGGCGGCGGGTGGCGTCATACAACAGGGCCTGGTCCAGCAGGCGCCGGTGCACCACATGAAGCTGCTCTGTGGTTTCCGCCCCCTGCCAGACGGTCCGGCACTCCACCAGTGGGCCGAAGGTATCGGCGGAGGCTTCCAGACCATGGGAGCGAAGCTGTTCGCGCACCTTGTTGGGGATCGCCTGCAGGCCCTCGCCCGGCCGGGTGCGGTTGATCAGGGTGACATGATGGCCCAGGTCGGCCAATCGTACTGCCGCAATCACCCCGGCCGGACCACCGCCCAGCACCAACACAATCCGACCTGCATCCTGTTGTGAGTTTTCCGACACCCAAGTCTCCTTCCTGCGTTGGCATAGCATAATTTACCGTCGCCCGGAAGTCGCCTGACAGGATAATATCCGGCAATAAACATCCCCGTCAGAAGCTTCCACCATATTCAGCGAAGTCGTCGGTTGCATCTTGCCAAGCTCCCGGGGCCTGTCCATATTTCCTGTCATCCGGGGATATAAAGAAGGACCAAAGAAATGACCATTGGCGTGGGCGGTTCGACCGCCGAACTGGAGCTGAAAAAGCTCGCCGACATGACCGGGGGCGTCTCGCCCATTTCCGAAAAGGAATATCGCGCGCGGATCGCAAAGGCGCAAAGCCTGATGAAGGAACTGGGCCTTGAGGCGGTTTACCTCAACGCCGGCACCAATATGACCTATTTCACCGGCACGCCCTGGTACGCCAGTGAGCGCATGGTCGGCGTCATCCTGCCGGCCGAGGGCGCGCCGGAATATATCGCCCCGGTGTTTGAGATCGGCACCCTCCGGGACTTCATGACCATCGAGGGAAAAGTCAACGGCTGGGAAGAGCATGAAAGCCCCTACGCCCTGTTCGGCGAGGTGTTGCAGCGCATGGGCATCAGCGACGGCGCCATCGGCCTCGATGAAGGATCGAGCTTTTTCATTTTCGACGGCCTGCGCGCCGAGGCCCCAACCTATGACTATGTCAACGCCAAAGCGGTTACCGCCGCCTGCCGCATGCACAAAAGCGCGGCGGAAATCGCCCTGATGCAACGAGCCAAAGAGATGACCATGGAAGTGCACAAGGCGGCGGCCCGCATCCTGCGCCCCGGCATTTCCACCCTGGAAGTGACCGAGTTCATCGAGCGGGCCCACAAGAAGGTGGGCGCCAAGGGCTCCAGTTTCTGCATCGTCCTGTTCGGTGAAGCCACCGCCTATCCGCACGGGGTCAAGGACCCGCAATACCTCAAGGAAGGCGACATGGTGCTGATCGACACCGGCTGCCTGCTGCACGGCTATAACTCCGACATCACCCGCACCTATGTCTATGGCGAACCCACTGCCCGGCAGCGGGAAGTCTGGCAGCATGAAAAAGACGCCCAGCTCGCCGCCTTCGAAGCGGCTCAACTTGGCACCCCCTGCGGCGAGGTGGATGTGGCCGCGCGACGGTCGCTGGAAGCCAACGGTTACGGCCCCGATTACAAGGCGCCGGGCCTGGTGCACCGCACCGGTCACGGCATCGGCCTCGATATCCATGAATGGCCCTATCTGGTGAAGAGCGACCAGACCCTGCTTGCCCCGGGCATGTGCTTTTCCAACGAACCGATGATTTCCATCCCCGGCGAGTTCGGGGTGCGGCTCGAGGATCATTTCTACATGACCGAAGACGGCCCGCGCTGGTTCACCCAGCCGAGCCCGAGCATCGACAATCCGTTCGGGAATAACTAACCCCCCTCGTCACCCCCGCGAAAGCGGGGGTCCATGCCTGACACGTATAGGAAACGGAAACAATTGTCTGGATTCCCGCTTTCGCGGGAATGACGTCCATGCAGTAATGGGATAAAGTGCCTCAGGCCTTCAGGCGCAGGCCGATCTTGTCGGCAAATTCCTTGAGCTTGAGGTCGTCACCGATCAGCAGCTGCAGGCCATATTGCGGACGGTTGCACCAGGCGACACGTCCGCCGCACTGGCCGAGCTCGGCAATGTCGAGCAGAAACTGCTGGCCCATCTCCAGCTCCCGGTCCAGCACCATCAGCGCCCCGGCCGTGGACACATTGATCAGCTCGCAGGGATAACTGATCCCGTCAACGGTCAGCAGCGCGCGCCAGACCACATCCAGGCGGCTGTCGCTTCTCTTGTCTTCATTACTCATGGCTTCGGCAGACATCTCTACTACTCTTGAATGTTTATATCTTTAGTTCCGAATGTATCGGAAGTCCGCGAAAAAGGCAAAGCCGGATCGCCGGACAATCGGCAAAAAATTTGCGGCAGTCGCCGTAAACACTGTAAAGAATCCCTTACAGGTCGGTTTCTCACGTAACCGTTTGTAATAATTACAAATCTCACGTTAACCATAAGTAAGCTGTAAAGAATCCCTTACACTCCGGAATATTAGGTTATTCACACCAATCGCGGTTTCGCTCGTTTGTTACCCGCCCGGCACAATATTTGCATACAGCAGTAAGTTATATTGTTTTGGTCTATTTTATTGGGGGAAGATCATGCTCCGTAAATATGCCGCCGTGGCCGCACTGGCCATCGCCTTGACACCCGCCGCCGCCCTGGCCGTACCAACCTACTCGATCCAGGTCCTGGAGGGAATGGAAGGCTACGACACGAGAACAACAGCGATAAACGATAGCGGCCAGGTGGTTGGCGCAATGGTTTCACAGGAAGCTTCAAACCTCCCTGTAAGATCCATCCTCTGGAATGACGGCAATCTGGTTGACCTGGCGGGAAGCGACTACTTCATTCATGTTGCAGTAGACATTAATAATTCCGGACAGATTATTGGCGGCTATTATGATTCAGAGGGTGATCCATATATTAAGTCATATTTCTGGAACGGGTCACTGAACAATATAACCCTTCCGGAGGTTCCGACACCCAGCTGGCTTCCCTACGGTGTGAACAACCACGGTCAGGTTGTACTGGCACCAAATGGCGTCTTTGCCAATAAAATCCACCTGTGGTCCCAGGCGGACGGTCTTACTCCAATTGATATGCCAGAAGGTACGCCTGATGTTTATCCAACAAGCATCAATGATGCAGGCCAAATCGTAGGATGGTTCGAAAACCAGGATGGCGACCTGCAGGCCTTTTTCAGAGACACTGACGGTTCTTTCCACGAATTGCCGATTACCGGCCTGCGTTATTATCTGGGAACAGTGGAGATAAATGAAAACGGTCTGGTCAGCGGCACCGTCGCCGAGGACTATATCGACAACGAATTTATTACGACCGGCTTTAACTGGTCACTGGAAGACGGCCTCACCATTCTGGACAAGGGCTCCTTTGAAAGCAGTAGCGCCCATCGCAGCAACAATGACCAGGTTGTCGGTATGATTGGAAATTCAGAAGAAAACACCTTCGGTACCATCTGGGATAATGAGGAACTTTTCCTTCTGGATAATCTCGTCAGCCTGGAAGATCCCCTGTTCGGCCTCCTCTCCATCACCCGGGCCAGTGGCGTCAACAATCTTGGCCAGATTGCGGCTGAAGGCATCCTGCTGGAAACGGGAGAACAGATCGGACTGTTACTGACACCGAACGGTATCTATATCGCGCCCGTCCCGGCGCCGGGTGCGCTTGGCCTGCTGATCTGTGGCGCGGGGCTGCTGATCTATCGCCGTCGGAAACAAATTTAATCAACAAACAAATGTGTGTGGATATGAAAATGTTTAAAAAATATTTTGCTCTTTTGACCTTGGTCGCGGGTCTTGGTCCGGTATCGGCCTATGCAGCACCGCTGTATAATGTGCAGTGGCTTGATGCGGAAAACCTCGGCAACAGCTGGGGAGACAGCATTAACGACCAAGGTGCCGTCTCCGGATATGCCAATGTGGGGCCTGGCACTAAAACGGCCGCCTATTGGGATGCGGATGGCACACGCCATGATATTACCTCCCAGGGCGATGAGCTAAATTATGCTCGCCTTATCAATAATAATAATCAGATAGTTGGCTTTTCCAGATACACAAATGAGGATAACAGTATTTCCAGCGTGCCTTTTTACTGGGATAGCGAAAGTGGCGTTATCAACCTGCCTCAGTTCGCTCAGGACCGTTATAGTGTGAGGAATCTTGGTCCAAACGGTGAAATAGTTGTTTACGATTATGATACCGAAAGACCAGGTGTTTGGACAAAAGAAAGCGGCTTCACATATTTGCCAGATCCGGAAGATACGACAGATTATTTCTATCCTATTGGGTTTGCGGACAATGGGGAGATGATTTTTCAGCACTGGTATAAAAATGACGAAGGATTCGATGTCCTTCAATATCTGATCTGGAACTCAGACACAGGATACCGGGACAGTGGCTTTTCCGACAGTTTCGGAGATTACTACTTAATCCCTGATGATCTAACTGACGACGGTACAATTTTCGGCAGTACTGAAGACTGGTCAGAAGACTATCCCCGCCCCCAGAATCTGTTTCGCTGGACCGAGGAAGGAGAACTCGTAATCCTTCCGGTCGATGGGGTTGATGTCGCTGCAATTTCTGAAGCCAATAACAACGGTCAGGCCCTGGCCTATTCCTACAACTGGACTGAAGACTATGACGCGGTTGATTGGACCTACTATCTTTGGGACAATGACGAGCTTTTTGAGATCAGCACCCTGATCGACCCCAACGATCCCTATTTTGGATTGTTCACCCCTGATGGCGGCCTTGACCTCAACAACCTGGGTCAGATGACCGGTCAGGCCTATAACCCCGACACCGGTAAATATTCCGCCTTCATTCTGAACCCAATCCTTGCGGATCGTGTTTCGGTCCCCGCACCGGGCGCGCTTGGCCTGCTGATCTGTGGCGCGGGGCTGCTGCTCTATCGCCGCAAGCGGTCATAACCGCGGATCATCCCCAACAAAAAAGGCGCCGATTGGCGCCTTTTCTTTTGCCTGCACGCTTCCCTTAAATGATCAGGCCTCAATTCCCTTGGCCACCAGGGTCAGGATCTGTTCGGTCAGCGCCTTCATGTCCAGCGCCCCGTCCTCCCGATACCAGGCGGTGATGCCGTTCAGGGCATCAAACAGCAGGATGGCGTTGATTACCGGATGGGCGTCCCGGCGGATCGAGCCGTCCTCGACCCCGCGGGCGATAATGGCGCGGACCCGGCTTTCGATACCGCGGTGCATTTTCAGGCTGGCGTCCCGGGCGGCGTCATTCTCCCGCTGGCCGCGGTGGCGCACATGGCAGCGGATGATATCGTCATTCAGCAGGGTGATATAATCCTTGATGAAACCATAAAGCTGCGCATAACCGGTGCCGCCCTTTTCCATCACCTTATCAAGCAGGCCATTGATCCTCTCGCTGGCCACTTCCTCGCATTTGACCAGGATGTCTTCCTTGTTCTTGATGTAATAATAGAGGGTCGGCTTGGTGACATTATGCATTTTGGCAATGTCGTCCAGCGAGGTTTTGTAATATCCCTTTTCCATAAATGCCTTGGCCGCGTGGCGCAGGATGGCATCCAGTTTCTGCTGGCGTTTTTCTTCGCGTTTCATGGTATAGTCTTTTATTCTTTATATGTTTGTTCACTGCCGTTGCGGTCGCCGTCTGTTTTTACAGGAATTTGTTACTGCTGAGTAGTATTTATTTTTACGCAGCCGTCTTGCCTTATAAAACGGAACGGACTATATACGTTACCAGCGAGTAACGTAACACATCTTACCAGGGATCACAATCATGACAGACACCACCGCAGATCCAATCGTCATTGTCGGCCTCAGCCGCACCCCCATGGGCGGTTTCCAGGGCGACTTTTCCGACGTCCGCTCCCCGGAGCTGGGCAGCGTCGCCATCAAGGGCGCACTGGAACAGACCACCCTCAAGCCTGAGGATGTGGAAGAAGTGCTGATGGGCTGCGTACTGCCTGCCGGCCTCGGCCAGGCGCCGGCCCGCCAGGCGGCGCTCGGCGCCGGTCTGCCCTACTCCACCGGCTGCACCACGGTCAACAAAATGTGCGGCTCCGCCATGGAAGCGGTGATGCTGGCCTATGATCACCTCAAAGCCGGCAGTGTGGATGTGATCGTCGCCGGCGGCATGGAAAGCATGACCAACGCCCCTTACCTGCTGCCGAAAATGCGCGGCGGCGCCCGCATCGGCCATACCCAGGTCTATGACAGCATGTTCCTCGACGGCCTCGAGGACGCCTACCAGCCGGGCCGCCTGATGGGCACCTTTGCCGAAGAAACCGCCGCCCAGTATCAGTTCACCCGCGAGCAGCAGGATGAATTCGCCATTTCCTCGCTCGAGCGCGCCAACCAGGCCATCAACGAAGGCTGGTTCAAGGATGAAATCACCCCGGTCACCATCAAGACCCGCAAGGGCGAAATCATCATCGACACCGACGAGCAGCCCGGCAAAGCCAGCCCGGAGAAAATCCCGAGCCTGCGTCCGGCCTTCACCAAGGACGGCACTGTGACCGCCGCCAACTCCTCCAGCATTTCCGACGGCGCCGCCGCCGTCGTGATGATGAAGCAGTCGGAAGCAGAAAAACGCGGCATTAAGCCGATCGCCGTGATCCACGCCCATGCCACCCATGCCCAGGAACCGGCCCTGTTCACCACCGCGCCGATCTTCTCGATCCAGAAAATTTTTGAGAAAACCGGCTGGACCGATGCGGACGTGGACCTCTATGAAATCAACGAGGCCTTTGCCGTGGTCACCATGTGCGCCATGCGCGACCTCAACCTCGACCATGACAAGGTCAATGTCTACGGCGGCGCCTGCGCCCTGGGCCATCCGATCGGCGCCACCGGCGCGCGCCTGCTCGTCACCTTGGTCAACGCCCTGAAGAAACGCGGCGGCACAAAAGGGGTTGCCAGCCTGTGTATCGGCGGCGGCGAAGCCACCGCAGTGGCCATTGAACTCTGCGCCTGATCACTGATCGGAACCTGACTGCAAAAAGGACCGGCCAGTACCGGTCCTTTTTTGTTTTTACCGGAAAAGCCGCATGCCCCCCTTTCAGGACTTCGGCTTGATTTTTCAGGGGAAAACATTATCTGACTTTGCATTGCTGCGTGATGACATTGCGTTCCTCCGGGACCTGTAATAGTCTTTGCTTCATACCACTTAACCTGTTTGCGGAATAAACATAATAATGACGTCGTCTTCATCACCCTCAGCAGACCAGATCCGGGAACAACTGGACCGGATTCTGGACAGTGAGCTGTTCACCAACAAGAACCGCCCGAAACGGTTCCTGGACTATGTGGTGACAGAACTGCTGCAAGGACGTGAAAACCTGCTCAAGGGCTATACCCTTGGCGTCGAGGTCTTTGACAAGGATGATGATTTCGACCCCCAGGCAGACGCGATCGTGCGGGTGGAAGCCGGCCGCCTGCGCCGCCTGCTCGAGCATTTTTACCTGGAGGAAGGCGTCAATGACCCGATCCGCATCAGCCTGCCCAAGGGCACCTATATTCCCCTGATTGAGGAAAATATCCCGACCCGACAGGAGGGCCGCGACCCGCTGATTTCCGCTGCTGCCGCACCGCCCACGGGACCGGCCATTGCCGTCCTGCCGTTTGACAACCTGAGCGGGGAAGCGGAAACGGAAATGTTCTGCGACGGCATTACCGAGGAAATCATCACCCAGCTGTCGCTGAGCCCCAGCCTGTATGTGGTTTCGCGCAAATCGACGTTGCGCTACAAGGGCCAGCCGGTGGACATCCGCCGACTGTGCGAGGAACTGGAAGTCCATTATGTGGTCGAGGGCAGCATCCGCCGGGCCGGCAACATGGTCCGGGTCACCGCCCAGTTGCTGGACGCCACCAATGATGCCGTCATCTGGGCCAACAGTTACGACCACCAGCTTACCCCTGACAACCTGATCCTGGTACAGGATGAAATCGCCACCCAGGTGGCCGCCACCCTCGGCGATACCTACGGCGCCATCATGCGGACCAGTGCGGTGGCTATGAAGCGGGCCTCCACCGAATATATGGAAGCCTATGAAAGCATGCTGCTGCTGCATGACTATCTGTTCGAGCTGAGCCCGGAAACCCACCTCAAGGCTCGGCAAAGCCTGGAAAAAGCGGTGGAAATCGACCCCAATTACCCGGATGCCTGGGCCGGCCTGTCCTTTATCGCGCTCGATGAATACCGCTTCAGCTTCAACCAGCAGCCGGAGCTTGGCGACCCGCTGGAGCGCGCCCGCCAGTATGCGGAAAAATCCATCAGCATGAACAGCAAATACAGCATCGCCTGGTACGCCATGACCATCATCCATTTCCACAAGGGCGAGCTGGATAAATTTGAAAACAACATCCGCATGGGCCTGACCATCGCCCCCAACAGTCCGGCCGTCCTCGCCGACAGCGGCGTCTACCTGTGCCTGTGCGGGGAAATGGACAAGGGCCTGAGCCTGGTCCGCAAAGCCATGCAGCTCAATCCCCAGCATCCCAGCTGGTGCCGGTTCGCCCTGTTCCATTCCCATTTCCTGGAGCAGGATTACCAAGGCGCGCTGGAACAGGTCCGGGTCATTGACATGCCTGACTGGTTCTGGCCCCATGCCCTGCAGGCCATCGCCTATGCCATGCTGGGCCTGGAAAATGAAAGCCACGCCGCCGCCGACCATGTGCTGCGGCTCTATCCGGGATTCCCGGAACATGCCGAAACCGAATGCCGCAAATGGTTTCGACGGGAGGATGATCTGAATATTTACCTGGCCGGCTTCAAAAAAGCCGGCCTGGCGTAGCCGCCGCGCCATCCATTTCCTGCGGGAGCGACATATGGACAATGAAGAATTTCGCAAACAGGCCCACAAGCTTGTCGACTGGATGGCCGACTATCTGGAGAATCTTGAGGATTATCCGGTCAGATCCCAGGCCAAACCGGGGGAAATCCTGGCACAACTGCCGGACGGCCCGCCGCAGTCCGGCGAGGACATGAACCGGATCTTCCGGGACTTCCAGGACATCATCCTGCCCGGCATGACCCACTGGCAGCATCCGGGCTTCATGGCCTATTTCCCGGCCAATGCCAGCCCGCCGTCGGTGCTGGCGGAAATGCTGACCAGCGCCCTCGCCGCCCAGTGCATGAGCTGGCAGACCTCGCCCGCCGCCACCGAACTGGAAGAACGGATGATGGACTGGCTGCGGCAACTGACCGGCCTGCCGGAGGAGTTTGTCGGCTGCATCCAGGACACCGCCTCCACCGCCACCCTGGCTGCGGTCCTCAGCGCCCGCGAGCGGCGGCATCAATTCTCCACCAACCACAGCGGCCTCAGCATCACCGGCACCCATACCACCTATGCCTCGGCCGAAGTCCACAGCTCCGCCGACAAGGCCGTCCGCATTGCCGGTCTGGGCAGCGACAATCTGCGCAAGATCTCGGTGGATGAAAATTTCGCCATGTGCCCCGGGGACCTGGAAAACGCCATTGTCAGCGACCTCAATGCCGGATGCACGCCGACTTGTGTGATCGCCACCCTGGGCTCCACCTCCCTGTCGGCGGTCGACCCGCTGCGCCGGATCGGCGAAATCTGCCGAAAATACGATATCTGGCTGCATGTGGATGCGGCCTGGGCCGGCAGCGCCCTGGTGCTGCCTGAATTCCGCTGGATGATCGACGGCATCGAACTGGTGGACAGCCTGGTGTTCAATCCCCACAAATGGCTGCTGACCCAGTTCGACTGTTCCGCCTTTTTTGTCCGCGACAAGGAAGCCCTGATCCGGACCTTCGAGATCCTGCCGGAATATCTGAAAACCAAAGAAGGCGACCGGGTCAATAACTACCGCGACTGGGGGGTTCAGCTGGGGCGCCGGTTCCGGGCCCTGAAGCTGTGGTTTGTGATCCGCTCCTATGGCCAGGCAGGGCTGCAGGCCCATTTGCGTAAACATATCGGTTTCTGCCAGGATCTGGCGGAAAAAGTGGACCGGCACCCTGACTTCGAACTGCTGGCCCCCCACCCGCTGGCGCTGTTCTGTTTCCGCTACCGGCCGGCGGGTACAGACGAAAAGGCACTGGATTCCCTGAATGAAACCCTGCTGGAAAAAATCAATGACAGCGGCAGACTCTATCTGACCCAGACCAGAATCGGAGGACGGTATGCCCTCCGGTTTGTCTCCGGCTCGCCCTATACGGAGCAACACCATATTGACGAAGCCTGGTCGTTGATTCAAAATACGGCAGTTAAACTTATAAAAAGATAAGTCTTTTTTTCTGGAACGTGCCCTTTTATCGTCTAAATCCGGTCCCATATATCGTCACAAGCCATGGGGGCATACCGCCGGAGGGGGCGGACGGGGCATGAAAGAGGAAGAAATGGTCAACAAAGCTATTATATTAACGGGACAGGAATCAGAAACAGAGAGTACGCTGGCGCGCAATCTGATTCAGGTCGGAGGAATCACATTACTCGAGCGCCAACTGAAGACGCTGGAAAAACTTGGCGTGCAGGAAGTCCATCTTGTCACCGACTGGTTCATCGCCGAACTGGAAAAGGAAATCCTGTCCTATTCCAAAAAACCCGGGTCCGTCCATATCCACCGGACCAAGGAAGCCGCCGCTAAAATCCTTGAGAACAACTCGGAACAGGACAGCTGGCTGCTGCTCGAAGAAGGCGTCCTGATAGACGACCGTATCGTCGGTGCCGTGATTGAAAAAAATGCCGGCACCGTCATTGCCGTCATGAACAAGGAGGATGTCGGCGAAGATAAGTCAAGCTACGGCATTCCTCTGTCGCTGCGGGGCCAGGACAGCATCTTTGCCTCCGCCGCCAAGATATCCAGCGAGACCATGCAGACCCACGCAGACAAGCTGAATTCGCTGGAACACCTCAAAGAAGCCCTGGAAAGCCTGGCCAATTCCAACGACTGCGAAATTCTGGAAATTTCCTCAATCCCGCTGTATCTGCCCAACCGGCGCCGGGATGTGGATATGATCTGGCTGCCGATCCTGCAGCCGAAAGACGGCAGCAAAGGCACAGACGCCCTGTTGAACAATGCCCAGAAAGGCACACTGGACTGGCCGGCATGGTATATTCACCGCCCGATCGAAAACTGGATCGTGAAGCATATCTGCAACCTGCCGATTACCCCCAACCAGGTGACGGTCGTTACCGGCCTGCTGGGATTTTACATCATGTATCTGTTTGCCACCGGCAGCATGGCCTGGGGCCTCGCCGGCGCGTTGATCGTCGGGATTCTGGATGGTGTTGACGGCAAACTGGCCCGCACCAAAATGCAGCAGACCAAAATCGGCGAGCTGGAACATCTTGTGGACAAGGTGGTGGAATATGGCTGGTATTTCGCCATCGCCGGGTTCCTGTCGACCACTTATGGCTATGCCCCGTGGGTCATGGCGACGGCGCTGGTCCTGTTCCACCTGGCAGATGAAATCCAGTCGGAATTTTTCCGGCGCATGTCTGATCGGCAGATTTGCGACACCGGCAAGTTTGACCGCCGGTTCCGGCTGATCGGCGGACGGCGCAACACCCAGATGTGGACCCTGATCCCCTTCGGCATATTTGGCGCCTGGTACGCCGGTTTTATCTTCATCTGTTGTTACGGGATCATTACTTTCTTTGTCCATCAGGCCAGAATCATATACCATGCGAAAAATCTTATGGAAGCAACCAGCGAAACTTTCGTCGAAAACTTCCGCAAGACAAAAATATTTTAAAAAGTAACTGCGGGTATCATGTCAGAAACGATCAAGAGAACCAGCGAGATAGAGGAGTTCACCAACCTCTATCTCATCCATCCGGTAAGCAGTTGGCTGGTCCCGAGGTTCGCCGCCCTGAAGGTCACGCCGAACATGGTTTCCCTGTCCGGTATGCTGGCCGGTTTTCTGGCAGGTTTCGCCTATTACAATTACCAGGACGGCCGGTTGGCGATCCTCGGCTTTGCCCTGATGCTGACCTGGCACATTCTTGACGGGGCCGACGGGCAGCTTGCCCGCCTGACCCAGACCCAGTCGGAACTGGGCAAGGTGATCGACGGCATCTGCGACTATGTGGTGTTTATTTCCGTCTATATCGCCCTGGGCCTGACCCTGGCGCCGGATCTGGGTTCCTGGGTCTGGGCGCTGGTTATCCTGGCCGGGGCGGCCCATGCCGTCCAGGCGGGCGCGTATGAGACCCAGCGCCAGGAATATGATTTCTGGGGCCATGGCAAGCTTTCCGCCCGGCTGCCCGAACCGGATGAGCTGCAGAAAGGCCTCAATGGCGGCCCGTTTGGCGCCATCGCCGGGAAACTGGAGTATGGCTATGTGAAAATGCAGTATGCCTTTTCCGGCGTTGACAGCGCCCAGCGCCACGAAATTCAGCACCTTCTCGATAAAAACCCCGAACTGGCCGGGGAGATCCGGGCGATCTATCGTCTGGTTTTCTCTCGTTCCGTGAAACTCTGGTCAGTAATGTGCGCCAACTATCGAACTTTTGCCATATTTATCGCGTGTATTATAGGCGAGCCTGTCGTGTATTTCCTCTTCGAACTGGTGGTTCTGAATGTGGTACTGATGGCTCTGGTTCATAAACAAAAAAAATATAACAGACTGTTTATTCGGCAGCTTAGGGAACTGACTTCGGAGTAGTCAATTTATGTCATTTACACGTTTACTGCGTGCCGTGCTGGCGCTCGTTGTTTTTGTCATGCCAGCTTCAGCCTTTGCCCCCATGGCAGCCTTTGCCAACGACGAGATCCTCACCCAGGACAAGCAAGCCCCGACCCTGAAGGATGACAAGAATTACAAGGAATACTGGGAACAATATTTTGTCTTTGAGGACGGCAGCCTGCTGACCACCCAGTTCACCATCCTGAACCTGCCGTTCATGACCCACCGGGCCCTGATGCTGGCCACCTTTACCCGGCCCGACGGCACCAAATATATCATCAAAAACGGCCGCAAGCGGGACGACTGGGAGTATTCTCCCGATCACCTGAATATCCAGCTGAATGACAATATCCAGCATTACATCCGCAAGACGGCGGACGGCTACCAGTTGAAGCTCCATAATTCCACCGGTGAACTGGAACTGGAGCTGAAAAGCCCGCTGCCGCCGCTGCAGTCCCTCAACGGCAATAATAAATACCGCAGGAAGGGTGAAATTGAAGCCATCACCTATGCGCCCTTTTTCACTGCCACCGGCCGCTTCCGGCCCGGTCCGGAAGCCACCGGCACCGAGGAGGACGGCCCCTGGGAAGACCTGGGGAAAGGGGTTGGTTTCGGCATGCGGGTATTCCTGGAAGAATCCATTGATGAAATGATGGAGAGCTGGATCAGGATATTCAGCCTCGATAATGGATCCGAGCCTGAATTGATGCTGTCTTCCATCGTACTGCCCAATCGCAAACAGGATAACAAGCTGTACCTGCGCGAAGGCAACAAGGTGATCGGCAATTTCCATGACGTCAAGCTGGTGGTCAAGGAAACCGCAGAAGATCCCGACCTGGGTGAATATCCGACGAAACTGCGGCTGGTCGCCCTGAACGGCAACAGCAGCCTGCAGGGGACCATCGACCTCACCCGAAAACTGGAGCATTTCCGCCTCAACGACCATATGAGCAGCCTGGAACGCATGCTGGCCCAGGTCTACCCCTCCGTCACAAGTTATCGCTATGTTGCAGACTATAATCTGGTATATAGTGGTCCCGACGGCGTGAGAAAGATCACCGGCAAGGCGCTCAGCGATTTCGCCGATGTTCTTCCCCCCTCCGTCAAAAAAAAACACACTCGAAAAAAAAGATAGGGGATAAAGGTCACAGATGACCTCGATCACACCAGCAGATTCTGGCGAGCAAAAAGACAAAAAAGATATCGCCAAGGGGGCCGGCGCGAATTTCGCCGGCTTTATTGTACGTCTCGGCTCCCGCCTGCCGTTCCTGTTTCTGGCGGTCGCGCTGTTCGGCAACGAACTTTACGGCCGCTATAACTATACCATCACCACCATCGAGATTATGGCCGCCTTCGCCACCTTCGGCCTGAAGCGGTCGCTGTTCAAATTCATCCATGACCGGGAATATTCCAGGGACTATGCCCCCGAACAGGTGATACTTACCGCGCTGTGCTGGTCGCTGATGGTGGGCGCCGTGCTGACCGGGATTCTGATCCTGTCGGCGAACGCGCTGGCTGCTTTCTTTGACTATCCGCAGATGGTCGACGGCCTGGTGACCCTGGCGCCGATCATCCTCGTTATCACTTCGGTGGATGTGATCCTGTCCGGCACCCGGGCGACGCGCAAGATGCGCTATGAAGTCTGGTCCCGCAGCATTGTCGAACCCTATGTGCTGCTCGGCGCCATGCTGTTGTTTTACACCCTGGGCTATCGGGAGAAAGGCCTGTTGATGGCCTATGCCGTGGCCCTGCTTGCCGCCCTGGCGGTCGCCATCTGGGGTGCGCTCAGGCTCTACAGCTTCAGGAACTTTGTCTGCAAGCCGCCCTGCTTCCACCTGATCCGCCGCATCGCCGGCTTTTCCGCCCCGACGGCCTTCCATGACATGGCGCTGCTGATCTTCATGCGCATGGATATCTTCACCGTCAAATTCTTCTTTTCCGAAGCTGTGCTTGGGGTCTATACGGTGGCCCAGCAGTTCGCCACCAGCGTGGAAAAGATTTACCAGAGCTTCTATCCGATCCTGGCCCCGGTCATGTCCAAAAGCCTGGTCGAGAGAGACTATCCCCGGGTCGAACGGCATATGATCATGGTCAGCCGCTGGATCCTGATGGTGCAGTGCCTGATTGTGGTCTGGGCCGGGTTTTACGGCGAGGCGGTGATCACCGCCGTGGCCAATGACGGCACCGACCCCGATATCCTGCAGGTGGGCGGCATCATCCTGTTCCTGCTGATGGTGGGGGAAACCATCAACGGCGGTTTCGGCACCTCTGACCTGCCGCTGATTTATAAAAACCCGCTGTTCAATCCGCTGATTTCCCTGCTGATGATCCCGCTTTATGTGGTGATGGCGGTCCTCTTCACCCAGACCCTGGGCATGGATGCCGAAGGTGTCGCCCTCGCCCTGATGCTGACCTACCTGACCATGAACCTGCTGCGCATGATCCTCATCAACCGGCTGTTCGGCATCCGGATGTGGCGCCTCAAGCTGTTCAAGGTGCCGTTCGCCGCCGGGATCAGCGCCGGCGCCTTCTACTGGGCCAAACAGGCGATCCCGTTTGACATCATCCACGGCTGGGGCGTGTTCCTCGGCATTCCGGTGCTGATCCTGATTTATGTCCTGATCCTGGTGCTGGCCGGGCTGGAACCGGAAGACAAATCCCGCATCATGCAGAAGCTGGGGATCGGCGGTAAAACCGCAAAAGCCTGATCAGGCAAATCAGGTCTTTTAACTTTCAACTATTTTCTGCTAAAGTCCGTCCGACCGCCGCGCCACCGGCATATTATGGGAGTGATTGAATGAGCAGCGACAACCGGCCCGACGAACAGGAACTGAAAGACCAACTGACGTCTTTTAGGGAAAGCATCGACAATATTGATGCCGCCCTGGTCTATATGCTGGCCGAACGCTTCAAGATCACCCAGAAAGTCGGCGAATATAAAGCCAAATACGACCTGCCGCCGGCCGACAAGGACCGGGAACAGCGCCAGATCGAACGGCTGCGCCGGCTCGCCGAGGACGCCAACCTGGATCCGGATTTCTCCGAGAAATTCCTTAACTTCATCATCAAGGAAGTGATCCGCCACCACGAGCAGATCCGCGAGGCGGAAGGGGAATAGAAGATCGCCTGATCAGGCCAGATCATCCCAGCGGATTTTCAGAATGTTTCCGGAAGTTTTCGGCAGACTAGCCCGGTCAATCATGCGGGAAGATATCTCAAACTCCTCGGAAATATTCACCACCAGAAGCTTGTTGAAATGCCCGCTCAGTTTCACGGAGGTCTGATCCTTGGTATTCATCGGCGCTATGGTTTTTACTTCAATATGATCATTGCCCAGGCGGCCGTCCGAGCCCTGGGCAAAATTCTTGTGCAGCCGGATACCGTAGGTTATCGCGGCATACAGCTCGCCAATATCGCCGTAAACCTGCAAATGCCTGCCGGTAGCAAGGAAATAATCTTCCGCCACAGAAATAAGGTCTTCAAAAACCGGAACCAGTGACAGGTCAGCATTCGGCCATTTTGCCCGCCATTCCTTATACTGGATTTGCTGGTGAATCTCGTCCCAGCTTACCCATTCACCGTCTTCCCAGAATGCGTCATCCGGTCCCATCTGATCCGATATCCTCTTAGTTAACCGAAAATGCCCTCATTACGGGAATATGATATACCATATTCCCTTTACAGAAGATGAAGAACCGGATCAAATGTTAGCTGTCCTGAATTAGCGGAGCCTCCTTGGGGTCATTCCCACGAGCCTGCAAGGAACATGCCTCCAGGAACCGCTCGGCTTCCTTTGGCGAGCGCAAGCGGACAAACTGCAGGTGATCATAGGGCGGCGACTGCATCAGCGCTGCATATTTCCGCCGGTTGAGGTAAAAGGTTTTCAACGTCCACCACAGCACGGACTCCCTGCTGAACAGGCGGGAGAAGGTCTCTACATTGCCGGAGCCCGGCCACACCTCTTCGCCTGAGACAGCCCGAGAGAGCGCCCGCCGCGTCGCCCGCCACATCACCAGCAAAAAGGGGAAATCCAGCCAGATCACCAGCCGGGCATAGGACCATTTGAGTTCGTTGGTGATGGTGAAATTACCATCCAGCACCCATTGCTCCTGCTGCAGGGCCACCTCGAGCCTGGGAAAGAATTCCTCGTCTGTGGAAGGGGTCCAGTCGGGTTTCCAGTAGAGCGTATCCATCTGGAGATAGGGCACGCCCAAGCGCTCGGCGAGCCGGGCGGCGAAGGTGGACTTGCCCGTCCCGCTGGTGCCGACCACATTGATGCGGCGTTGTGGAAGATCGGATATTTCGATATTGGCCATGGTCTCCATCCCCCTGAGAAAAAAGGGGCTACTCCTCTAGCATGCCTCACCTCTTAACTCAAATTTATTTCGGCAAACAAAAAAAGACCGGACGCTGCCGCCCGGCCTTTTCAAACCCTGAGTATTTATAATCTTTACAGCTTGCCGTCGTTAACCAGCACGATCGCCTTGCCGTAAGCCATGGGATCATCCACATCGAGCCACAGCTTGTCGCCGATGTCGAAGGTGCGGGCCCGACCCTGGGCGCCCAGCACATTCATGGCGCCGGAGATGCTTTCATCCCCTTCCCGCGCACTCTGCTCGAGCGCGTCGAACATGGCCGGGGTGCAATAGAAAATGCCGGTATCAAAAGCGTTATAATCGCGGATGACCTTGCCGATATTTTCGATTTTGCCGGGCGTGCATTTGACCCGGGTCACATCGTCCAGATCGATGATCGGATTGTCGATCTTGTAATCGACGCACAGAGTGACCGTGCCCGGCTCATGCTCGGCCGCGGCCAGATCGCGGAAAATTTCCGGATCGACCAGATGATCGCACATGGTGAGGACGAAATCGCCGTCAATATAATCCTTGGCGGCATAGACAGAAAGGCCGTTCGGGCGCTGCCATTCCTCATTCACAATGTGCGTGATGGACAGGCTGTCCCGTTCGGCAAGTTTATCAAGGAAGGCCCGGACCTTGGTCCCACGATATCCGGTGACAACATAGATATCGTTGATGCCTCCCTTGACGGCATTGGTAATGACCCGCTCGATCAGGGGAACGCCGACCAGCTCAATGAGCGGTTTGCTTTCCCCCTTCTCGCGAAGCCTGCTGCCCTGACCGGCAGCAACAATCAGGAGTTTCACTCGGCAGCACTCTTCAGACCGGTGCGCTCAGCGATGAACTTTTCAGTCATCTCATAAGCCTGGTCGTCGGTGAACTGAACCGGCGGGTGCTTACAGAAGTAAGCGGAAGCCGCGGTCAGGATACCGCCTTCGTTGTTGTCCAGCGCCAGTTTGCAGCAGCGGATCATGTCAATCGCCACACCGGCGGAGTTCGGGCTGTCTTCCACGGACAGGCGCAGTTCCAGGTTCATGGGTACGCCGCCGAACAGGTCGCCTTCCATGCGCAGGAAGCAGACTTTGTTGTCGTTCTGCCACGGAATATAGTCGGACGGGCCAACGTGGATGTTTTCGTCTGCCAGGCGGGCACCGGCCACAGCCTGCACGGCTTCGGTTTTGGACTCTTTCTTGGAAGCCAGACGATCCTGGTTTTTCATGTTCAGGAAGTCGGTGTTACCGCCGGTGTTCAGCTGGTAAGTGCGGTCCAGAACCACACCACGCTTGGCGAACAGGTCGGTCAGCGTCCGGTGGGTAATGGTGGCGCCCAGCTGGGCCTTGATGTCGTCGCCGACGATCGGCAGGTTGGCGTCTTCGAATTTCTTCGCCCATTCCGGGTTGGAAGCGATGAAGACCGGCATGTTGTTGATGAAACCGATACCGGCTTCGAGCGCGCATTCGGCATAGAATTTGGCAGCTTCTTCGGACCCAACCGGCATGTAGTTGAGCAGGATTTCAGCGCCGCTGTCCTTCAGCTCCTGTACGATGCTTTCCTTGGTGCCTTCTTCCACGTCGGCCACAATGAAGGTGCGGTTTTCGTCATAATTGGCCATGTGCGGGGAAACGCCGTCCAGGATCTTGCCCATTTTCACGATGGTGCCGCTTTTCGGCAGGTCGCGATGGAACACGGTGGTGCAGTTCGGCTTTTCAAAGATAGCGTCATTGACGTCCTTGCCGACCTTGCGCTTGTCCACGTCAAAAGCGGCAACCACTTCGATATCGCACGGACGGTAGCCGCCAACTTCCCAGTGCATCAGGCCGGGAACTTTTTCACCGGCGCGCTCGGGTGTGTAATAGTAAATTCCCTGGACCAGGGAACTTGTGCAGTTACCGATACCGGCAATGGCAATCTTGATCTTAGACATTTTTGTCACCTTATCTTGTCTTTAGTCTTGTTTATTTCAGAATATTTATGAAAATTTCAAATTAAAAAAGGCCTCTAAATCCCTTGGAAATCCATCAGAAAAAAGGCCCGAAAATCCGACACTACATATATCACATAACTGTAACCCAACAACAATATAACTGTTACATAGGGTGTTATACTTAAAGGCCCTTTTCAGTTATGGCCATATCGCCATCAGATAGTGTCATCAATGTGGCGTCTCAAGCCACAAATCCCGTGTAACCGTTACATCACCTGTCGCCGCAACTTTCCATATTACACCTTGGATGTGGAGTTCTTTTGCGCTATAGGGGATAAGTTTTTAACATAACTGAAAGAATAACGGAGTTACGGGATGACCTTGAATCTCACTGCCTCACTTTCCGCAGTACTCAAACTAGCGACAGTATTAATGTTGGCCGCCACCATCAGCGGTTGTTCAGAAAGTGACCAGAGCTCCGATGATCAAGCTACACCACAAAGTGAAAAGGAAGAACAAGTGTCTGAGTCCAAAAGCTTTCTTGAAGAAAATAAAGACAAACCGGGGATAATCGTCACTGAGAGCGGATTGCAATATAGAGTCCTGCTGGAAGGCACCGGCAAGAGCCCCAAGGCAACCGATACCGTGACCGTTCATTATGAAGGCACTCTGACCGACGGCACCAAATTCGACAGTTCCTATGACCGGGGCACGCCGCTCAGTTTCCCGCTCAACCAGGTGATCCGGGGCTGGACCGAAGGCCTGCAGCTGATGAAAGAAGGCGGCAAGTATAAATTCTTCATTCCGTCCGAGCTGGCCTACGGCCCGCGCGGCGCCGGCGGCGTGATCGGCCCGAACGAAGACCTGATCTTCACCGTTGAACTGATCCGCGTCAACTGACCCGCTGATGACCTTCTGGCGGCTCTTTTTCGTTCTCGCAGCCCTGAACGGGTTTCTGGCTGTAATGCTCGGAGCCGCCGGCAGCCATATCCTGGCCCCCAAAATGATCCCAGGGGGCCCCGATTTCTTCTCCCTCGCCAGCCAGTATCACATATGGCACAGCCTCGCCCTGCTCAGCTTAAGCCTCTTTTCCCTGAAACAGTCGGCCTGCAAGGACATGATCCCGCGCCTCAGCGCGCTGTTTTTCCTGATCGGCATCGCCCTGTTCAGCGGCAATCTGTATGCGCGAGCCTTCAACGATCCCTACAGCCTGTCTTTCCTGATCCCGATCGGCGGCACTTTCCTGATGGCAGGCTGGCTGCTGCTGGCCCTGTCGGTGATCTGTATTGGTGGTAACAATAATTCGAAGTGAAGGTTTAGACGGTCCCGGAGTGCATCATGCACAAGATGTGGGGGAGGGGATTTTGCTACATAAAGTTCCGGGACCGTCTATCTCGGAAACCTGGCTTTTTTAACGCCGGGTTTTATCCTTATACGTCCGGCCCCGGGAAAACCTTTCGGTCTTTTTTTCAGGACCAGCCGCTGAACTTGAAATCACTATAGCCCGGCGAAACTGAACCGACTATGAACGATAACCGGGAAATTAAAAAACTGCCGCCGGCAGGGTTATTTTGACGGACAGGCCGCGCGCCCCCTCACCCGCGGCGTCCTCCGGCCCGTCTTCAAGGCTGATCTCCCCACCATAGAGAGATACCAGGTCCTGAACGATGGACAGGCCGAGGCCGCTGCCCGGCGTCGCTTCATCCAGGCGTTCGCCGCGGGCAAAAACCGCTTCACGGGCGGCCGGGTCAATGCCGGGACCGTCATCTGCGATTTCAATATGCAGCATATCCCCGTCCCGCCGGCACCGGCTGATCACCGACTTTTTGGCCCATTTCCCCGCATTCTCCAGAAGGTTGCCGATAATTTCCTCCAGGTCCTGCCTCTCGCCCCTGAACACCAGTTCCTTCTCTTCTCCCTCGCCTTCCAGCTCAAAGTCCTTGTCCCGGTAAATCACGCCCATCGCCCGGCTCAGGTCCCTGAGCACCGGCAGGACCTCGGTCCGGCTGCTGATCACCTTGACGCTGGCTGCGGCCCGGGCGCGACGCAGATAATGATCCACGTGCCGGCGCATGGCATTGGCCTGCCGGACGACCAGCGCCGACAGACTGCTATCCTTCTGCAGGCCGGCCTCATTGAGAAGGATGGCCAGCGGCGTCTTCAGAGCATGAGCCAGGTTTCCCACCTGGGTGCGGGATCGTTCGATAACTTCATCGTTGTAATCGAGCAGGGCATTCAGTTCATCGGCCATCGGCTGGATTTCCGAGGGAAAATCACGCGGCAGGCGACTGTCTTCCCCGCGCCGGATACGGCCCAGGGAATTGTGGATCTTGCGGAGCGGCTGCAGGCCGAAAAACTGCTGCAGCAGGGAGGCGGCAATGAGCCCGGCGCCCAATATGCCCAGTGACCAGAACAGAATCTTGTCGAACTGGGCCGACTGGGCCTCCAGTTCATATCTGTCAATGGCCACGGTATAGCGAAACACCGTATCGGACCCGGGCATGGTAATATCGCGATCTATCGCCCTGAGCGACTGGTCCTCCGGCCCGGTGGTGTCATAAAACACCGCCCGCGAGGCATCCATCGCCAGGTCAGGCTTCAGGCTTTCATCCCACAGGGAGCGGGACCGGTAGGGTTCGGATGCTTTGGCAGAAATCTGCCAGTACCAGCCGGAATAGGGTTGTTCAAAGCGGGGCTCGGACAAGGCGCGGTACAGCCCCAGGTCCTCATCAAACTCAATGCCGCTGACCCCGATCAGGCTGTCCATCATGCTGCTGAGGCGGTCATCCAGATTCTGTTCGATGATGCCGCGAAAAGTCAGGGACAGGACATATCCGCCGATCACCAGCGCAAGCACAGTCCAGACACCGGAAACGATCAGCAGCCGAAACCAGAGTGACTTGTTTTGCCTGTTGCCTGCGGAAGAATCTTCTATGGTCCCCTACCCCTCTTTTGCCGCCTCTTCTTCCGGGTCCAGAAGCTGATAGCCCATACCCCGAATGGTTTTCAGGATATTCACCCCCAGCTTCTTGCGGATCCGGGTGACAAACACCTCGATGGTGTTGGAATCCCGGTCGAAATCCTGGTCATAAATATGCTCGGTCAGTTCCGTCCTGGAAATCACCTTCTCGGGGTGATGCATCATATAGGACAAAAGCTTGTATTCCTGCGCCGTCAGTTTGACCGGCGTGCCGTTCACGGTAACCCGGCTGTTGTTGGTATTCAGCGACACCGGGCCGCAGTTCAGTTCCGGCGAGGCCTTGCCGGCGGAGCGGCGGATCAGGGCCCGGACCCGGGCCAGGACTTCCTCCACCTTGAACGGCTTGGTGACATAGTCATCCGCCCCGGCATCCAGGCCGGCCACTTTCTCTGACCACTCGTCCCGGGCCGTCAGGATCAGCACCGGCACCTCGATCCCGTGGGCGCGCCATTTTTTCAGGACACTCAATCCATCCATCACCGGAAGCCCGAGGTCCAGGATGATGGCATCATAACTTTCCGTTTCCCCAAGGAAATGGGCATCTTCGCCGTCAAAAGAGCAATCCACGGCATATCCGCCGTCCTCCAGCACCGTTTTCATCTGGCGGGACAGATCCTGATCATCTTCCACAAGCAACAGTCTCATCGTCTTCCTCTCCCCTGGACCCGCAGTACAGCTGCGTCCCTGGCGTTAAGGGTAACATCAAGAACCCGACCGTCCTCGGTCAGGACCTTGACCACATAAAGATAGGGCACGGCCCGGCTATTCAGCTCCAGGAGCTGCACGTCCACAATGCGGCCCGGATAGGATTGCCTGATTGTCTGGCGGATTTGGCGCAGGGAGACGATTTCTCCCCGCTGCATGGCCTGTTGCACCCGGTCGTGGCCGGAAAAGGGGCGCGCCTCGCGGTTGCCGGCCGGTTTCATGCGTTGCATGACGCTGGGCTGGCGCCTTTGCGGCGGGGCGTTCTGGATGATGGTGTTCTGGGCCATCGCCGTGCCCGAGGGTGAGAAGGCATGGCTATGCCCGGCCCCGGCCATACCCAGCAAAGACACTAAAATTGCAATTCTGCCAATTTTTCCGATACTCATACACACCTTATAGGCCGGCTCGTCTTAATCCAAGATGAATACAGGACAACCGCTTGGTTTGACTTGATAATTCGGAACCAAGATATACGAGCTTCCGGATACTGAAAAGCCAATACTTATATTTCTTCCGATCAACCTAACGGACCCCCAGCCGGTCCTGCAAAACTGAATTGGTCGTGGTATAGCCGCCGGCCATCTTTTTGTCAGGGCAGGCATGCTTGAAAGCGGCATGGGCCATGACCGCCGCTTCGTAGAATCCGGTCAGAATCAGTTTCAGCTTGCCCGGATAGACACAGACGTCGCCCACCGCGAAAATCCCGTCCGTATCGGTCATGAAGGTGGCGGGATCGACCTCCACGTTATTCTTGGCCAGGTTAAGGCCCCAGTGAGCGATGGGGCCGAGGCTGATTTTCAACCCGAGGAAGGGCAGCAGGTAATCACAGGAAACCTGCAGCTCCTGCCCTTCCCTTGTCTTGATTCTCACCCGTTCCAGCTGCCCGTTGCTCCCCTCCAGTTCACAGACATTGCCGATAGCCAGGTCTATCAGCCCCTCTTCGGCCATCTGCCGGACCCTGAGGGCGGAATCCGGGGAACCCCTGAATTCCGGCCGCCGGTGCACCAGGGTAATTTTCTGCGCCACCGGCTGCAGGTTCATCACCCAGTCGAGGGCAGAATCGCCGCCGCCGACAATAACCAGCCGCTCCCCCCTGAAATGTTCCATGCGATGGACCGCATAGCACACCGACCGCTCTTCAAAGCGGTCCAGGTCCCTGAAGGGCGGCTTCTTCGGCACAAAACTGCCGGCACCACCGGCCACCACCACCACCGGCGCGGAAATCCTGACATCCTGACTGGTGGTAATGCACCAGCGCCCCTCATCCAGGCGGGTCAGGGAGGAAGCCTGCTGGCGCAGGTGAAACACGGGCTCAAAAGGCGCGCATTGCTCCACCAGGTCGTCAATCAGTTCCTGTCCGGTGACCCGGGGGCGGGACGGAATATCGTAAATGGGCTTTTCCGGGTACAGTTCGGTGCACTGGCCGCCGGGCCGGTCCAGGTTATCAATCAGATGGCACTGCATGCCCAGCAGCCCGGCCTCGAAAACCGAGAACAGGCCGACCGGACCGGCGCCGATAATCACCATATCTGTTTTTAATGTTCCTTCTCCCATGCACAGGCTCCCTTATTATCTGTGACGGTGACGCGTGCAACTATGGTACAAACTGGAACAATCGATATTCCGATTTTACTTTGTCATGCACCCAAAAACCAGTGTAAAAGAGTAGACGAGGTACAGTGGCCAAAAGGTTGGCGAGCGGCAGGGGGTAAATCATGCGACCTGTAACCCGATTCCAGACATTCCGGCTGGCTGCATTTGCGTGCGGCCTGCTTGTGATGGGCGTTTCCGCCGCCAGCGCCGCCATTCTGTATGTGGGACCGGCCCGGGACTATCAAACCCCTGCCGCGGCCCTCGCAGCGGCCAAAGACAATGATGTGATTTTCATCGACGAAGGGCTCTATCCCGACCAGGAAGCCGTCATTTCCCAGAATAACCTGAAAATTATCGGCCTGGGGACAGCGCCCCGGATCACTGCCCCACAGGTTATCAAAAACCGCAAGGCCATCTGGGTGATCGACGGCGACAATGTGATCCTCCGCAACCTGGAACTTTCCGGCGCCCGGGTGCCGGACCGCAACGGCGCCGCCATCCGCCAGCAGGGCCGACACTTGACCCTGGAACAGCTTAAGGTCCACGACAATGAGATGGGGATCCTGACCAACAACGTTAAAGAGGCGGAACTGGTGATCCGGGATTCTGAAATCTTCAACAATGCCCAGGATTACTACCGCACCGGGAAACTGTCCCATAACGTTTATGTCGGCGCCATCGCCAGCTTTCTGCTGGAAGACAGCGTCATTTACGGCGCCCTGACCGGGCATAATGTAAAAAGCCGGGCCAGAAAAAACATCCTCCGGCAAAACATCATTTCCGACACCGACGAGCATGCCGCCAGTTATCTGATCGATTTTCCCAACGGCGGTGAAGCCCTGGTTGAAAACTGCACGCTGATCAAGAAAAAAGCCAGCGAAAACAATGCCCTGATCAGCTTCGGTGCGGAAAATAAAAAGCAGGACGGCAACAGCCTGACCATCCGCAATGTGGTCGCCCGGGCGGAAGGCAGTGGCCGGATCCTGCTGCGCAATCACAGCCTTATGGACCCGGAACTGCAGAACAACCAGCTGGAAAATATTTCCGGCGAAAGCGACCGTGACGTCGAGGTATCTGACTTTTTCGACAATCTCCTGTATAAGATCAGGAAGTGGCTGCAATAGGGGCTGGCGACAACGGACAAAAAAGGGGATACTCAGGACCGTGCGCAATATTTTCTGGTTCTTCGTTCTGGCGATTATTTACGGCTCTGTCTTCCCGTTCAGCTTTGAACCCGGCCGCTGGACCGGCGCCGGCCTCGAGGCTTTCTTCGCCACCTGGCACCGCTTCGGCAGCCTCGGCGACATCCTTGGCAACATCGCCCTGTTCCTGCCGTTCGGCTTTTTCGGCGAAGCTCTCTGTGCAAACAAACGCAATAAGACCGCCGCCCGGACCTGGCTGATCCTTGGCGGATTCTTCCTCGCCGCCGCCCTGCAATTCCTGCAAATCATGATCCCTCAACGGGTCCCGGAAATGTCTGATATCCTGTGGAATACAGTTGGCATTTTCCTCGGCCTTTGGGCCTTTCGCCTGGGCCGCAGGCATATACCTGAGGTCCACCTGGAAGCGGAAAAACTTATGCCGGCCAGCCTGCTGCTGCTGTACGCGATCTTTTTGTTTGCCCCCTTCGTGCCGACCATCGACCTGCAGGAAATCAAAAACAGCCTGAAGCCAATATTTTTTGCCGACGGCGTCGAGATCAACTATTTCCTGCTCTATTTTGCCGGCTGGCTGCTGTTCGCCTGGCTCGGGCGGCGGGTATTCTCCCGCCCTGTCCTGAAAAATCACGGCCTACCGCTGGTGTTTTTCCTGTCCCTGCTGGCGCGGGTCTTCATCACCCGCAACTATCTGTCGCTGGATGAACTCCTGGCTGGCCTCCTGGCCATTCTGGTCTGGTATATTGGCCTCAGAAGCCTGGCGCGGCCGGAAAAGCTGCTCGCCTGGCTGGTGGTCGGCTGCCTGTTGTATAAGGACCTTACTCCGCTTGACTTCAGCCCCTCGATCGGACGGGGGTTCATGTTGATCCCCTTTGTCGGTTTTCTGGGCGGCGACCTGCTGTCCAACCTTGCTACCCTGTCGTCACGGCTTTTTTACTATGGCGCCCTGGTCCTGCTGATGCGGGATATGCAGTTCAGCTACCGGAAATGCGCCGGCCTGTTGCTGCTGCTGACCGGCGGCAGCGAGTTGCTGCAGCTTTTCAATCCCCATCACTATGCGGAGGTCACCAACCCGCTGATTGCGCTGCTGATGCTGTGGTACCACCGCATTCTCCAGCAGAACCTGCCCGCCACGGCGCAGCAAACCGCCGACGCTGTGGAAAGTGCCGCTGAACCCCCTGCCCCTCAGCCCGACACGCCGGAGGCCCGGGGAATGCGGCCGCTGGTGATCAAAATCTTTCTGACCACCTTGCTGCTGACCGGCGCGATCACCATGGTGCTGGAATTGCCGGGGATTCCCTATAACGTCAGGGAACTGTTCCTGCTTGACGGCTATGTGATCACCATCTTTCCCTTCGCGCTCGGTATTCTCTGGTTCGGCATGGCCGTCCCCCTGATCAGCCGGCTGAGCCTGAGGTTCGGCCGCAAACAATATCTGGTCTTCCCGGCCTTGGTGGTTGGCGCCCTGCTGATCAACCTGCTGCTGCTGAAAATCAGCGTCACCGAAGACAGCCTGCAGGATATCATGGGGGCGCAGACCCTGAACCGCGATGTGATGCTGCGCGGCGCCTGGGGGGATTTCGGCGTCTGGCTGTTCTCGACCCTGAAGGCGCCGGGCCTGATCAGCCAGGCGGAACAGATCGTCCGTTTTGTCTGCCTGTTCTTCCCGCTCAGCGCCTGGCTGGCAATCTTTCACATGGGCTTTGACGTGCCGGAAAAATTCGCCATCCATGACCGGCGTAACAAACTGAAACTGTTCTTGCTGACGGTGCTGGAATTCGGCCTTTACTGCCTGCCCCTGCTGGTGCTGGCCAAATTCATCACCTTTGACTGGTCCACCACCGACAATCTCAATGAACTGATCCGCCAGGACGGCGTCTGGAGCCTGTTCCTTTATCTGCTGCTGCTGATCATGTGCCTGAATGTCATCCTTCTGGTCCGGCTCGGCCGCGGTCCCCTGGTCAAGGGCGGCATTACCCTGGCCGCTCTGGTGCTGGCTTGGTTCTGCCTCAACCTGGGACTGGAAAGCGAAATTCACAAATACGGCCAGACCTTCTCGGGTGTTGATTTTCTGCTCGGGCCTGATAGAAAAATACTGCTGCCGCCATGGGTCCTGTTTCTCAGGTGGACGATTGTCTATCTCGGCGGCACTTTCTCCCTGGCATGGGGAATCAAACTGACATCCGGGGCAATGCAGCCAACATCCGCAGAGGCAAAATAACGCTATGGATAAAGAGTCTTTCAACGAGTTCATCAACCTGGTCGTCGACGTCTGGCAAAAGGGCGTTTATGGCGTGGACGTCGGCCATATCATCGCCGCCCTGCTGGTTCTGTTCGCCGCCCTGGTGCTCAGGGGACTGTTCAGCCGTTTTGTCATCAACCGGCTGGAGGCCCTGACCCGGCGCACGGAAAGCGACGTGGATGATGAAGTCATTGAGGCACTGGACGGTCCGCTGCGGTTCATCCCGGTGGTCATTGGCGTCTTTGCCGCGACCGAACTGCTGGACCTGAGCGGCACCCTGGCGCAGGGCGCCCTGATGCTGAACCGGTCCCTGATCACCTTCAATATCTTCTGGGCCCTGTACATGCTGGTCACCCCGCTCAGCTTTACCATCCGCCGGCTGCGCACGATTTTCTCCATCAGTATGGTGGAGTGGATGGTCAAGGCCCTGAAAGGCCTGATCATTTTCCTCGGCGTCGCCGCCATCCTGGAAACCTGGGGCATCGAGGTGGCGCCGCTGATCGCCGGGCTCGGCCTGTTCGGCGTCGCCGTGGCGCTGGGCGCCCAGGACCTGTTCAAAAACCTGATCGCCGGCCTGTTTATCATCGGCGAACAGCGCTTTCACCCGGGAGACTGGATCAAGATCGAAGGCGTGGTCGAAGGCACGGTGGAGCATATCGGGTTTCGCACCACCATGGTCCGCCAGTTTGACAAGGCGCCGGTCTATGTCCCCAACGCCAAGCTGGCCGACAGCGCAGTCATCAACTTCTCCCGCATGACCCATCGCCGGATTTACTGGAAAATCGGCCTGGTGTACGGCACTTCCGTTGAACAGCTTAAGAACGTGCGCCAGCAGATCTTCGACTATGTGACGCAGAACGAAGATTTCGCCAGCCCGGAAGAAGTGTCCACCTTTGTTAACGTGGACAGCTTCAACGACAGCTCCATCGACCTGATGCTCTATTGCTTTACCCGGACGACAAACTGGGGCGAATGGCTGAAAATAAAGGAAGCCCTGGCCTTTGAGATCAAGAACATCGTAGAGGGCAACGGCACCAGTTTCGCCTTCCCGAGCCAGTCGGTCTATCTGGAAACCCTGCCGGAAGGCGCCGAACTATTCCAGGTGCCGGAGGGACAGGACAGCCCCAAAAGCCCCGAAGGTTCCCGAAGTTAATTTTTTGTAAATATCTGGCTGATATATCCAGACTCCTGATAAGGGGTTTAGTATTTATGGGTAATGTCAGAGAAAAACTGTCGTCACCGGCCGCGGCGCGCAACCGGGATCCAATTCTGGATGTCCTCAAGGTAACACTGCCGCGCGAAGGGACGGTTCTGGAAATCGCCAGCGGCACGGGCGAACATGCCATTCATTTCACCGGCAGCCTGACGCCGCTCCTGTGGCAGCCGAGCGATCCGGACCGCGCTTGCCGGCACAGTATCCAGGGCTGGTGGTGGGACGTGCAGCTCAACAATATCCTGCCGCCACTCAACCTTGACGTCCGCGATGATCCCTGGCCGGTGGAAACCACGCCGCCGGAACAGCCGATTACCTCCATCGTCTGCATCAATATGATTCATATTTCCCCATGGGAAGCGACAGAAAGCCTGATGCGGGGGGCCGGACGCATCCTGCCCAAAGGCGGCATTCTTTATCTCTATGGCCCCTACAAGGAAAACGGTGAACATACCGCCCCCAGCAACGAGGCCTTCGACCGCAGCCTGAAGGAAAGAAATCCCGAATGGGGCGTGCGTAACCTGGAAGATGTGGTGGCGGAAGCGGAAAAGAACGGCCTCACCCTGCTGCGGACCGTGGATATGCCTGCCAACAACCTGTCGGTGATCTTCGAAAAGAATTAACCGCCTGAACTAGCCGCCAAGCGTTTCCTGAAAGCGGATCGGTTGCCCGGTCGCTTGCTCGGCCAGGGCCCCTTCCCACATGACCTTGCTACCGCGCACGAAAGTGCCCACAGGCTTGCCGATCAGCTGGCGGTCGGTGAAGGGACTCCAGCCGCATTTGCTCTGCAGCCAGTCTTCGGTAATGACCCATTTCTTTTTCAGATCGACGATGGTGAAGTCCGCATCATAGCCCACCGCCAGCCGTCCCTTGCCGGCGATATTGAAAATCCGGGCCGGGCCGGCGCTGGTCAGGTCCATGAAGCGTTCCAGCGACAGGTTGCCCTTGTTGACATGGTCAATCATCAGCGGCACCAGGGTCTGCACGCCGGGCATGCCGGATGGGCTCAGTGGATAGTCCAGTGCCTTCATTTCCTTCTCATGGGGCGCGTGATCGGAACCGATCACGTCCACAATCCCCACACTCAGGGCTTTCCACAGCCCCTGGCGATGGCGTTCATCCCGGATCGGCGGGTTCATCTGGGCAAAGGTCCCCAGGTCCTCGTAACACTCCGGCGCCGACAGGGTCAGATGCTGCGGCGTGGCTTCCACGGTGGCGATATCCTTGTTGGCGGCGAGAATGGCCATTTCATCCTCGGTCGTCACATGCAGCACATGGATACGCCGTCCGGTCTTGCGGGCGATGCGCAGGATGCGCTCGGTGGCGCGGATCGCCGTTTCCTCATCACGCCAGATGGGATGCTGGGACACGCCGCCATGTTCCGCCACTTCCTTGCGCTCAACCAGGCGCTCCTCATCCTCGGCATGGATGGCGATGCGGCGGAAGCCATTGGCAAGAACCTTCTCCAGGGACTCATCATCCGACACCAGCAGGTCCCCGGTCGAAGAACCCATGAAGATCTTGATGCCGGCGCAGCCCGGTTGCTTTTCCAGACTGGCGATACGGGCGGCATTGGCCGAAGTGGCCCCCACATAAAAAGCGAAATCACACCACATGCGATCGGTGGCCCGGCTGATTTTGTCTTTCAGCGCCTTGACAGTAGTGGTCCCCGGCTTGGTATTCGGCATCTCAAAAACCGCGGTCACGCCGCCCATCACCGCCGCCCGGCTGCCGCTTTCCAGGTCTTCTTTCTGCTCGGCACCGGGTTCGCGAAAATGCACCTGGCTGTCGATCACGCCCGGGAACAGATGCAGTCCGTTGGCGTTCAGCACTTCCTCTGCCTCGACATTTCCAAGGTGTCCAATGGCCACGATGATACCGTCCCTGACAGCCACATCGGCCGGTTCGATTCCGTTGTGGGACACACATACAGCGTTGCGGATCAGAAGATCTAGGGTCACTGGATAAATCCTTTCGGCTCGGTTATACTGGTTCGGCGTGAGCCCAGTGTGGCACAATTCCTGTCTGTTTTCAGTATCTAAGTGAATAATATTATTGGGGGAAAACAATAAGGGTTCCTTAGGATTCTCCCGGCAATTTAATCAATTTTTATCTGAGTGAACCATGCAGGAAACTCATCGGATTTTGCTGTGCGCCGGAACCCGGCCGGAACTGATCAAACTGGCCCCCGTCTATCGGAACCTGCGCGACCGGCCTGCGGTTACTCCGTTTCTGTGCCTCACCGGCCAGCACGACAGCCTGGTGCAGAACCTGCCCCGGGTCCTGGATGTGACCCCGGAATTCGTCCTGACCCGGGAGGCCGGGACGTCGGGCCAGTTGGGACTGTTGCAGAATATCCTCCGCCAACTGGCCATCCTGCTTGAACAGCTTGGCCCCGAGCTGGTTGTGGTCCAGGGCGATACCGCCAGCGCCCTGGCCGGTGCCATGGCGGCATGTCTTCAAGACATCCCCGTCTGCCACGTGGAAGCGGGCCTCAGGACCCGCGACCTGCTCTCCCCTTTCCCGGAAGAACTCTATCGCCAGCTGATCAGCCGGATGGGGACATGGCACTTCTGCCCGACCCCGGAAAACCGCGCGACCCTGCTTCGGGAAGATATTTCCTCCGGGCAGATCTTCCTCAGCGGCAATACCTCCATTGACGCGGTGCTGGACATGCTGAGCAGGTCGCCGCGACCTCTGGAAACCAAAGCCGTTTCTCGTCCCTATATCCTGGTGACGCTGCACCGGCGCGAAGTGCAGGGCGAAAAACTGATCACTATCGTCCGCGCCTTGCGTAATTTTGCGGAATCCCACGCGGGCTATGACTTTATCGTGACCCTGCATCCTAACCCCGCCATCCGCAGGCTCCTGTCCCATCATCTGGGCGGACAAGGAAACATCCGGCTGCTGCCGCCGCTCGACTATCCGGATTTTGTTCCCCTGATGAAGAAAGCCTTCGCCATTCTGTCCGATTCCGGCGGCATACAGGAGGAAGCCCCGGCCCTTGACGTGCCGGTCATTGTGCTCCGGGACAAGACCGAGCGACAGGAAGGCGTGGCAAGCGGCTGCTTGCGGCTGGCCGGCTATGATCCCGAGAAAATATTTTCCGAACTTTCCTTGTTAATCCATGACCGGGATCATTATATTGACATGTGCACGGCGCCGGCTCCTTTTGGCGAGGGCCGGGCCGGCCGGATTATCAGCGCCAGGCTGGAACAAATCGTGACAGGACAGAAAATACCCCATGACGACAGCTCTCTATCACCTTGAAAACAGGCAGGTCTTCAGTCTCACCGGCAAGGACAGGCTGACCTTCCTGCAGGGTTTGATCACCAGCAACGTCCGGCGGATCAGTGATGGAGGCGCGCTCTATGCGGCGCTGCTGACTCCGCAGGGTAAATATCTGTTCGATTTCTTCCTCTATGCCGCGGCTGATGTTGTCTATCTGGATTGCGAAAAGGACCGCGCGGCGGAGCTGTTGCGGAAACTGATGATGTACAAACTACGGGCCGAAGTGGAGATCAGCGACGAAACCGACCGGCTGAAAATCCTGTCCCTGGACAGCCCGCTGGAAGGTACCCTCGCCTGTTTCCAGGACCCGCGCCTCCCGGCGCTCGGTTACCGGGCCGTCGTTGAGGACCTGCCGGAAGACTGCCTCTCACCCGGGAAAGCGGACTATGACCGGAAGCGCCTGGCCCTGGGCATTGCCGAGGGAGCGGATGATTTCATCATTGATAAATCCCTGGCGCTGGAGGGCAATATGGAAGAATTGCACGGGGTTGATTTTGACAAGGGCTGTTATGTGGGCCAGGAAATCACCGCCCGGACCAAACATCGCGGCAAGATCCGCCGCCGTTTTGTCCCGGTCACCGTCAGCGGCCCCCTGCCCGCCCCTGACAGCCCGGTCCTGAACCGGGAGGGCCAGGAAATCGGTATATTGCGGTCCGGCATTGACAAGCGGGCCATGGCCTATGTCAAACTGGAAAAACTGGACTTCTCTCAGAGCTATACCTGCGGGCAAGCCGAAGTCACCCCCTGGAAACCGGACTGGATGAAGGTGGAAGAACATGTCGACGCCAACTAGATGCCGCTGGCCCGGGGACGATCCCCAGTATTGCGCCTATCATGACGAGGAATGGGGTGTGCCGGTTTACGACTCCCGGGCCCTGTTTGAAAAACTGATTCTCGACGGCTTTCAGGCGGGCCTGAGCTGGATCACCATCCTGCGCCGGCGGGACAAATTCCTCGACGCTTTTGACAGTTTCGATCCGGTGAAGATCGCCGCCTACGGCGAGGCGGACATCGACCGGCTCATGAACGATTCCGGCATCATCCGCAATCGCCAGAAAATTCTCTCCACCATCAAGAATGCAAAGCTGTACCTGGAAATTGAAGCTGAAAAAGAAGGCGCCTTCAGCGCGCTGCTGTGGAGCTTCACCAATGGAAAACCGCTGCACAACCACTGGAGCGGAGACGGCGACGTGCCGGCTACCTCCCCGGAATCCGAGCATATGAGCAAGGCCCTGAAAAAAATGGGATTTGGGTTCTGTGGTCCGACCATCTGCTACGCCTTCATGCAGGCCGTCGGCATGGTCAACGACCACATAACCTCCTGCTATAGGCATCAGGAGGTTATGCGGCTTTGATGGCTTATATTTAACTCACAAAGACAGAAGAATCATCACGAGGCAAAGAGCCGCCCCAAGCAGGAAGGCTTTACCAAATTCCCTGGCGATTTGTGACCGTTTGATCCGAAATCTGGAGGATCCTCCGAATTCGGATTCCCTGATCTCAATTGGATGTGTTGACATAGTGTTTTCCCCGGTAAAATACAGTCTGCTCCCGGAGTTCGTTATTCTGCCCGTAACCTGTCCGCGAAAGCGTCAATATAATAGTTAATAAATGGTTAACAGGCAATGCCTAATGCAGACTAATCCATTGATACTAGGCCGCTATCCCAGGTTGTGATTGTCAGGCAAATGCACCGCCGCGCGAGATCATCGTGTCCCTGTGAATGGCCACACAGAGCACAAAACCGAGCCCAATCAAAAGGGTAAGCATGGCGGAACCGCCGTAGGACACCAGCGGCAGGGGCACGCCTACCACGGGCAGCATTCCCATGACCATGGCGATGTTGATAAAGACGTAGAGGAAAAATGTTACCGCCATGCCAAGCGCCAGCAGGCGACCAAACTGGCTGCGCACACTCATGCTCACCAGAATAGCGTAGGCCAGCAGGGTGAGATAGAGGAACAACAACGCCAGTCCGCCCATCAGGCCGAATTCCTCCGACAGCACCGTAAAGATAAAGTCGGTCTGTTTCTCCGGCAGGAAATTAAGCTGGCTCTGGGTCCCCTGCACAAACCCCTTGCCGTACAGGCCGCCCGAACCGAAGGCGATCTTCGACTGGATGATATGGTACCCCGCCCCGAGCGGATCCCGTTCCGGGTCAAGGAAGGTCAGCACCCTGTCCTTCTGGTAGGGTTTGAGGAAATTCCAGGCGCCGATCGCCGCCGGAATCATGGCGATCAGGCCGGCAATGAAGATCCACATACGAACCCCGGCGGCAAATAGAATGGCCACCCCGCCAAAGGCGATCAGCAGCGTTGTTCCCAGATCCGGCTGACGAAGAACGAAAAACGCCGGCATGGCGATCAGCAGCACCGGGATCAGCAGGCTCTTATAGCTGGCCTGGTCCTCATTGGACAGGCAATGGAAATACCTGGCCAGGGCCAGAACCAAAGCGATCTTCATGAATTCCGACGGCTGGACATTCATAAAGCCAATATTCAGCCAGCGTTGCGCCCCCATGCCGGTGTGGCCCATGATGTCCACTGCCAGCAACAGCAACAACGACAGGAAATAAAGAGGATAGGCCAGGAACATCCAGATCCTGAGATCGACCAGGGCAATCACCAGCATGCAGGTCAGGCCGATCCCGAACCTGATCATCTGGTTTTTCGCCCAGGGATCAAAATGGCCGCCGGCCACCGAATACAAAAGGGCAAAACCGATACAGGCAATGGCGACGACAACGGCGACAATCAGCCAGTTGAGTTCAGATATTTTCTGGAACAGGGACTTCCTGTTGCGGCGGCTGTTCTGGGCAAGGGCAAGCATCAGGCGTGTCTCTCCCCTTGTTGCAGATCCCGCTTCCTGCGGTCTTTCTCCTGCAGATAGCGCATGACATCACCTGCAATGGGCGATGCAGAAGAGGCACCGCCGCCGCCGTGTTCCACCAGGACGGATACGGCATAGCGCGGCGCTTCGACCGGACCATATCCCACAAACAGGGCATGCTCCCGTTCAATCCAGGGCTTTTCGTCATACTTGCGTATACCTTCATCCCGTTCTGCCTTGCTGATCCGGCGCACCTGACTGGTGCCGGTCTTTCCTCCCATGGAATAGGTCTTGCTGTGGTGAATATAATAATGGGCCGTTCCCTTGGGGTCATTGACCACCATCGACATGCCCTTTTTGACCAATTCAAGATGCGCCCGGGATACCGGGATTTTTTCAGGGGGCACCGGCGTATCATTTTGCGACGGCATGATAATCCGGGGGTTCACGGCATAGCCGCCATTGACCATTCTGGACGTCATGACAGCAAGCTGGATCGGCGTCGTCAGCACATACCCCTGGCCGATCCCCGCATTGGCGGTATCACCGCCCTGCCATTTGACGCCCTGGGTGGCAAACTTCCAGCCCTTGCCGGGGATCAGGCCGTCGACTTCGCCCGGGATGCCGATATCAAAACTTTTGCCCAGGCCAAACCGGTGTGCGACTTCCTGAATCTTGTCGATGCCGACCCGGCCCGCCACTTCGTAAAAATAAACATCGCAGGAGCCGGCAATGGCATGCTCCAGATCAACCTTGCCATGGCCGTATTTTTTCCAGCAATGGAAGGTATGGTTGCCAAGCTTGTATTTACCGTTGCAGAAAATTTCTTCCGTGTCGTCGATGACACCGGCTTCCAGTGCCGCCAGCGCCACCACCATCTTAAAAGTGGAGCCCGGCGGATAAGCGCCGGAAACGGCCTTATTGACCAGCGGATGACGGATATCGTTCCTCAGTTCATCCCATTTTTTCTGGCTGATCCCGAAATTAAAATCATTGGGATCGTAGGACGGTGTCGAGGCACTGGCCAGAATGTCCCCGTTATGCACATCCATCACCACGACGGCGGCACTCTGGTCACGCACCCGTTCCGCCGCAAATTTCTGAAGCTCCAGATCAATGGTCAGCTGCACGTCCTCGCCGGGCGCGCTGTCCTGGCGGGAAAGTTCCCGGATAACACGTCCAAGCGCATTGACCTCGACCCTGCTGTTGCCGGCCTGACCGCGCAGACGGCTTTCCAGTTCCCGCTCCATGCCGTTCTTGCCGATCTTGAAGCCGGGCAGTTCAAGCAGGGGATCTTCGGAACGGCCCAGGTCCTTTTCGCTGACCGATCCCACATATCCCACCAGATGGGCAAGATACCCCTTTTCGGGGTAAAAGCGGGTTGTCCCCACATCGGGCTGGATGCCGGGCAGGTCCGGAATATTCACATTAACGTTGGCAAAGGTTTCCCAGTCCAGGTTCTGCGCCACCGCCACCGGCAGGAACGAGCGCTGCCTTTTGATGGCTTTGAGGATGCGTTTATAGTCCCGGTCGGACAGTGTCACCAGTTCAGACAAGGCTGCCAGGGTGGCTTCCACGTTATCCGCCTGTTCAGGGATCAGGTTAACCCGATAATCAACCCTGTTCCCGGCCAGCAGCTCGCCGTAGCGGTCCAGGATCTTGCCCCGTTCCGGTTGCAGCAACCGCAGGCTGATCCGGTTCTCGTCGGCCAGAAGCTCGTACTGGCTGCGCCCGACCACCTGCAGATAATACATCCGTCCGATCAGCGCTGACGACAGCACCATCATGCCGCCGGCAATGATGCTTGCCCGGCGGGTATAGACTTTATACTTGAGGTCGTCTGACTGGGACAATCTACCTACCTTTTTTCAGCTTTCAGCCGCTTGCGGATTTTACCAAGCCCCCATGTGATGACCGGAAACAGGGCAATAGTCAGCAGGCTCTGGCCAATGGCATGCCAGTAATTCAGGACGGTTTTATAGTAGATCGACGCCACCGCCCAGCTGCAGAACCCGAACACCATGGAAATAATCACAAAAATCAGCCAGTTAAACAGGAAATCCCGCTCCAGGAAATTCCGGCCCTGGATCAGGACGAACTGCCTGACCAGAAGCAGCAACAGGGCCATCATGCCCAGCGGCCCACCGCCAAGTATATCCTGCAGCAGGCCGATCACAAAGACCGCGCTGACCGGCAGGAGCTCCGGCCGCACCACGACCCAATAGTAAACCGCAATCAGGGTCAGATAGGGCATCAGGTTGCCGAAATAAGGGATCTTGTAGGGCAGCACCATGACAATGGCCAGCAACAGGCTGGTCAGAAACGGCAGGAAACTGCGAAACCCTATTTCTTTTTTCTTTTCAAGCGATGCCATCAGTTCTGTTCCTCAGCCGCCTGTTCAGCAGGCGTTTCCGGTGCGCTGACGCCGGCATCCGGGCTTGATGCAATATCATAGCCCAATACACTGACATAATTCAGGCGGTACAGGTTCGCCGCCAGATTGACACGAATGCCGTCTTCTTCACTCACTTCCACAACGCGGCCAACCGGCAGGTCCGGCGGGAACACTTTCGCGAAACCGCTGGTCAGGACCAGGTCCCCGACTTTCACTTTCGCACCCAGGGGCAGGAAATTCAAAAGCGGCTGGTTGCTGTTATCCCCTTCCAGGATCACATTAATGCCGCTGGAAGCGATCTTGACCGGCACCCGGCTGTTCAGGTCCGTCACCAGCAGGACCCGGGCCGAGCCGGATCCCACGTTGATGGTTCGACCGACAATTCCCTGTTCGTTGACCACGGCCATACCCTTGCGGATCCCGTCGTCGCGGCCGCTGTTGATCAGGACGCTTTTGAAAAAGGGACTGCCGCTGTCGGACACCACCCGGGAAGCGGCGATAGTGGTTACATGCCCTTCCCGGATATTCAGCAGGCTGGATAATCGCTGGTTGTCGATGACCAGTTGGCTGGCGGCAATCTGTTCCTGCCGCAGGCGGGTATTTTCCTGCCGCAGCCGTTCGTTTTCCGAATAGACCAGCGCCAGGTTCTGGGTCCAGCTGACAAAATCATCCGCCGTCTCCAGCGGTTTGGACAGGACCTCCAGGACCGTGGTAAAGCCGTCAAACACAGTCGCCCGGCCACTTTCCACCGCCTGGTTGTCGTTACGACCGAAAACCAGCAGGGCCAGGGACAAAAGGATGAAGAAGATGGCCGAGAATCTCTGTCCAAACCCCTTCATCGTGCCGTCCTCTGCCTTTCTTTAATGATACGCTCCAACCCTTAGTAGGAGTCGCTCAGAACATGCTTGAGGATCTCGTCTTCCAGCGAACGCCCGGTACCGAGCGCCACACAGGTCAGCGGCTCTTCCGCCACAAAAACCGGCAGGCCGGTTGCCTTGCGCAGCACCTTGTCAAGGTCACGCAGCAGCGCGCCACCACCGGTCAGGACGATGCCCTTGTCGACGATATCGGCGGCCAGTTCCGGCGGGGTCTGCTCGAGGGCATATTTCACGCCTTCGACAATGGCGCCAACCGGCTCGGCCAGAGCTTCGGAAATCTGCAACTGGTCGATGACAATCTCTTTCGGCACGCCGTTCATCAGGTCACGGCCCTTGATTTCCATGGTTTTGCCGACGCCGTCTTCCGGCGGTGCAGCGGTACCGATTTCCTTCTTGATCCGTTCCGCGCTGCTTTCACCGATCAGCAGGTTATGGTTGCGACGGATATAAGCGATAATGGCCTCGTCCATTTTATCGCCGCCGACCCGGACGGAGGAGGCATAGACAATGCCGCCGAGGGACAATACAGCCACCTCGCTGGTGCCGCCGCCGATATCGACGATCATCGAGCCGGTGGGTTCGGTCACCGGCAGGCCGGCGCCGATAGCAGCCGCCATCGGCTCTTCGATCAGGAATACGCGCCGGGCACCCGCTTCCAGGGCGCTGTCGCGAATGGCCTTGCGCTCCACAGGCGTGGAACCGGACGGCACACAGATCACGATCTGCGGGTTGGCCATCATGCTGCGGTTATGAACTTTGCGGATAAAATCCTTGATCATGGCTTCCGCCACTTCAAAGTCGGCAATCACCCCGTCGCGAAGCGGACGGATCGCCTCGATATTGCCGGGCGTACGCCCCAGCATCATTTTGGCTTCTTCACCGACGGCCAGCACATGCTTGATGCCGCCTTCATTCTTCAGGGCCACCACGGAGGGCTCATTGAGGACAATTCCCCGGCCTTTTACATACACAAGGGTATTGGCAGTACCCAGATCAATTGCCATGTCAGAGGAGAACATCCCCAAGAGTTTTTCGAACATTTATTTCAGCCTATTCCCTGCACGATTTGGTCTGGTTTGGAGCCGCTGGTTAAGACGCTGTCGCCAGACCGGTTAACTATAACCGAACTGCTTATAAAGTCTATCTATTAAGATATGGTTTTCATTGCAATAAATTCGTGGCCAAAGTGCGGCCCGGCGGCGCAATATCTGTAAAAAGGGCTCCCCGCCATATATGGTGCGGGAAGCCCTGTATTACAATATATTTGCATATACCGATTAATGACATCCGAGGTCAGGCGCTCATCTCCGCCGGCGCTGTTTTTTCGCGCTTGGTGATCAGCTTGTTCAAGGCGTTGGCATAGGCCCTGGCAGACGCCACCAGGGTATCGGTATGGGCCGCATGGCCGTTCACGGTCTTGCCGTCCTCTTCCAGCCGCACGGTGACTTCTGCCTGGGCGTCAGTTCCCCTGGTCACCGCATGAACCTGATAGAGCTGCAGATGCGGCTCACCGCCGATAATGGCGCGCAGGGCCTTGAAGGCCGCATCCACCGGACCGTTGCCTTCGGAAAAGACCGTTTTCTGATCGCCGTCAATATCCAGCTCCAGCTCGGCGCTGTTGGCCTTGCCTTTTTCACAAACGAATTTCCAGCCCACCACCTTGATATGGTCGTTGTCCTGCATATTTTCGTCAACGATGGAGATGATATCCTCGTCATAAACGGTCTTCTTGCGGTCCGCCAGGTCCTTGAAAGCCTGGAAGGCGCTCATGAATTCATTGTCGCCCAGCTCGTAGCCCAGGTCCTTCAGCTTCTCACGGAAGGCATGACGTCCGGAATGCTTGCCCATCACCAGGGAGGATTCCTTCAGGCCCACACTCTCGGGGGTCATGATTTCATAGGTTTCGGCATTCTTCAGCATACCGTCCTGGTGAATGCCGCTTTCGTGGGCGAAGGCGTTGGCGCCGACGATGGCCTTGTTATTCTGCACCGCCAGGCCGGTGACTGAGCTGACCAGGCGCGAGGTCTTGGTGATATTCTCGGTCACCACGCCGGTGTCATAAGGCAGCATGTCATGGCGGGTGCGGAAGGCCATGACGATTTCTTCCAGCGCCGCATTGCCGGCCCGCTCGCCGATGCCGTTGATGGTGCATTCGATCTGGCGCGCCCCGCCCTGTACCGCGGCAATACTGTTGGCCACCGCCAGGCCCAGGTCGTTATGGCAATGGGTCGAGAAGATTGCCTTGTCGCTGTCCGGCACATTGGCGATGATCTTTTCGATCATCTCCTTATATTCCTGCGGCGTGGTGTAACCGACGGTGTCGGGCACATTGATGGTGGTCGCTCCGGCCTTGATGGCGGTCTCGATGGACTTGTACAGGAAATCCTCTTCGGTGCGGGTGCCGTCCTCGCAGGACCATTCCACATCGTCACACAGGTTGCGGGCATAGGCCACGCTGTCGGCAATGGCTTCCAATACCTCTTCCGGCTCCATCTGCAGCTTGAATTTCATATGCAGCGGGCTTGTGGAAATAAAGGTATGAATGCGGGGCTTGACCGCCGGTTTCAATGCCTCCCACGCCCGGTCGATATCCTTGTGGGATGCCCGGGCCAGTGAACAGACACTGGTCTTTTTCATCAATTTGGCCACCTCGTTGACGGATTCAAAATCGCCGTTGGAGGCGATGGCAAAGCCGGCTTCAATCACGTCCACGCCCAGGGCCTCCAGGGCCTCGGCGACGCGGATTTTTTCCGTCAGGGTCATGGATGCGCCCGGCGACTGTTCGCCGTCACGCAAGGTGGTGTCAAAAATAATTACTCGGTTTTTATCTGTCGTCATTGGTCTGAACCTTTAAAAATCTAGCTGAAATATAACAGAACTGTCCGTAAATGCCATACGTACAGGGATGTTTTTCTCCCCTAAACGCCTGCTGATGCTACAGCTTTAATTGGGTGAAGGCGCTCAGGGGCGAGCTAGTCGACCAAGAGATAGAAGGAGGGTGGAAAGCGTGCTGAGGAACAGGCGTGCAGAAACGCCGGACAAGGAATATCCGCCGTTAAAAGTCTCAGTCATGCATGCCTTCTGCGCCATTTGTGTTTCTTCAGCTTTTCAAGTTTCTTTGTTATCTACCTTATATAGGACGGGATGTGAACCAAAAAAGGCCGGTCCATGCATTTTTATACTCCCAATAGACCTCAGTTTCGCCCTTCCATGGTTAACAGTATCCTAACAAAATGGGCCAAAATCCGGCTATTTCCGGGACTGCCACTGTTTTTTTTAAATTCGCCACCCTTATCCGGGGTTTAATCATTGACAAACCGGACATAGCCTCTTCATAGTCCCTACCGTTTTTTAGTAGCAATTAGCGCTTATTGTATTTTCGAGGTTCGTTTAAGTTGTTGCAATTCTGGCATCCACATCTGCTGTTGTGTCTGGCGTTACTGCCGGTGCCGATCCTGCTGTACAGAAAACGCCTCGCCGTGGCCCATCTCAGCGCAGGCTACAATCGCCTTTTTGCAGGTGTATGCCTGGTCACCCTGATCTCTTTCGTCGATTACCTGGAAGAAGTCCCGCCCGGACAGAAGCTGTCTGAGCTCCTCTTTGGCATCCCGCGGTTCGGACCGACATTGATTTATGTCTATGTGGTGGCATTTATGCTGATGATCTGGGGAATTAGCAACTGGCTGGCCGCCGTTTCCAATGTCACCCGGGAAGTTGAACTGCGAAAAAAGGCGGAAAATGATCTCCGCGAACTGTCGCGTAAATCCAATGAACTGGCGGCCCAGGCGGAAGAAGCCAGCCAGGCCAAGTCAGCCTTCCTCGCCAATATGTCCCACGAGCTGCGCACGCCACTTAACGCGATCATTGGCTACTCGGAACTCCTCAGGAACAAAAACATCCCCATGAATGAAGTCAAAAGGGATGAATATGCCGAGCATATTTTCCGTAGCGGCCGGCACCTGCTGGACCTGATCAATGACATTCTTGACCTGGCCAAGGTCGAGTCCGGCAAGCTGGAAGTCCACAAGGGTCCTGTGGATGTCCTGCACCTGTTGCAGGATTGTGAGAAATTTGTCTCCGCCATGGCCGAGAGAGAAGGCGTCACCGTGGAAGTGGACTGCCCTGACAGGGAAATCATCAGCGATGAGAAAGTCCTCAAACAGATTATCCTCAACCTGATGACCAATGCCGTTAAATACAACCAGCCCGAAGGATCAGTTAAAGTAACCGGCCGGTTTGAAAATGACTGCCTCCGGATAGACGTGGTCGACACGGGCGTCGGCATGACCGAGAAAGAGATCTCACTGGTGATGGAGCCCTTCGTCCAGATCGACAACAGCTACAGCCGCAAAGTGGAAGGCACGGGACTTGGCCTGGCCCTGGTCAACAGCTTTACCGAATTGCTGGGCGGTACTGTCAGCATCGTGTCGATAAAAAATGAAGGCACTACCGTCAGCCTGACACTGCCCGAAAAATAAAAGCCGCCCCGAAACGGGGCGGCTTTCAAATGTCTGACTGTCCTGAAGACTAGTTCTTTTCCTTGTCCACCAGCTGGTTTTCCTTCAGCCACGGCATCATGCCGCGCAGACGCTCACCCACTTCCTCGATACCATGAGCGGCACCTTTGGCGCGGGCGGCTTTCAGCTTCACCTGGCCGACTTTATTGTCCAGCATGAAGTCATAGACAAAGCGGCCTTCCTGAATGTCGGCCAGAACCCGTTTCATTTCCTTCTTGGTTTCTTCGGTAATGATGCGCGGGCCGGTGACATAGTCGCCATATTCGGCCGTGTTGGAGATGGAGTAGCGCATGTTGGCGATCCCGCCTTCATACATCAGGTCCACAATCAGCTTCAGTTCGTGCAGGCACTCGAAGTAGGCCATTTCCGGAGCGTAACCGGCTTCCACCAGGGTTTCAAAGCCGGCCTGGACCAGCGCGGACGCGCCGCCGCACAGCACAGCCTGCTCACCGAACAGGTCGGTTTCACATTCTTCCTTGAAGGTGGTTTCGATGATGCCGGCGCGGCCACCGCCATTGGCGGAAGCATAGGACAGGCCAAGGTCAAGGCTGTTGCCGGAGGCATCCTGGTAAACCGCGATCAGGGTCGGCACGCCGCCGCCACGCAAATATTCGGAACGCACGGTATGGCCCGGGCCTTTCGGCGCGATCATGAAGACATCCATGTCCGCACGCGGCTCGATCAGCTTGAAGTGAACATTGAGACCATGGGCAAACAGCAGGGCGGCGCCTTCCTTCATATTGTCTTTCAGGTCGTCCTTATAGAGGTCAGCCTGCAGCTCATCGGGCACCAGCACCATAACCACGTCAGCCCATTTGGCGGCTTCGGCCGGGGTCATGCATTTGAAACCGGCGCCTTCCGCTTTCTTGCGGGAGCCGGAATTTTCACGCAGGCCGATAACAATATTTTCAACACCGCTGTCGCGCAGGTTGGCGGCATGGGCATGGCCCTGGGAGCCGTACCCGATAATGGCGACATTTTTGGTTTTGATCAGGTTCACATCTGCATCGCGATCATAATAGACGCGCATGGTAACTTCCTTTCTCGTCTGTAAAACTATTCACTCTTTCTCAGAAATACTTTTTGCTTTTTGGCGCTATTTATAGCGGTTCCCGGCCGCGGGTCAATGCCGCAACGCCGGTTCTGACCACTTCAACCAGCCCGAATTCATCCATCAGCTCGATAAAGGCTTTGATTTTTTCGGACTTGCCGGTGATTTCGAAAATAAAGCTGTCGCGGGTGCTGTCGACAATCCGCGCCCGGAAGGCGTCGCCCACGCGCTGGGCCTCGTCCCGGTCACTTCCTTCACAATGGACTTTGACCAGGGCCAGTTCCCGTTCCACGCTGGGACCTTCCAGGGTCAGGTCGCCGACCTTGTGCACCGGCACCAGCCGCTCCAGCTGGGCCTTGATCTGTTCAATGACCATGGGCGTTCCGGCCGTCACCACGGTGATGCGGGAATCATTTCCTTCCAGGTCGACCGGGGCCACGGTCAGATGCTCGATATTGTAGCCGCGGCCGGAAAAAAGCCCGATCACCCGGGCCAGAACCCCGGCCTCGTTGTCAACGATGATGGAAATGGTGTGGCGCGCGACCGGTTCAACTGTTTTTGCATTCATTGTTCTAATTCCTGTTGTCCTACTGCATCTGTCTGCGGATCGACGCCCGCGTTATACCAGCGCAGCTCCCCCTTCAAATTCCGCGAACTCCTCATCATCGGGCAGGATCATTTCGTTATGAGCCGCCCCGGAAGGCACCATCGGGAAACAGTTGGCCAGCTTGGCCACCTGGCAATCAAAGATTACCGGCTTGTCGCATTCAATCATCTCCATGATCGCCGCATCCAGGTCGGCCGGATTGCTGCAGCGGATGCCGTGCGCCCCGTAGGCCTCCGCCAGCTTGACGAAGTCCGGCAGGCTTTCCGAATAGCTGTGGCTGTAGCGACTGCCGTGGTTCAGCTGCTGCCACTGGCGCACCATGCCCATATATTCATTGTTCAGGATGAACAGCTTGACCGGCGTGTCATACTGCATCGCCGTAGCCAATTCCTGGATATTCATCTGGATGGACGCTTCCCCGGCGATATCGATCACCAGTGCATCCGGATGGGCCATCTGCACCCCGATCGCGGCCGGGAAACCGTATCCCATGGTGCCGAGGCCGCCGGACGTCATCCACTGGTGCGGCTCGTCAAACCCGAAATACTGGGCTGCCCACATCTGGTGCTGGCCCACTTCGGTGGTGATATAGGGTTTCTTGTCCTTGGTCAGGGCATAGAGGCGCTCGATCGCATACTGGGGCATGATGACCTTGTCGGACATCTTGTATTGCAGGCTCTTGCGCTCGCGCCAGCCGTCAATCTCGTTCCACCAGTCTTCCAGGGCTCCTTTATCCATCTCGTGCACGCCGGACTTCCAGATCTTGATCATGCTCTCCAGAACATGGGCGGCGTCGCCAACAATCGGCACGTCGACACGCACATTCTTGTTGATGGACGAACGGTCGATATCCACATGGATCTTTTTCGACTTGGGCGAAAAGGCGTCAAGGCGGCCGGTAACCCGGTCGTCAAAACGCGCCCCGATGCAGATCATCACATCACAGTCATGCATGGCCATATTGGATTCATAGGTGCCGTGCATGCCGAGCATGCCGAGGAATTGTTTGTCGGACGCCGGATAGGCGCCCAGCCCCATCAGCGTCGAGGTAATGGGCGCGCCGGTCATGCGGACAAATTCGCGCAGCAGCTGGCAAGAGGCCGTGCCGGAGTTGATCAGGCCACCGCCGGTATAGAACACCGGCTTTTTGGCCCCGGCGATCAGCTCCACTGCCTGTTTGATCGCATCCATATCCCCCTTGAGCTGGGGTTTATAGCTGCGATGTTCCAGTCGGCCGCTGTGGATAACACTGCTTTTGTCGATCTGGACGTTCTTGGGAATATCGATCACCACCGGGCCGGGCCGGCCGGAGCTTGCCACATAAAAGGCCTCGTGAATGGTGCGGGACAGATCATCCACATCCCTCACCAGATAGTTGTGCTTGGTGCAATGCCGGGTAATGCCGACCGTATCCGCTTCCTGGAACGCGTCGGAGCCGATCAGGTGAACCGGCACCTGGCCGGTCAGGCAGACGATCGGAATACTGTCCAGCATGGCATCGGTCAGGCCGGTTACCGCATTGGTCGCGCCCGGGCCGGACGTCACCAGAACAACCCCCGGCTTGCCGGTTGACCGGGCATAGCCTTCCGCCGCATGGACAGCCGCCTGCTCATGACGCACCAGGACATGCTTGATATTTTCCTGTTTGTAAATTTCATCGTAGATCGGTAGCACGGCGCCGCCCGGATATCCGAAGATGACATCCACACCCAAATCCTGCAGGGATTTGAGTAAGATTTCCGCGCCGCTGATTTTATCCGAAGACATAATCTACCTTTCCAATCTGTCCATATACAAACTAATCAATCCTTAGCCCCCGGCTTTAATACATAAAATTTCGTTTTTAAAGCTATTTCGGGCAAAAAATTTCGCCAGAGACATATCATGGGATAGTATTTCTGACGATTCTCTTTTTCCAAAGCAGGCGCAGATCATCCTCCGCCTGACGGAAAAAGGGAACATACCGACACATTATTACATAGTCAAGCTTATTTTGTGAAATAAAAATTCAAAAATCATCTTTTTGAATTTAACATTATTTCATTTTTATTAAATTCCAGTCCGCGCACTGGTTTCGAAACCAGGTCATTTGCCGCTTGGCAAACTGCCGCGTCTGGGTCTGGCTCTGTTCGGTGGCCTCCTCCAGGGAAATCTCTCCTTCGAGATATTTGATCAGCGGCGGCACGCCAAGGGACTTCATCACCGGCAGCTCCGGATCATACCCACAGGCCATCAGCGCCTCAACTTCCTCCAGCGCCCGGCCCTGCTCGATCATCTGGCGAAAACGCAGGTCGCAACGGGCGTAAAGATCTTCCCGGTCCCGCTCCAGCACATATTTTTCGATCTGTACATCGGCTCGGGCCGCGAGGCCGCCCTGCCCCGGCTGTTGCTGCCAGTAGCTTAACGGTTTGCCAGTGCTCCGCATCACTTCCAGGCCCCGGGCGATGCGCTGGCCGTCCATGGGGGAGATCCTGTCCGCCCAGTCCGGGTCAAGCTCCTTAAGCTTTTCCCACGCCGCCTCCGGTCCCTCATCCGCCACTTCTGTGCGGACCCGTTCCCGGATCGCGGGATCGATCTCCGGCACCGGCGACAGGCCCTCCAGCAGGGTCTTGAAATAAAGACCGGTGCCGCCCACAACGATGGCCAGCTTGCCGCGGCTCCAGATCTCCTCGATCACCGGCAGCGCCATCTGCCGCCAGCGTTCCGCCGAACAGGGATCATCGCCGCTGAGCACGCCATAGAGATGATGCGGGCAGAGCCGCTCCTCCTCTTCAGACGGACGGGCGGTCAGGTCGCGAAGTTCGGCATAGACCTGCATGCTGTCCGCATTGACGATCTCGCCGTCCTGCTCCCGCGCCCACTGAAGTGCCAGGGACGACTTGCCGCTGGCGGTCGGCCCGGCCAGCAATATGATATTTTTCTGACTTTTGTCACTCATGACCAAATTTCCATAGCCTTCCGGGACCACTTGGTGTACCGATAGGCCAAACCACATATATGAACTTGTAACTGATTTACCGAACCTGTGCCATGAAGAATATCCTGACCCTGATCAGCAATCCCGCCGCCCCCGGCCTGACCGAGAAAACGCTCCGTCAGTATAAAGATGCCCTGGCCGACTTGGGCGCTGTCCATGAGGACATTGCCTGGCTCAGCGAAGGCGAAGCCGCCGATATCGCCTTCGACAGCGACCTCGAGGCTGCCCGTGAGGCGCTTGCACCGCTGCTGGAGCAGGAAGCACTGGATTTTGCCCTGCAGCCGCTGCAGCATCGGCGCAAGAAACTACTGGTCGCAGATATGGACAGCACCATCATCCAGGTGGAATGTATCGACGAGCTGGCCGATTTTGCCGGCCTCAAGGAAAAGGTTTCCGCCATCACCGAAGCCGCCATGCGCGGCGAACTGGATTTCGAGCAGGCGCTTCGGGAACGTGTCGGCCTGCTCCGGGGTATGGATACCGCAGTTCTGGAAAAAGTATTTAAAGAGCGTGTGGTCCTGACCCCGGGCGCCGTGGAAATGGTGCAGACCATGAACAAGTCCGGCGCCAACACCGTGCTGGTGTCCGGCGGCTTTACGTTCTTCACTGACCGGGTGGCGCGCCTCACCGGCTTCCAGGTCAACCGCGGCAATATCCTCGGCATCGACGGCGACCAATTGTCCGGCGAAGTGGAAGACCCCATCGTCGACAGCAACACCAAGCTCGACTCCCTGCATGAATTCCAGGACATTGCCGGCCTGGAAATGAGCCAGACCATCGCCGTCGGCGACGGCGCCAATGACATTCCGATGATCGATGCGGCGGGACTGGGCGTCGCCTTCCATCCCAAGCCGGCCGCGGCCAAGGCTGCCGATGTGGTGATCCGGCACGGCGACCTGACCGCCCTGCTTTATATCCAGGGGTTCCAGAAAAGCGAATTCGTCACCGGCTAGGCCGGAAACAAGATCAACCACAAAAAAGGCCGGGAATTTCCCGGCCTTTCTTTTTGATTAGTTCAGTGGCGAGATTATTCATCCTCGTCAAATTTCACCGGCACATGGCTGTAATCGCCGCGGCGATAAACTTTCAGAAGCACGGACTTGCGGCCTTTCTTCTTCAATTCATCAATCCGGCTGATCGCCTCTTCCACAGTGGAGACTTCCTCCTGTGTGACTTCAACAATCACGTCACCGCGACGCAGACCACGTTCGAAGGCCGGGCTGTAGCTTTCCACACCGGCAATCAGAACGCCTTTGAAGTCCGCATCCAGATCAAGGGCTTCACGGGTCTTGTCGGTAAGGTCCTCAAGGGTCAGGCCAATCACTTTTTCGGACGGAATGTCCGGCTGGTCCTCGTCAGCCGTAGCCGGAACCACGTCTTTCTCTTCCTCGTCAAGCTCTGCAATGGTGATTTTCAGGTTTTTCCGGTCACCCTTGCGCAGGACGACGACCTTGACCGTCTTGCCGATCTTGGTATTGGCCACGATGCGTGGCAGTTCACGCATTTCACCCACTTCCTGGCCATCGAATTCAATGATGATATCACCGGATTCAACACCACCCTTGTCCGCCGGGCTTTCCTTGTTCACGCTGGATACCAGGGCGCCATATTCACGGTCCATGCCCAGGCTCTCGGCAATGTCCTTGGTCACCGCCTGGATGCTGACACCGAGCCAGCCGCGACGGGTGTGACCATATTCCATGATCTGGTCAACCACATGTTTGGCCTGGCTGCTGGGCACGGCAAAGCCGATCCCGATGTTGCCGCCAGAGGGGCTGTAGATGGCTGTGTTAATACCGATCACTTCACCGTCCATGTTGAACATGGGGCCGCCGGAGTTGCCGCGGTTGATGGAGGCATCGGTCTGCAGGTAGTTATCATAGGGGCCGCTGTTGATGTCGCGGTTGCGGGCGGAAATAATCCCGGCCGTCACTGATCCACCAAGACCATAGGGATTGCCGATGGCCAGGATCCAGTCACCGACCCGGGACTTGCTGTCGTCGCCAAACTTCACGAACGGCAGCGGCTCGTCCACCTTGATCTTGAGCACCGCCACATCGACCTTGCTGTCCTTGCCGATGATTTCGGCATCATATTCGGTGCCGTCATGCATGCGGACGGACACTTCGTCCGCCTTGTCAATCACATGGTTGTTGGTGATGATGATGCCGTCTGCGGAAATAATAAACCCTGACCCGAGCGACATGCGCTGGCGGGTACGCGGGCGCTTGCCTTCATCATCGCCGTTATTGTTGTCGCGGTCCTCAAACCGTTTGAAGAACTCCTCAAACGGGGAACCGGGAGGGAACTGAGGAAATCCCTCGTTTCTGTCGATCCGCACATTCTGCTTGGTATAGACATTGACAACGGTCGGCAGGAGTTTGTCCGAAAGGTCCGCGAAACTATCCGGGGCGCCTTTCGCAAATACGGCTGTCGGGATCGCAACAACGCAAATTGCGACAACCAGAATATTACTGAGATATTTTTTCACTTTCGTCATACCAATTCCTGAGATCTTCCGATTTATTTTACGTACCGACCAATCAAATCCGTTGGTCCGAACGCTGTTCTTTTCCCTAGATAGACCACCTGTGTTCCCAGGTTTTTTTGTACGTTATCACAAATCTAGGCGCAAAATAGACACCTGCCAGCCCCTTGATCGTATTTTTACACTATTTCATCGCATAAATAATGACCATACCCAGGACAACCGCAACCAGCCCGGTTATCCTGAGCGTCATTTCCGGCATAGTCATTGCCATACGCATCATCTTGCGCATCTGCTCGGGAAACAGGGCGTAGACCACCCCTTCCACCACAAGAACCGAGGCCAGCGCCAATGCCAGTATTTCGAAAAGGGATATGGCTATTTTCCTTCTTTGTCGCCGAAATACCTGAAAAACTCGCTGTCCGGAGACAGGACCATGGTGGTTTTCCCATCGGCGATAGCTTTCCGGTAGGCCTGCAGCGAGCGGTAAAAGGAGTAGAACTCCGCATCCCGGCTGAACGCCTTGGCGAAGGTCCGGGTCGCGATGGCATCCCCTTCACCGCGCAGCTTCTGGCTGTCACGCTCCGCTTCAGCAATCAGAATGGTTTTTTCCTTGTCTGCCGTCGCCTTGATGCGCGCGGCCTCTTCTTCACCCAGGGCGCGGGCTTCGCGGGCCTCGCGGTCACGTTCCGCTTCCATGCGCTGGAAAATATTCTGGCTGTTCTGCACCGGCAAATCTGTCCGGCGAATGCGCACGTCCACCACTTGGACACCAAGCTGTTCAGCTTCCGGTCCAACAGACTTCATAATCTCCGCGCGCAATTCGTCGCGTTCGCCACTGAGAATAGCCGTAAACTGCATCCGGCCCAACACCTCGCGCATGTTGGAATTGACGATGGTGGCCATACGGGTCTGCACACCCTGCACATTGCGTACGGTCTGGTACACCTTCAGCGGATCCAGAATACGCAATTCTGTGAAGGCATCAACAATGACCCGTTTCTGGTCCTCGGTGATAACTTCCTGTTCCGGGCTGTCCAGCAGCAGGATGCGTTTTTCCATATACACAACATTCTGCACCAGCGGAATCTTGAAATTCAGTCCCGGCTCACGCACGGTCCGTTTCGGCTCCCCGAACTGCAGAACCAGCGCCTGCTCGGTTTCCCTGACGGTAAATATAGACGCCCCGATCACCAGGATAAGAGCTCCAAGAACGACCAGCGCACCAATTGATCCGATTTTTTTCATCTTTTTTCTCCTGATCCGCTCTTATTGTTTTTTCTTCAGTTCATTGAGAGGAAGATAGGGCACGACCCCGCCCTCCTTCTCGATCAGGACCTTGTCGATGTTGGCCAGGATTTGCTCCATGGTCTCCAGATACATCCGCTTGCGGGTTACATCCTTGGCCTGCTTGTATTCCTCATACACGGCCAGGAAACGGGACGCCTCCCCTTCGGCCTTGGCAATCACCTGGGCCTTGTAGGCTTCGGCTTCCTGCATCATTTTCGCCGCTTCACCACGGGCCCGGGGAACGATATCGTTTTTATATGCTTCCGCCTGGTTCACCGTTTTTTCCCGGTCGGCTTCCGCCCGCTGCACTTCGCGAAAGGCCTCGATCACCTGGGCTGGCGGATCCACTTTGGTCAGCTTGATCTGGGTGACTTCCACACCAGATTCATATTCATCCAGAATGGCCTGGATATTCTCGCGCGCTTCCCGCTCGATACTGCCGCGACCAGCCGTCAGGGCCTGCTGGATCGGGGTGCGGGCGATGATATCACGGACCGCGCTTTGGGCCACCGTGCGTATGGTCTGTGCCGGATTATCGACTTTAAACAAATATTTGCCGGCGTCCGAAATCCGCCACAGGACGGAAAATTCCACATCGACGATATTCTCGTCGCCGGTCAGCATCTGCCGTTCCTTGGCCAGGTCCACCGAATAGTTTATTCCCTGAACAGAGCCTGTACCCTTGAAGCCGATATCGATCTGGTTGATTTCCGTGACTTTTGGTTTGATCACGGTCTCGATCGGCGCCGGCAGGTGATAATGAAGACCCGGAGAGGTTGTTTCCGTCCATTCACCAAAGCGCAGGACGACACCTGCCTCGTTGGTATTAACCCGGTAGAATCCAGTCAGCAGCCAGCCGCCGATGACAAGCAGCAGAAGCAATGAAAAGCCTTTTCCACCGCCCACATTGCCGGAAAAGGTATTTTTGAATTTGTCCTGGCCTTTGCGGATCAGATCCTCAATGTTGGGTGGCTCCTGACCGCCGCCCCCGCCTCTGCGGGGTCCCTGTCCCCAGGGTCCTCGATCTCCTCCACCACCATTACTTTGCCAGGGCATTCATACCTCCTTGATTATATCAATGCTTTTAAGGGGAAAGTTACAGTTTTCCTCTTACAAATCCGTCTGACTACCTTATATGCTAAGCAGACCGTTTATTCAACGGACAGAGACAGCTCGACAAGTCCCCTATTAGGTAGGAAATTAATGTTCAATATCAAGAAAAATAAAAAGAAAATCGACGAGAAAAGTCTGCTCGAATTGCTGGGCAACATCAAGCACCCGGCCAAGGGACGGGATATCGTGTCACTGGGTATGGTGCAGGGCCTGAAACTGAACGGCGACCATGTCACATTTGCCCTGGAGATCGTGCCCGCCGAGGCCAATGAAATGGAAGCTCTGCGCCGCCAGGCGGATGAGGCGCTGCTCGCCCTGGACGGGGTCAACCGGGTGACCTCGGTGCTGACCGCAGAACGTCCCGCCGGAAGTGACCAACCCGCTGCAAAACCAAATGCCGCACCAAAGTCGCCTATGCCGCACGGCGCAAGCAGCGGCCCGGCCAAAAAAGTCCCCGGCGTAAAACATGTCATTGCCGTGGCCAGCGGCAAAGGCGGGGTGGGCAAGTCGACCACCTCTGTCAACCTGGCCCTGGCACTGGGGGCGCTGGGCCTCAAAGCCGGGGTTTTTGATATTGATATCTACGGTCCCTCCATTCCGCGCCTGCTCGGCACCGAAGATACCCGCCCCGAAAGCCTGGGCGACGGTAAAATCACCCCGGTTTTCAGCCACGGCCTGGCCACCATGTCCATCGGCTACCTGCTGGAAAAGGACACGGCCACCATCTGGCGCGGCCCCATGGTCATGGGCGCCATCCAGCAGATGCTGCGCGATGTAAAATGGGACCTGGACGGTGAACTGGATGTGCTGGTGGTCGACCTGCCGCCGGGCACCGGCGACGCACAACTGACCCTGGTGCAGACGGTGGAACTTGACGGCGCCGTAATTGTCTCCACCCCGCAGGACATCGCCCTGATTGACGCCCGCAAGGGACTGGACATGTTCAACAAGACAAACACCAAGGTCCTCGGCCTGATCGAGAACATGAGTTATTTCCTGTGCCCCAGCTGCGGCGAACGCAGCGACATTTTCGGCCATGGCGGCGCCCGGGAAACCGCGGCCGAAAAAGGGATCACTTTCCTGGGCGAAATTCCCCTGCATATGGACATCCGGGAAAGTTCCGACGCCGGCACCCCCATCGTCGTCAAGGATCCGGAAAGTCCCCATGCGCAGGCCTACCTTGAAATTGCCCGCAAGATCATGGAACAGCTGCCGTGAGCCTGATTACGACCGACCAGGACCTCGCCGCCCTGCTGACAGACGTCAAAACCATCGCCCTGGTTGGCGCCAGCGACAAGCCGGCCCGAGCCAGCAATAGCGTCCTGAAATTCCTGCTGGACAAGGGCTATGACGTCTATCCGGTCAATCCCGGTCTGGCCGGCCAGCAACTCTATGGGCGCAAGGTCTATGCCTCGCTGTCCGATATCCCGGCTTCTATCGACATGGTGGATATCTTCCGCAATTCAAAAGATGCCGCCGGTGCAGTCGACCAAGCCATAGAAGCAGGCGCCGGGGCCGTCTGGATGCAACTGGGTGTGATTAACCGGGAAGCCGCCGACAAGGCTGTGAAACATGGCCTGAAAGTGGTGATGGACCGCTGTCCAAAGATCGAAATTCCAAGGCTTGGATTATAGATTATTCGGCAATTGCCGCAGCGTCGGCATCACAGCAGGGCTTTTCCACGCAGATGACACGGGCAAGCGGGAAGGTCACAATAACTCTGGTCCCCTGGCCCAGCTCGCTCTCAATATCCAGCCGCGCCTGGTGCAATTCAAGATAGGCCTTGACGATGGACAGCCCCAGGCCGGTCCCTTCCTGTGCACGGTTCAGGTCACCATCGACCTGGAAGAATGGCTTGACCACAGCTTCTATATTTTCCCGGGAAATACCAACCCCGTGATCCTGCACAGAAATTTCCATATTACCGCAGTCGGTAACACGCACGGTCAGGGAGACTACCGTATCGTCCGGAGAAAATTTAATGGCATTGGAGATCAGGTTCAACAGGATCTGGCGGACCATGGTTGGGTCACAGCATAAATCGGGAAGATCGTCCGGCAAATCCATCTCCAGGCCTATATTCTTCTTGCCGGCCGTGGACGTCATCATCCGGGAAACCTGCTGCACCAGATCAAAAATATCGCACTCCTGCTCGCGCATTTCCATCTTGCCGGCTTCAATCTTGGACATGTCCAGAATGGCATTGATCACATTCAGAAGATGGTTGCCACTGGCGTTGACGATATCAACATACTCCCGGTATTCCGGTTGCTCGATCGGGCCATAGGCTTCCTTCTGGATCATCTCCGTAAAACCGATAATCGCATTGAGAGGGGTGCGCAGTTCATGATTCATATTGGCAAGGAAGGCGGATTTGCTTTTATTGGCCTGAATGGCAATGGTTTTCGCTTTTTGCAGCTCTTCGGCCCGGCGCCGGGTACGCTCGATACTGGCCTGCAACAGGGAAATAGCCGTTCCCACGCCGATATATTCCGACCCCCTGCAGATAATAAACCCCTTTTGCAGGGCATGGGTGGCGTCATAGGCCAGCATATTGCTGAGGAAATCGATGCTGTTGCCGGCGTCGACAATAAGCGGCGTTTCGGTAATCAGGGTAGAGATCGGTTTGCGGGCAAACAGGGCGTTGCCGAAACGGTCCGCCAGCGCCAGCGTCAGGTCAGTCCGGTGGGCAAGTCCAATGGGCTGGCCATCCTGCAATACCGTGACCGCAAGCAGGTCCGGATCTTCCTGAAACAGATGATAGACTTCCTCGCAGGAGGTATTGGGGGTGACCACAGGCACATCAATGGCCAGAATTTCCACCCTGTCTTCCATAGACATGATCATCCGCGAACCTCAGTTTTATTATTTTACCCAACTAAATTATTAACTTTATTGACTATCCGCCTGAGATAATTGGCAGTTTTTGTTAAAAGAGTGTTACGGAGCCTTAAAGTTCACGTTAAAGTCATAATTCTGTAACATTCCCCCATGCCAAGAAGGAAATTTTCGGTAATCCAACCTGTGATTGCAGGACAATCTGCAGAAAATTCAGGACAGAGGCAGAGTGACCCGTACGGTAGTGCCCTGACCCGGCGTACTTTCAATATCAAGCACACCTTCGTGCAGCTTGACAATCTCACTGACGATATAGAGCCCAAGCCCCACGCCCTGGTAGGTTCGGGAATAGATATTCCCCACCTGCTGGAAGGGCTTGGTTATTTTGACAATCTGTTCCTCAGGGATACCGATACCGGAATCAGACACGACCAGTGAAATCTTGTTCCGGGAACAGTCAGAGCAGGATACCGTGACTTCCCCGCCGGCACCGGTAAATTTGATGGCATTCGAAACAAGATTGAGCAGCACCTGCTGCATTGCCCGTCTGTCAGCCATCAATTTGCAGCTGCTCTTGCCCGGTTTGCGGCGAAGGCGGACACCGGCCTCGGAGGCCCACTCCTCGACAACCGACAGTGTGCTGGCGATCATTTCATCCACATCTATGGACTCTTTTTCGATCTTGAATTTACCCTGCTCAATGCGCGATACATCGAGCAGATCACTAATCAGGCTCAACAGGAGTGTGCCGGACTTGTGAATTTTTTCCGCATAGTCGCGATATTTGTCGGACAGGGCGCCAAACAATTGCTCCGACATGACTTCTGAAAAGCCGAGAATGGCATTCAGCGGCGTCCGAAGTTCATGGCTCATGTTGGCAAGAAACTCGGTTTTCGCCTTGTTGGCCTGCCGGGCTTCCTCCAGCGCCAGAAGGGTTTTATATTCCGCAACACTGTGACTGATGGCGATCCCGGCAATATGGGCGCATTCCTGGATAATTTCGCGGCTTTCTGCCGAGGGAGAACTGGGTACCGGACAATATAACGAAAATGTGCCAAGCACTTCGGCGTCCCTGGAAAAAACAGGAAAAGCCCAGATAGAGGCCAGATTATATTCCGGTCCCAAGTCGCGATAACCCTCCCAATTGGGGTCTGTCTCAATATTTTCGGTAATAACGATCTCGCGGGTTGCCGCCGCCCGCCCACAGGCTCCAATACCCGGTCCGACAGGTATTCCCTCAACCAGCTTCTGCCGAAGCGTCTCGTGCACATTGGGGGCCGCGCCGTATTTCAGGAGCCCCTTTTCCTTGTCATAAAGGGAAATGGAACACATCATTCCCGGGAAATTTTCTTCTGTCGTCAGGGCCAGGACTTCAAGCACCTCCTTGAGGGGCTTGCCAGCAGCCAGTTTTTCCAGGGTGCGGGCCCGGCTGGCATAGAGCAGATCACGGCGCATCTGCGGCGTCTCGTCCTTGACAAGTACAAGCAAGCGGTCACCACCCAGCGAAACGATATGATGCTTGACCCACTGGACTTCATCATCATCGAAAATAAAAGCTGAAGGCTTCTCCCGGGTTTCAGACCACTGGATGATTTCGGTGATTGCCTGACCATTCCGCAGAACGTTCAGCATGCTCCGGCGAATTTGCTTTTGAACAGACCTGGGGATAAAATCCGGCGTAAAATGACCGATAATATTGCCGGGATCTGCATGAAACAGATCCCTTTTCAGTACCTTATAGTCTTCAACGACAAAATCATCCTCACCAGACGCCGGGTTTATTTCATTTTTGAAATGAAATACCAGGTCCAGATCATCGGTGACTTTTGCCTCTACAGGTGTCATTGTTACAACATCCCAAATGCCTTTTTCCGATTAAAAACCCCCGGCTGACCGGCCTATGCGGGTTGGGTACGCGAAATTTCGAAATATTATATTGTTTGTCTTATAATAAGAATAGCCTAATGAGCGTTAACGATTTATTAACGCTCTTAACAAGTTAATGTATTAACAGGGGGATTACAGGCGGTCCAGAACCAGTAAGCTATAGTCATGACTGTCTTTTTCGCCCGCCAGCCTGTCTTCGCGGGAATACTCCAGCCATTCATGATGCTCAAACTCGGGAAACAAAGCGTCCCCTTCAACCTGCCCCTTGACCAGGGTCAGATACAGCCTGTCCGCCTGCGGCATGACAAGATCATATATCTGGGCGCCGCCGATGACCATGACCTCTTCCAGTCCCTTGGCCGCCGCCAGGCTCTGCCCCACATCCAGCGCCATTTCCGGCTCGAAAGCCGGTATCACGCCTTCGGGCCCGAAAGAAGTATCCCGGGTAATGACGATATTGGTTCTGCCCGGCAACGGCTGGCCAATGGAGTCAAAGGTTTTGCGCCCCATGATCACCGGCTTGCCCATGGTTTTTTCCTTGAAATACTGCAGGTCCGAGGAAATCCGCCAGGGCAGCGTGTTATCTTTGCCGATAACCCGGTTTTCCGCCATTGCCACGATCAGGGATACTTTTACACTCATACTGCCACCGGTGCCTTGATATGGGGGTGGGCTTCATAATCCACCAGTTCGAAATCCTCGAATTTGAAGTCAAAAATATCGCTGACGTCCGGATTGATCTTCATTTGCGGGAGCGGCAAAGGCTTGCGCCTGAGCTGCTCTTCCACCTGGTCCAGGTGGTTGAGGTAAAGATGCGCGTCGCCGAAACTATGAACAAATTCACCCGGTTTCAGGCCGGCAACCTGGGCCAGCATCATGGTCAGCAACGCATAAGACGCGATGTTAAAGGGCACGCCGAGGAAAATATCGGCACTGCGCTGGTAGAGCTGGCAGGACAGCTTGCCGTCCGCCACGTAAAACTGGAACAGGCAATGGCACGGCGGCAGGGCCATATTGTCGACATCGGCGACATTCCAGGCGGACACGATAAGACGCCGGGAATCCGGGTTGGTTTTAATCATCTCCACAAGCTTGGTGATCTGGTCGATGGTGCCGCCGTCGCGGGCCGGCCAGGACCGCCATTGATGACCGTAAACCGGCCCCAGGTTGCCCTGGTCGTCAGCCCATTCGTCCCAGATACTGACACCCTTTTCCTTCAGATACCCGATATTGGTGTCACCGGCGAGGAACCAGAGCAATTCATGGATAATGGACTTAAGGTGCAGCTTTTTTGTCGTCAGGACGGGAAAACCTTGTTCCAGGTCAAATCGCATCTGATACCCGAAAACACTGACTGTACCGGTTCCGGTCCGGTCTTCCTTTTTTACGCCATTGTCCCGGACATGACGCATGAGATCCTGATATTGCCGCATTTTGCCTTTGAATTCCTACCTTTGGAAGTCTGTAATTCTTATATAGGTCATTACATAAAAATCTGAAGATGGCTATTTAAATTTTAACCCGCAATCCCTATATTAGGGATGTTGGGCAACCAACTATGGCAATAAACGAGCCTATGGAATAGACGTTTCGGACCCGGGGGCGGTACCCGGCGCCTCCACCATAAGAATAATGTTCCTTATTCGTGTTTAAAGACCGGTTTTGAGCATGTTTTTATGATGGGGGCGAAATTAGGATCGACGTGCGTGATAAAGATAGTCTTTTTGCCCAGCATGATACCGCTGTGACGGGTCAAACTTGATAAATGCTAACGATAACGAAGCATTTGCTGTAGCAGCTTAATAGCATACGCTACGCGGGGTTCGAAGGGCACCTAGCAACAGAAGCCCTTCACTTTACCCCTGCCCATATGGATATTCTCCCGACCTGCCGACCAAATTCAGACTCGCAACAGGAATTATTAGCCGTTATAAACGGTGAAAAGGGATTCGATGAAACCTGATCCCCAGTGCAACGAAAAAGGTCTATAGTTATCGGGATGAATGATACGACAATCCATTATGATGAAATGGTTCAGAACGCCCTGCTGTCGGTGGTCAGGGATATCCTGCAGCATACCGCAGACAATGGGTTACCGGGCGACCATCATTTCTACATCACCTTCAGGACCGATAATCCGGATGTAAAAATCCCTCCCTACCTGCGGGAACGTTATCCCGACGAAATGACCATTGTTCTCCAGAACCAGTTCTGGGATCTCTTGGCGGATGACGAACATTTTGAAATCTCGCTCAGTTTCAACCGCAAAAAAGAACATCTTTATGTGCCTTATGCCGCCCTGATCGGATTTTTTGATCCCAGCGTGGATTTTGGCCTGCATTTCCACAGCAATGAAATCGACGCCATGGAGGATGAGGACGAAGAGACCCCTGAAGGCATGGACGAGATGACTGCCCTGACGGGCGTCGCCGGCGACAACGAAGAAAAAGCTGGCGGTGGAAAGGAAAGTGAGGACGGGGATAATGTTGTTACCCTGGACAGTTTCCGCAAAAAATAAAAATGCAGGGAAAACCCTGCATTATTTCAAAAATAAACTAATCTGATTATCGTCTGCTTAGCGTAGATATTTATCTCGGTTTTCCTGGATTTTCCCTCTGCCCAACTGCCTGCACACAGACGTCGTCCCTGCCCCACATATGGACCCGTGTTGCATAAAAGAACTGTATAATAATCTAACATAAAATCCGCCTGTCAAAAAGTTAAAACTGCCCCGTTGTTAACTTTTTATGTCACCGCAAAATCGCTTGCCCGCTATTTTGTTAACACTATGCCGGATTAGTGCAACATAACCGAAACATTCCTTAATGACCCGGGGGCCCGCTCTCCCGGTTCTCGGCAAATTTTCCGAATTTTGGCTTGGCGAGCCGCCCCGAATTCTATAGTTAGAAGCTGACTCTGGTTTGGCCTGTATAGGAAGGGTGGTTAAATGACCGATCTCAATTACACAGATATGTATCCTCTTGGCAAAGACGAAACGCCCTATCGGAAGATCACCTCCGATTATGTTTCCGTCCTCGAAGTCGACGGCAAGGAAGTCCTGAAAGTCGAGCCGGAAGGCCTGCGCCTTCTCGCCCGGGAAGCCATGCGCGACATCGCCCACCTTCTGCGCCCCGGCCATCTACAGCAGCTGGCCAGCATTCTGGATGATCCCGAAGCCAGCGACAATGACCGCTTCGTCGCTACTGAACTGTTGAAAAACGCCAATGTAGCCGCCGGCATGACCCTGCCCAGTTGCCAGGACACCGGCACCGCCATCGTGATCGGCAAAAAAGGTCAATATGTCTGGACCGACGGTGACGATGGCCAGCCACTGACTCAGGGTGTGGTCGATACCTATACCCACACCAACCTGCGCTATTCCCAGTTGGCCCCGATCAAAATGTTCGAGGAACAGAACACCAAGAACAATGCTCCGGCCCAGCTCGACCTCTATACGGTGCCCGGCAATGAATATAAATTCCTGTTCATGGCCAAGGGTGGCGGTTCCGCCAATAAGACCTTCCTGCATCAGCAGACCCCGGCGGTACTGCGCGAAGACAAGCTGCTTGAATTCCTGGATGAGAAAATCCGCACCCTGGGGACGGCGGCCTGCCCGCCCTATCATCTGGCCGTTGTCGTCGGGGGCTTAAGCGCCGAAATGAACCTGAAGACCGTCAAACTGGCCAGCGCCCGTGACCTGGACAACCTGCCAACCGAAGGCAACAGCTTCGGCCACGCCATCCGGGTGCCGGAACTTGAAGCAAAAATTCATGAAATGACCCGCAATTTCGGCATTGGCGCCCAGTTCGGCGGCAAATATTTCTGCCACGATGTGCGAGTGATCCGCCTGCCCCGTCATGGCGCTTCCGTGCCGATCGGCATCGGTGTGTCCTGTTCCGCCGACCGCCAGGCCAAGGCCAAGATCACCAGGGACGGCATCTTCCTCGAGCAGCTGGAGACCAACCCGGCCAAATATATGCCTGACGTTACCCATGAGGACCTGGGCGGCGACGTGGTCAAAGTGAACCTGAACCGGCCCATGGACGAAATCCGCGCCCAGCTCAGCCAGTATCCGATCAAGACCCGGCTCAGCCTGACCGGCACCATTGTGGTCGCCCGCGACCTGGCCCATGCCGCGATTTTGAAAAAGATCGAGGCCGGGGAACCCATGCCCGACTACCTGAAAAACCACATCGTCTATTATGCCGGCCCGGCCAAGACCCCGGAAGGCTATGCCTCCGGCTCCTTCGGCCCGACCACCGCCGGCCGCATGGACAGCTATGTGGATGCTTTCCAGGCCCTGGGCGGCAGCATGATCATGCTGGCCAAAGGCAACCGCAGCAAACAGGTCACAGATTCCTGCGCAAAACACGGCGGTTTCTATCTTGGTTCCATCGGCGGCCCGGCCGCCATCCTGGCCCAGAACAATATCAAGAAAGTGGAAGTGCTGGACTTCGAGGACTTCGGCATGGAAGCGGTCTGGAAAATCGATGTGGAAGATTTCCCCGCCTTTATCGTCGTCGACGACAAGGGCAACGATTTCTTCCAGAATATCTAGGCAGAATATTTAGGAACTGGAACAATGCCCGGCGATGATCACGAGCTGAAAAAACATTCCCTGCTCATCGCCGGCCATGCCACCAGCATCACACTGGAAAATATCTTCTGGCGGGAGTTTAAACGGCTCGCCAAAGCGCAGGGCCTGAGCCTTGGCGAACTGGTGACCGAAATCGACAAGACCCGGCAGGGCAACCTGTCCAGCGCCATTCGCATCTTTGTCCTTGAGAACGCCCTGAAGAACTAGTCCGCCTCTTACTGGGGCGGAGTTTCTTCTTTCTGTTCCGGTTTCTGGAACAGCTTTTCCAGCAGTTTCCGGCCCAGGTTTTCAGGCGTCTCTTTCGGCTGTTCCTCCGCCGGGGCCTGTTCGGTAGTCGTCCCTTCCTGCTGGGTTCCCGGCACGCCAAAGATACCCTTCAGCCCTTCATTGCCGCCGATCATATTCTGCAACATGTTGGAGGCGATTTTGGAGGCCACATATTCCTTGATCCTGGAGGTCTGAAACTGCAGCTTCGGGCTATTGATCGCCCCAGTGGCGCTGAGGCCAAGGGGCGGCGCATCGGGATGGTCCACCAGCGACAAGCTGCCGTCCATATCCAGTTTCCACTGGAACATGTTCACCGCCAGGTTGATGCCTGTCTTGGCGCCCTCCAGCTCCAGGTCCATGGGACTGAACTGGGCCATGCCGTTTTTCATGGTGATGGTGCTCTTGCCCCCTTTATAGGGGGTCTGTCCCTTGCCAAGGGACACGGCCAGCAGTTTGACAAAATCCCCGGCCGATTTCATGTCCGACAGCTGGCTGCTCAGTTTGGGGATATCCAGTCCGTTAATCATCCCCGCGGACGCCGTCAGGTTGCCGGTGCCCGCCAGCGAAGAGACCAGCGCATTCTGGCTGATCCCCTTGCCGGTAAACTTGCCGTCAAAATCGAAATAGCCGGTCACCGGGCTGATCCCGCCGGCAACCTTGGTCGCCTGGGACAGGGACGCCTTGGTCAGAGACATATCCAGATCCAGTTCCGCCATATTGGTGCCCCCCAGGCTGCCGGCCATTTTCACCGCGCCCCCGAACAGGCGGCCGGTGAAGTCGCGAATGGTCAGCTTGCCGCCTTTCAGCTCGGCCACGAAACTTGGATTTTCAAACACATAGTCATTATAGGTCAGGCTGGCGGCAGTCACCGTCGCCTTGCCTTCCACGGAGCGGAGCGGCTCCAGATCAATGGGGTCCTTCGACCAGTCGCCCCATTTCTTGTCCGCCCCGGCTTTTTTGACCGGTTCGTCCGCCAGATAGTGATGCAGGGGTATGGTCCCGGCAGTCAGGGTAAGATCAAACTTTGGAATATCCCCGGCCAGGTCCAGCGCGCCGGACCCGTTGACCTTGATGGTCCCGATGTTACCGGCAATATTCTGCAGTTTCATATTCTTCTCGGTGCCTGACAACTGGCTCTTCAAAGAAAGCTTGCCAAGAGACTTCCGGGACGGCCGGAAATCGACCCCCAGCCCGCGCACAAAGGTCCTGACATCATTGCTGCTGACATCCGTCGCCAAATCGAAACTTCGTCCTTCTGCCTGAGCCTGGGTGCGCCCCTTGAAGGTCACGGTGCCCCCGGCAATGGCAAGACTGCCGTCCAGGTTCAGCATTTTTTCACTGCCCTTGACCGTGCCGGCAATCTTGACCGGCCGGTCGTCCCCGGACAGCGGCGCCGTCATGGGCAGGTTCCATTGGTCAATCAGGGCGCTGAGGCTGCTGCCCGAAGCATCGATCTTCAGGTCCACGCTGCCCACTTCCGGGAGCTGCTTCAGGGTCGCGGCCCGTACATCGCCGGCCATTTTGACCGTGCTGGTGCCGAGGCGGCCATTCAGGTCGAGCGCCAGACTGTCGAGCCCGCCTTTTACCGTTCCGGTCAGGCTGAACGCACCCATATTTTTCAGGTCCACACCGTTTTCCAGTTTCAGGCTGCGCTGCAACCGCCCCAGGTCCTTGGCCGAGGCAAACAGGTCCAGTGACATCCGGGGGGTGTCGGCCAGACTGCTGGCGTCGCCGGTCGCCCGAACATCCAGTCCGGCCATATCCTTGAGGTCAAACTGGGTCAGCCGCAGGTTGCCGCCCTTGAGCACCCCTTCGGCCCGCACACTGGAGACTTTACTGTTTTGCAGCGTGACATTGCTGCCCGCCAGGATGAAGTTGGCGTCAAAACCGCCCAGCGGGGCAAGCAGGGCCTTGAGGTCCAGCGGTTCAGCCTTGGGATCTCTGGCCGGCAGGTAGCTGTCCAGGTTGACATTGTCCACTTTCATGTCCAGACCAAGCGCCAGCCGGTCCTGGACCGCATAGGACAGCCCCCCGGAAAAGCGCGAGGTATCCACCACGCCACTGATGCCGTACACCTGGATCAGTTTTTCCGTCGCCCGCACGTCGCTGGCAAAGGAAAACCGGGTCAGGCGCCCACTGGGAATAGCGGAGATATCCACTTTCAGCCATTCCAGCAGCCCCCGCAGGTTACCGGAGACCAGGGACAGTTTGCCGCTCAGCACCGGGTGGTGGTCGTCAAAACTCACTGCCCCGGCATAGGAGAAGTCGGATCCTCCCGGCATATTGACATGGACGTCGCTGATCTCGATCTGCCCGCCGGCAGCGGTCGCCTTCAGGGAAATCTGGCTAGCGATCTTGTCATTATATTTCAGTGCACCGAGGCTGAAGTCCAGGGTCCCGTCCACCTGTTCCAGGAAACTGTAATCCGGTGCCTTCTGCTCCGCAGGCACCAGTTTGGCGGCCTTGCTGTCGGCCGCAGCCTGGGCTTCCATGATCTTCAGGAAGGGCTCCAGCTCTATGCTGTTCAGCGCCAGTTTGCCGTCAAAGCTGATCCGTTCCCCCAAGGTGGCATTGAGCGAAGCCTGGCCGCGGGTTTCCCCCAAGGTCAGATCCAGCTCCGACAAGGTCAGGCTGGAGGGTGTCGCTTTCACGCCGGTCTCCATACTGAAAGGTTTGTTATAGTCCACCGACTGGACTGCAGGCACGTCCGGCTCGCCGTTGCGGCCCAGCGCCGTCATCACATCCACCAGGTCGGACAGGTCCTTTGCCGCCAGGCTGAGCTTGCCGTCCAGTTCGCCGTTCTCACTATCCAGCAGGGCGCCGCCGATAAACTTGCCGGTCACCTTGTCGCCGAGATAGGACGCCTCCAGCGTCAACGGCACCTTGCGGCCGTCCCGCATCTTGCCCATCTCCAGCGCCACCGCCAGCGGCAGGTCCTTGTATTTGGCTTTGCCGTCCAAGCTCACGGGCCCCTGCAGGCTGCTGATGGACAGGTCCGCATTGATATTGCGCAGCAGTTCCTTGCGCCCGGCCGCCACATCCTCATAACTCACGGTGCCGTTGCTGATCTGGAATTTCTCCAGGCTGAGGTCAGCGCCCCCCCCCTTCTCCGCCGGGGCGTTCGGGTCGGAAAAGTCCCAGTTGGTGCGCCCGTCGGCCAAAAGCTCCAGCGCCAGCACCGGCTCCACCAGAATGAATTTCTTGACCTTGATATTGCCCCGGATCAGCGGAAAAAAGGCCACCTTCACATCAAGCGCCTTCAGGGTCAGCATCTGCGCGGCGATACCGCCGTCAATGTTGGAGACGCTCACATCCCCCGCGCTGAGCGCCGGGGACGGCAGAATCGACAGGGAAATATCGCCGGCAATACGCACATTGCGACCGGTCAGGCGGGAGGCCTGTTCCTCGATCTGGCTTTTATACTGGTTCCAGTCCATGAAGCCCGGGACCACAAGAAGGGTGCCCAGGAGAAGGACAACGATTATGGCGAGCCCGATTCCTACCTTTTTCAATTTTTATTCTGCCTTTCCCCAAGGATCAGTCATGTCTCAGGCCTTTTTCGGCCTGTTTTTCATCTCTGTGAGCGGTGGTGTTCGCAAATTATACATGACGCACAAACAGTGGCAATAATATGTCGCGCTTGCGGACAAATAATTAATTTCACAGCATATTTTATGTTTTTTGGCTAAAATTACCAAAAAGGGGATGACAACTCTTTTTCAATCGGGGATAAATGACAAAAATAAGACAAAATGCTAGAGGAAACCCGCTTCAGGACCAGCTTCAAGGGCTTGATTATGTCGAGAGAAGAACAATACGGTCCGGTCATGCTCGAAGCCACCGTAAAAGAAGAGTGGATTGATTTTAATGGCCATATGAATATGGCCTATTATATCCTTCTGTTTGACCAGGCCCTGAATAATTTTCTGGAATCCGTGGATCTTGGACTGGACTATGTACGCACCAGCCACCGCTCCATGTTTGCCCTGGAAAACCACGTCACCTACCAGCATGAACTGAACCAGGGCGCCCCGGTCAAGGTGCATTTCCAGTTCCTCGACATGGACAGCAAGTTCATCCATTATTTCATGCGCCTGGTGCACAAGGAGGAACATCTCCTGTCCGCCACCATGGAACAGATTTCCCTGCATGTGGATGTGGACGAGCGCCGGCCGACCCGCTTTTCCGAAGAACAGATAAGATGTCTGCGCAGGGTCTACGAGGAGCATCTGAAATATCCGACCCCGCGGGAAAAGGGGCGCTCCATCGGCATCCGCCGGCCGAAAAAAGGCTGAACAGTCAACCCCAGGGAGCACCGCCCCGCGCGTCATGGCAGATAAATACGAAAAGCATTTCCTGCATCTGCCCCGCTTCCTGAAAGCGCCGCTCCTGCTGCTGCGCCGGGACACCCGGCAGTATATCCGCACCCATGACAAGGTCGTCAGTACCGTGCTTGCGGTACTGATCGGCGTGTTTGTCGCCTATGCAGCAATCCTGTTCCGCAAGCTGATCCTGCTGGTCCAGGCCCATACCCTGGAGACCGGCGCGGAAAATATCCTCGACTATGTCATGGCGCTGGTATGGTGGAAAATCCTGCTCGCCACCACCCTCGGCGGCCTGTTTGTCGCCCTGATTTACCGCTTTATCCTCCGGGAAAACCGTGCCTACAGCTTTGTCGAGGTGATCGAGGCCAACGCCCTGCACCATACCCGCATCCCTACGGCCAAGGGCCTGGTCAGCGCCGTTGCCGCCGCCATTGCGCTGGGCAGCGGCTCCGCCGCCGGCCGCGAGGGCCCGGTGGTGCATCTCGGCGCCACCATCGCCTCCTGGTTTGCGCAGCGCCTGCATCTCTCGGACAGCGTGGCCCGCACCATCCTCGGCTGCGGGGTCGCCGCCGCCACCTCCGCCAGCTTCAATGCCCCCATTGCCGGGGTGTTCTTCGCCCTCGAGGTGGTGCTCGGCCATTACGCCCTGCACGCCTTCGCGCCGATCGTGATTGCCTCGGTCACCGCCGCCATCATCTCCCGCATTCACCTCGGCGATTATCCGGCCTTCATCATTCCCGATTACCAGATCTCCAGCTTTTATGAATTCCCGGCCTTCCTGATCCTCGGCGTGGTCAGCGCCATCGCCGCCATCATCTTCATCAGGAGCGTCTTCTTTACCGAGAATGTGGCCGCCAAAGTGATGGAGACCAGCCGCCTGCCCGACTGGACCCGGCCCATTTTCGGCGGCCTCGCGGTGGGCGGACTGGCCATTTTCTGCCCCTATATCCTCGGCGTCGGCTACGGCACCACCGACAGCGCCCTCAAGGAAGCGCTGCCGCTCACCCTCCTGCTGCTGCTGATTGTCGCCAAGACCGCGGCCACCAGCATCAGCCTCGCCTTCCGCTTCGGCACCGGCGTGTTCAGCCCGACCCTGTTCCTCGGCGCCATGGTCGGCGGCGCTTTCGGCATCATCGCCACCCGGATCGCGCCGGAGCTCTCCGGCAGCCAGGGACTCTATGCCATTGTCGGCATGGGCGCGGTCTGCTCGGCGGTGCTCGGCGCCCCGATCAGCACCATCCTGATCGTGTTCGAGCTCACCGGCGACTACCAGATTACCGCCGCGCTGATGGTGGCCGTGGTGATCAGCAACCTGATCACCCACCATTACCTGCATGCGGCGAGCTTCTTCCATCTGCAGATGAAGGCGCACGGCGTCGACCTGGAGGGCGGCATGGCCCGGCATTTGATGCGCACCACCCAGGTCCGCGGCCTGATCCGCGACGATTACGCCACGGTGGGTGAGGAAGCCGGGCTCGACCGGGTGCGCACCCTGATCCTGGAGGAAGGCCACAACAACCTGTTTGTTATTGACGAGCAGGCCCGCATTGTCGGCCAGATCACCTTCCCGGAGCTCAGGCGCTATTACCGCAAGCGCGAGGAAACGCGCGCCGAGCAGGAGAAAAAGCGCCTTGAGGCCGAGGACGCGGGCGAGGAGTTCATCCCGGAAGAGCAACGGCCGGTACACGCCATCAACATCTGCCGCCGGGTCCATGAACCGCTGCTGCCCAATGACAATCTGGAGCATGCCAACGACCTGTTCGCCCGCGAAGGCGAGGAAATCCTGCCGGTGATCGACGACGAGGTGCGCCGGGAAATCATCGGCATCGTCCATCTCGAGGATGTGCTGCGCCGCTATAACCAGGCGCTTCTGGAGGATTACGAGAAATAATTTCTTAAGGGGGAATTCTTACAATGAAATATCAAATTAGATGCTGGATAGAATTACTATTGATTTGGGCAATGTCCTTCTTGGGAGCGGCCATGAGCAACCCGATTATGGTTGGATCATCTTTATTTATCTTTATCCTGATGATTACTGAAAACTGCCAGAATTGCGGCTTCCAGATATGGCGAAGAAAGCCGGGTGAACCCATTCTGTTCGATCTGTGGCCGGGGCCTATCTGGATCACCCGAAAATGCGAAAAATGTGGATGTGAGTTCAAATAGGCGCCAAGGAAACAAAAGTGACAAAATACATCCGGACAACTTTTGAATATCTTGTCATCTATCTACTTCTGATGCTCGTGCCCGGCGTAGCCTTTCTAGTTTTTCCGGTACATATTGAAATCACGAACCCGCAATATGGGCCGATGATAGGCCTTTTATGCATCGCTCTAATTTATTATCTATTGCGGAAAATAATTGCGAATATCTATTTGGCGATAAAGTCGGTATGGCAGAAATTGCTTTAAAAAACCGACATCCATATATCTTTCTTCATCCCGTAAAAATTCGCCTTTATCTTAATTGACTTGCACCGGCAGTGGATGTCAGGCTGTATCGGCGCTTATCGCTACCACTCATCGGGGACCATCATGGATAAATCGGAAAAATTCTGGGACAAAAAGGCCGAGAAATACGCCAGGGCCAAAATCTCGGACATGGCGACCTACGAGAAAAAGCTTGCCATCACCCGGAGCTATATGCGCCCCGACATGGAGGTGCTGGAACAGGGCTGCGGCTCCGGCTCCACCGCGCTTTTGCATGCGCCCTACGTGAAGCATATCCGCGCCACCGACTTCTCACAGAATATGGTCGATATCGCCCGCGCCAAGGCGGCAGAACAGGGCATCGACAATGTCACTTTCGAGCGCGCCACGGTGGAAGAGCCGGGCCAGCCGGACGGCTCGGTCGACATGGTGCTGGCCCTGAACCTGATCCACCTGGTGGGGGACTGGCCGGGCGCGATCCGGGACGCCTTCCGGATGCTGAAACCGGGCGGCATTTATGTCACCAGCACCGCCTGCCTCAGTGACAGCATGCGCTTCATGAAGCCGATCATGCCCCTCGGCCGGGCGATCGGCATCTTCCCCGCCGTCAGCTTTTTCACCCAGACCGCCTACCGCGACGCCATGACCGACGCCGGCTTCACCATCGAGCATGACTGGCACCCGGGCGGCATGAAGGCGGTGTTTATGGTGGCGCGGAAGCCGGAATAATTTGGGTCCCCGCGCTTGCGCTCCCCCTAACTCCCTTTTAAGGGAATGTTAAATTCTGTCAGATACAGTATCCCGCCTAGGTTGATTGACAGAATTTAATTGGTTGGAATTGGGGCAATGAAAAATAAAAAACCCGCGGCAGCCGAGATGCTGCAAACGGACGAGATCGTCAAAGACACGCTGCTTCACGTCACAGGCCTGAGCGACCTTTATACCCAGGAACATCTGGTCATGGTGGCCGAGCTTGCCGCCCGCATCGCCGAACGGCTGAGTGTGCTGCCGGGCGAGATCGAGAAGATCAAGCTGGCGGCCCACCTGCATGACATCGGCAAACATGCCGTGCCCGGCGCCCTGCTGGCCAAGCCGGGCAAGCTCACCCATCACGAATATGAACTGGTCAAGACCCACGTGGACGTCGGCACCGGCCTGCTGGAGAAACTCAACGTCAGCCAGGAAGTGATCCGCATGGTCGGCGAACATCACGAACGGCTCGACGGCAGCGGTTACCCGCGCGGTCTCAGGGGCGACGAGATTTCACTCGGCGGCCAGATCATCGGCGTCGCCGACGTGATCTCGGCGCTGATGTCCAAACGCACCTACCGCACCGCCGCCGGCACCCGCGAAGTGGGCCAGATCCTGATGAGCCACACCCCGCACCAGATGGCGCCGGAGGTGGTGCTGGCCGCGCTCGACTGCCTGGAGAGCAATGTGGACGAGGTCTTCACCCTGACCGACCAGGTCGGCGACCTGCTCGATGAAGGCCGACGATATCATTGATTAAAGACTCAAAAATTTTTCCACACTCTCCACCATGCCCGTCGTCGGTCGGCCAATCAGGGTGCTGAGCTGGTGACTGTCGTCGAACAGGCCGTCCTCGGCCATGCCGGCGTCGGACTCCGCCAGCATTTCGGCGAGAAACGTGGGCAGCCCGGCGGCCTCGAGCGCGGCGGCATAGTCCGCTTCGGGAATATTCCTGTAGATGATCTCCCTCCCGGTCTGGCGGCCGAGCTCCGCCGCAAACTCGCTGAGGGTAAAACATTCATCCCCGGCCAGTTCATAGACGGAGTTGCCGGACGCTTCCCCGGTCAGCACGATGGCGGCGGCAAGCGCCAGGTCGGCGCGGGTGGCGGCGGAAATCCGCCCGTCCCCGGCTGACCCGAGCAGCACCCCGCTCTCCAGCGCCGCCGGAATCCGGCCGGTGTAATTTTCCATATAATAGGTGTGGCGCAGCATCGCGTAGGGGAGGCCGCTGGCCCGGATCAGCTCTTCCGTGGCGAAATGTTCCGGCGCATGGCCCATGGGCGATGTGTCCGCATGCAGCAGGCTGGTATAGGCGATCAGGCTGACCCCGGCCCGTTTCGCGGCGTCGACCACATTGCCGTGCTGGGCGACGCGGATTCCGACCTCACTGGAGGAGATCAGCAGCAGCCGGTCGATGCCTTCGAGCGCGCCGTCCAGGCTCGCGGGCTCCGAATAGTCGCCCCGGCGCACCTCCACGCCCCGGGCGGCGAGGTCCGCCACTTTGTCCGGGCTCCGCACCACCGCCACCAGGTCGCCCGCCGGCATCCTGTTCAAAAGCTCCGCCATCACCAGCCGGCCCAGTTCGCCCGACGCCGCCGCTACCGCTATTTTCATGGTCCACTCCCCTTTTGTTTGTGTGACGTCCCTTTTTACCGGATTTTTCGGGTGCTGACAAAAAACTAAGTGACGAAATCCCGGAAACAGGGGCCGCGCATAGTGAATGCGGAAAGGCTCCCAACCGGTTCAGCTGGGGCAACGTGATGGCAGCTAAGTGTCCAAAAAGGAGGTGCTACTGGTGGATTGAGAGAGACAATCCCTTTTTCGTTAATCGTGACATATACCCATAAATAGCGTAAAATTCTTCCAGTTCCCTCTTTGAGAGTATTTTATAACTTGAAAGCTATATAGGTTATAGGCTATACTATGCAGAAAGAATGGATCGTAGAATTTTGCGAGGAGTTCGAGAATGAATTCAATGGCTATCCGGAAAATGTGCAGGACGCTATAATGGCAGCAGCAGAAGTATTGCAACGAGATGGCCCTCAATTGGGTCAACACCATGAAGAACCCATCTATAATTGGAGCTTTGCAGATATAAAGGATCTGTATCTCCCTACAGGAGATAAGATCTGGGAAATCTTCTTCTATTTTGATCCAAACCGTATGGTCATCCTTCTTACGGCCAGAGGCAATTTAGACGCGGCAGAAAATAATCTTGTTCATCGTATTACAATTGCGAACGATCGCATCAACCTCTTTTTAAAAAAGCGGAAAGTATAGGTCATGGGCACTACTTTAAATGAAAAACTGGCGACATTTTCACCAGAACGACAAAAGCGGATCAAGGCCGCGGCCGACCGCATGGAACAACATCTCACCCTGCAAAAACTGCGAAAGGCGCGAGAGCTGACCCAGGAAAAAGTAGCGACTACACTCCACGTCAAGCAGGCCACCGTTGCCCAGTTCGAAAAACGTAGCGACCTGCTGCTCTCCACCCTGCGTCAATATGTAAAGGCCGTGGGCGGCGAGCTTAAGCTGGTGGTCGATTTCCCCGGCCAGCCGCCGATAGTGCTGGACGGACTGGGTGAAGAAGCACAAGAACGTCTGGTCTTCGGCCAGCGGGCCAAGGAAGACAAGGAATCTGCCAGCGAAAACAGTGCGGCAGTGGCGAAAGAAACCTCCGTCTGAGCCTGCTCCCATTTTGTGATCCGGCTATAGTATCCTTAGCCCAGATAACGAAATTAGGGTATCCGTGCCATTCCTTTCGATTAATGATTATGCAACCAAAGATATTAGGTGTTTTGGTCTCATAAATTTAGGGGATGGGGAAAATATATGACTAAATCGATGTTTCCTTTCACAATCTTTTTCTACGCAAAGTATTTTATTGCAGGACTCTTGATTGGTGAATTCTCCCAGTTGGCGTTTGCAACTTATCTCGCTGTTTATGATAACATAAGCGGCCATGAATTTCTTTTTACTTCATACAGAATAGCAACAGTGTTCCTAGCCTATTTTCTACTGCTCTTCATCTATTTTGAGGAAGTCCTGGAACCTATTTTCAAGCTAATCAAGCATCTTCGCTTCGATATTTTAGGCGCCGCTTTTATAGGCCTGTGTCTTTCACTTAACGCCGGCCTTATCGGAACACCCCTATACTTAAAAATTCTTCATCACACAGATATGAATACTATATCCTTTGTGTTCTCAGGCCTTCTGGGTGTCTTTCTAATTACAACTTTCATGTCGATCCTCAGAAACAGTTACTCTCAACCTAAAAAAAGATTGGACTCATCTTTTCTGATGAGCCTATTACCGAGCCGGATGACGACCTACTAGATCTACGTGAGCAAGCAGAGAAATTTGCAGATAAGATTTATGATATAGGTTCCACAAAAAGTATGGTCTTCGGGCTGGACGCTCCTTGGGGATTGGGCAAGACCTCCTTTCTTAACCTGATGCGGCGTCATTGGGAGAAAAATCTTGATGGCAAGTATAAGATCAAACCTGTAGTTTTCAATTTTGAGCCGCTCAAGTTTCCTCAAGGAGAGAACTTAAGTGATAGGTTTATCGAAGAAACTGTGCACGCGATCTCAAAAGAGTTTCCGATCCCTGAGTTAACACCATTATTAGGCAGATATTCAAGATATCTAAGAGGGTTATCTAGTGTAACAATATTTGGCTTTCAATTTGGAATTAACGATTACCTTTTTAACGATGGCTATAAACTGCAATTAGAGAATTTTCTTCAACGAGAAGAAGTAAAACTTATTGTCTTTATCGAAGACTTGGACAGAATTTCATACAAAGAAGCAAAACAAATTCTTTATTCGATGAAGTCGGCCTTTGACCTTCCAAACATTTCCTATGTTGTTTGTTACGACAGTCAAAATATGCTTCAAAACATGGACGTTAAGTTTAACCAAAAAGCCGAAGCAAGATGTTCTGAGAACTGTGTCGCAATAGCTAGTAACGAAGCAGGAAACACTGAAAACCTACTCGAATTTTTAGAAAAATTTGTACAAATAAAGGTTCCAATTTTTATTGAAACGGACGAGCTGGCAAAATATTTGAGCGCATTGATGATGCGTTTACAAGAACGCTTGTTTCTTAACTACAAAGAAGAATTTGTATTAGAGCTCAAAGCAGTTATTGAAGTGATGTTGGGTATTAAAAACGAACAATATCATGAAAAATTCTTCGACTATCTCGGAAAACCAGACAATACCTATTATTACGAAAAGATAATAAGAGATCCTCGTAAGATAAAACGCCTACTTAATCACATCGTATTTTTGGACATTAAGGGAGTGGAATATGTCGATGGGACAGATTTTTTGCACCTTTTGTTAATTTACATAAATTACCCGCATGTTTTCAGGCATATTTATCAAGTCGAAACGGGCACCACTTCTGGATACTTTGCAAGAGGAGCTAGCGATAAAAATGAAGAACCTACAGAAAAGGATAAAGCATATTATGCCTTTAAGCGAGGACTTGATCCAGCCGCAGATTTTCTGCTGGAACAGATCTTTTCAAGAGACAAATACAAATATCAAGATAAAGAAGATATAGAGAAAATAGCTGCAAAATTTCCTGGGAACCTCCCAAGATATCTAGACATGATTACAAAGCAACGCCTCCCACCAGAAGAAAGTTCGCATAAATATCAACTGAAGGTGATCGATGATATTCATCATGGAACCCTAACCATTGAAGGCCTATACCAAGATAAGGAGGAGTTACTAGGAGATGAAACCAAGTATGGTCTACTGTGGCTTAACCTCTCGAATAAAATAGCATCTATCTCAAAAGATTACTCTCTTCAAGATGCCGATAACTTGATCTTGAGATTAATATCCTATTTCCCCCTACATTCTGCACTTGAAATAAGTGATATCAATATCGGAATTCGCTTTGAGCTACCCATAAGGCTATTAAGTATTTTGGACGCTGTAGGTTGGGACTTTAAAGCTGATAGAGGAAGACACAATACTCCTGAAAACTTGAAGATATTGGCCCATAGGATATTAGGTCTCGAGAAATTTGAGGGGCAGGGTATTATCGATAAATTGCTAGCGGATCAGCGAGGTATTCTTGGTCTATATGATTTAATGTTGTTTAGGTTATATATCTCACCAGATAGAAGTGGTGGATATTTTAATATTGATCGTGCTTTATTAACTTTCAGAGAGAGCTACCGTGAAACAGAACCTTTCATTAGGACTGTTGACGTAATGCAAGAAATTTCTCAAACCGTTTTCTCAAAATTCGCAGAATTATACATCGACAAAGAAATAAACATATTTGCGGAAATCGATAGTCTATCTCTTGATGAGCTTAGTGGTGGACGAACAGAATATATTAAAAATTCCTGCACTGTGGAAACAATAACTAGTGCGGTAGAGAGCACAAAAACTAAACTTAAAGCTTTTATTTCTTATCAGCTTGGGAGCACTAAAGAAGACTTTGGTATCGGCTGTGGTTTTTATGACTTGGAAGGTAGTAGTCACCAACAAGGTATAAATGCCGTTTATAATGACTACTTATTCAATCTAATATTTAATCCTGAAAAATCTAAAAGTGCACACCAGTACTTTCTTGACTATCTCCTAATTAATTCTGGTTCTACAGTCGAATATAATTCTGACAAACGTGTGCTTCGAAACGACGTATATAAGGATGTACTCAACACAACAAGACTTGCACAGCATATTGAAACATATAAGGCTGAGTTAATAGCTGAAATTGACAACCTTGCGACGCAAGACAAACAAATTATTATAAATCAGGAGGCCGTAACTTATAGAGATTACAAACATGACATTATTTTCTTCCTAGAAGAGAACTCAGGGTGAGCCCTTATTGTGCCATCGAAGACAATGATTATAATCATTATCTCCCTACCCCACCAAATTTCTAGACCACTCTGAGGGGCCTATCTCCCACTTGGGCTACTTGAGCCCCCTATGCTCGTACGCTCCCCTAGCCCTCATTTTTCTCTGTATCCGCTGCAAAAATAAGCTATAACTCCCCCATGTCTGATCCCTTTGACCTTGATGATCTGCCGGACGAGTTTTCCCCGGCCCCCGAACCGTCTCAACCCGGCCAAAATCCGGCGGGTCCGCCGCCCTATATGCAGGGCCTGAACGGGCCGCAGCTGGAAGCGGTCGAGGCCATGGACGGGCCGGTGCTGGTGCTGGCCGGGGCCGGGACCGGCAAGACCCGGGTGCTGACCACGCGCCTGGCGCATATCCTCGCCACCGGCCGGGCCTACCCGGGGCAGATCCTGTGCGTAACCTTCACCAACAAGGCGGCCCAGGAAATGAAAATGCGGGTCGGCCGCATCATCGGCGAGGCGGTCGAGGGCATGTTCTGGCTCGGCACCTTCCACTCGATCGGGGTCAAGATCCTGCGCCGCCATGCGGACCTGTTGGGACTGGAAAGCAATTTCACCATCCTCGACACCGACGACCAGTTGCGCTTGCTGAAGCAGCTCATTGAAGGCGGCAATATCGACCATAAACGCTGGCCGCCGCGCCTTCTCGCCTCGCTCATCGACGGCTGGAAAAACCGCGGGTTGACGCCCGACAAGGTGCCCGCCAACGAAGGCCACAACTATGCCGACGGCCGCGGCATCGAGCTCTACAAAGCCTACCAGGCCCGGCTCAGGCAGATCAACGCCTGCGATTTCGGCGACCTGCTGCTGCATTGCCTGACCCTGTTCCAGACCCACCCGGAGGTGCTGGCCGAGTACCAGCGGCGCTTCAAATATATCATGGTCGACGAATACCAGGACACCAATGTGGCGCAATATCTCTGGCTGCGCCTGCTGGCCCAGGGCCACCGGAACATCTGCTGCGTCGGCGATGACGACCAGAGCATCTACGGCTGGCGCGGCGCGGAAGTGGGCAATATCCTGCGCTTTGAGGAGGATTTCCCCGGCGCGAAGGTGATCAGGCTGGAGCAGAACTACCGCTCCACCACCCATATCCTGGGCGCCGCCGGCGGGCTGATTGAAAGCAATGCCGGCAGGCTCGGCAAGACGCTGTGGACCGCGGAGGAAGGCGGTGAGCCGGTCACGGTCAATCCGGTGTGGGACGGGCGCGAGGAAGCCCGGGCCATCGGCGAGCAGATCGAGGACCTGCAGAGGAAGGGCCATGCCCTCCGGGAGATCGCCATTCTGGTGCGCGCCGGGTTCCAGACCCGGGAGTTCGAGGAACGCTTCCTCACCCTCGGCATCCCCTACCGCATCGTCGGCGGCTTGCGCTTTTATGAGCGCCAGGAAATCCGCGACGCCATGGCTTACCTGCGCGTCATCGCCCAGCCCCAGGACGACCTCGCCTTCGAGAGGATCATCAATGTGCCCAAACGCGGCCTCGGCGCCGCCTCGGTCAATGTGCTGCACGCCCTCGCCCGGGCCCAGGGCGTCTCGCTGATGCAGGCGGCGCGCGAAGTCTGTGAGACCGAGGAACTGCGCCCCGCCGCCCGCAAGGCTCTGGCGGCGCTGGTGGCCGATTTCGAGCGCTGGCGCGACCTCGCCACCACGGAAAACCATGTGGAGCTGCTGGAGACGGTGCTGGAGGACAGCGGCTACCGCGCCATGTGGCAGAATGACAAATCGCCGGAGGCGCCGGGCAAGCTCGAGAACCTCTCAGAGCTCAGCCGCGGCATGGGCGAGTTCGACAGCCTGGCCGAGTTCCTCGAACATATCAGCCTGGTGATGGAGAATGAACAGAACGCCAGCGCCGACAAAGTCAGCCTGATGACGCTCCATGCGGCCAAAGGGCTGGAATTCGACTGCGTGTTCCTGCCGGGCTGGGAAGAGGAACTGTTCCCGTCCAAGAAATCGCTCGAGGAAAGCGGCCAGAAGGGGCTCGAGGAAGAGCGCCGCCTCGCCTACGTCGGCCTCACCCGCGCCCGCAAGCAGGCCCATGTCTATCATGCCTCGTCCCGCTATCTGTTCGGCAATTACACCGCGCCGATCCCGTCGCGCTTTATCGCCGAAATGCCGGACGAGCATATCGAGCAGCGCGGCCAGACCGGCTTTTACGCCCAGAACACCCGGCAGAATGAGTTCGATCAGGGGGGCAGCGGTTTCGGCAGAACCAGCAGCTGGTCCGGCCAGGAGAAATATGAGAAGAATTACCAGCTCGACCGCTCCAAGGCCAAAAAATCCGCCGGCAGCTACGCCTCGCCGAAGAGCAAGGCCTCGGCCCCGTCCGCCTTCAGCCTCGGCGAGCGGGTGTTCCATGACAAATTCGGTTATGGCAGCGTGGTCGCCGTCGACGGCAACAAGCTGGAAATCGATTTTGAAAAAGGCAGCCGCCGCAAAGTGATGGAAAGTTTCCTCACCAAAGCCTGACAATTCCCCATAAAAAAAAGGCCGCCCAAGGGCGGCCCGGTATAGTTGGTGAGTTATCTCTTGTCGCGACCTAGTCGCGGATGATGATGTTGTTGTGGCGGCGGACTTCCTTCATCACCTTGTCCGGCTTGCCGGAAATATCCACGGTGCCGGAGCCGATCACTTCCACATCCACCAGGTCCGTGGCATAGACGGAGGCATCGCCGGAGCCCATGATCTCCACATCGGCGGCCTGGCATTTCAGATTGTCGCCGTCAAATTCGCCGGAACCGTTGATTTCCAGGTTCAGCTTTTCGCAGGTGCCTTCCAGGCTGACGTCGCCGGAGCCGTTGATTTCCACCGAGGCATGACCCGCGTCAATTTTTTCACCAGTCACTTCGCCGGTGCCGTTCAGTTCCACGTCGAGGCGGCCGACCTTGCCGGTAAATTCGATATCCCCGGAGCCGTTGATCTCCAGGTCGAACCGTTCGGTCTTGAGGCCCTTGATGGTGCCGTCGGCCGAACCGTTGATTTCAAGGTCCTCCAAGGTCTTCATGGCAATCATGATTTCCGGTTTCTCTCCGCTCCAGTTGCGGTATTTACCGCGCTTCTGACGGATGGTCAGGGTGTGGCCACGGACGAAAACGTCGAGCCGTTCCAGGGTTTCCTCGCTGGCCTCGACCTTGACTGACTGTTTCTTGCCAACCTCGATTTCGAAATCGACGCTGCTGTCGATTTCGATGCGGTCGAATTCCTTCAGGTCATAGGATTTACCGCCGGCCAATGCCAGGGAGGGGGCCAGGGTGGGGAGAGCGGCGGCCAGAAACAGGGCGCCCGGGACTAACATACTTTTTTTCATGGTCTTTCTCGCTTTACTTACCTACTACCCGTCGAATTTGTATCAACTTAGTGGACATCTATGCTGCTGAACAGGCCGTCGCTGGTGTCGACCTTTTTCGGCTTGCCGTAAACATCGATATTGCCGAAGCCGCTGACTTGCGCGACGATGGATTCAGAAGCATAAACTTCCACATTGCCGGCGCCGTTAACGTCAACGTCCACGTCCTTGCATTCAAGGTCTTCCGCCTCGATATTGCCGGCGCCATTGAGGTCGATGACCAGCTTGTCGCATTTGCCTTCCATCTCGATATTGCCGGCACCGTTGAGCTCGATTTCGAAATCGCCACCGTCAAAGCCCTCGATGTCCGCATCCACGGCACCATCCACTTCCAGGGCGGTGAATTTGGGCATGGAGATGTCCAGATGCAGGTTCTTGTCGCCAAGCACGATTTCATCTTCTTTGTCATATTTCACATATAGGGTGCCGTCTTTCACTTCGGTGACAACACGTCCGACATATTTTTCCTTGCCGCTCAGCTCTACAGAGAAATCCTTGCCGACATGCACATCAAGTGCAATGCCGGTTTCGATCGCGATCCGCTCGAAATCCTTATGGTCCAGCATCCTGGAAGCGTCAGCCGCAAAAGCCGTGCCGGCAAACATGGTCACGGACAATACCGCGGCGGTTGTCAATATCCCCTTCATCTCAGGCTCCTTCAGGTCAGTTTTTGTTATGGCTTTTATTATGCTTAGTTGGCTCAATTTATGGAATCAGTATAAAAGAACAAACCCGTTCCTCACAAGTATGTGAACAGCCTCTCGTCGCAGATATGCGGGAGCTTGTCGCATTTTGTCGCGAAAAATACTGCTTTGCGGCTTGTTTCCCGCCCCGATATTGGCCATAAAGGCACCAATGACAGAAGGACCCTGCCCGTGACCGACCCCGCGACGACCCCGGATTCCACCTGGAAACTGACCCTCGAACTTCCCCTTGAAGTAACGTCCGCTTTCGAGGAATTGCTCTATGCCCAGGGGGATGACCCGATCCCGACCATCGCCACCTTCGAAATCCCGGAACGGCCGGAGGTCTGGACCTTCGAAGCCTATTATGTGAACCGGCCGGCCGAAGACCGGGTGCGGCAGGCGCTCGGCTTTCTCTGCGACATGTACCAGCTGGACATGCCGGCCTTTGTGATCGAGGAAGTGGAGCAGCGGGACTGGGTCGCGGAGTCCCAGAAAATCCTCAAACCGGTGAAAACCAACAGATTCTTTATCCACGGCAGCCACGATGCCGACAAGGTGCCGGCGGACCGGATCGCCCTGCAGATCGAGGCCGGACAGGCGTTCGGCACCGGCCAGCACGGCACCACCCATGGCTGCCTCAGGGCCATTGAGGATATTGCGGAACAGGGGCAGCCGCACAATATCCTCGACCTCGGCACCGGCTCCGGCGTGCTGGCGCTGGCCATGGCGAAAATATGGGACAGCCCCGTCACCGCCAGCGACATTGACCCCATCGCCACCGAGACCACCATCGAAAATGCGGAAATCAACCATGTGAAGCTGGCGGCCTCGGCAGAAGACAAAACCGGCGTCTTTGCCCTGACCGCCGATGGCTTTGACGATCCCGAACTCGCCGGCCGCGGCCCGTTCGACCTGATTGTCGCCAATATCCTGGCCGGGCCGCTGATCGAGCTGGCGCCGGAGATGGCCCGGCACCTGACAGCGGACGGTCGCCTGGTGCTGTCCGGCCTGCTGGATCATCAGCAGGAGCGGGTTCTGGACGCCTACCGGGCGCAGGGATTCAGTCTGGAAAAGGAATATGCCCTGGGCGAATGGCGGGCCCTGACCCTCAAACGGGTCTGACGAGCGGAAACGGGAACCAGTAAACAAAAAAGCCGGCATAAGCCGGCTCCTTCATTTGGCTGTTCTGCAATGTCCTGGCTCAGGAAGCCACGTTCACCACAGCAATGTTGTCGTTGGCCGGCTCACCTGCAGGCACATAACCTTTTTCCTGCAGCAGGTCCATGAAGTCATAGTCAGCCACAACGACAGAGTCATTGATACGGCCTGTCAGTCTGGACATAATGGCAGCGACTTTTTCGGTCAGCGTTGCGTCAATTTGATCTGTCACAGGTACAAGCTTTTTGTCCTTCAACAGATCCATGAAATCATATCCGTCGATATATTTTGTCATTGATCTATCCTTAAAATCTGTTGAATTAAACCGTTGGCTCCCAATCGGTGACCTTTAGATAAAGTTTTATATAAATTTTAGTAGGTAATAAAATTGCGCGGCAGGCATGCAATTTGCGCATACCTGAAAATAAAGGGTATTAAATAATGCATAGCTATAGAGGATAATAATCAGGTTGCAGTTAACTGAGGCCCTCAGGCCTGGCCGATCAGCTCCAGCCATTCATCCTCGGTCAGGGTCTGGATACCCAGTTCCGTCGCTTTCTTGAGCTTTGACCCGGCCCCCGGCCCGGCCACCACCATATCGGTTTTCACCGATACCGATCCTGACACTTTGGCGCCGAGGTTCTCCGCCGAAGCCTTGGCTTCCTGGCGGGACATTTTTTCCAGCTTGCCGGTGAACACGATGGTTTTTCCCGCCACCAGGGAACCTTCGGTCTTCGGTGCCTCGAAATCCAGCACCTTTACTTCCGCCCGCAGGTTATTAATCACTTCCTGGTTATGGGGCTCGGCAAAAAACTCGACAATGGCTTCCGCCACCTTGGGCCCGATCCCGTCAATATTCATCAATTCCTGATAGGCGCTGCTGTCCCGGTCGCGGGACGCCTCCATCTGGGTCAGCAGAGTGTCCAGGGACAGATAATTGAGGCACAGCAGCCGGGCATTATTCTGGCCGATATGCCGGATCCCCAGGGCATAGAGAAAACGATCCATGGTGATTTCCCGGCGCGCATCGATCGCCTGCCACAGGTTTTTGACCGACAGCTCGCCCCAGCCGTCGAAATTCTTCAGCCGTTGCAGATTACCCGCGGCCTCGTCCCGTTTCTGCAGGGTGAAAATATCGGCCGGGCTCTGGATCATGCCCTGAGTGAAGAAGAACTCGATCTGTTTGGCGCCCAGACCATCAATATCGAAAGCATTGCGGGAAACGAAATGCCTGAGCCGCTCCACCCGCTGCGCCGGGCAGATCAGCCCGCCGGAACAGCGCCAGACCACTTCCCCGTCCTCGCGCTCCAGATGACTGCCGCAGCTCGGGCATTCCTTGGGAAATTCGATGTCCCGGCCGTCCCCGGCCGCTTCCTGGACCCGCACCACCTGGGGAATCACATCGCCGGCCCGCTGGATGATCACCTTGTCACCGATCCGCACACCGAGCCGTTCGATCTCGTCCGCATTATGCAGGGTCGCATTGGAAACCACGACGCCACCGACCGTCACCGGTTCCAGCCGGGCCACAGGAGTTACGGCGCCGGTCCGGCCGACCTGAAATTCCACATCCTGGAGAGTGGTAATGGCCTGTTCGGCCGGGAACTTGTGGGCAATGGCCCAGCGCGGCGCCCGGCTGACCATGCCGAGCCGGTCCTGCAAATCGAGCCGGTCGACCTTGTAGACCACGCCGTCAATGTCATAGTCCAGTTCCGCCCGCTCACGGGCGATCTCGCGGTAATGTTCCACCGCCTGTTCTGCGGAAGTGCAGACTTTGGTCAGACTGTTGATGACAAAGCCCCATTTGCCCAACTGCTCCAGCGCCCCATGCTGGGTATTCGACAGGGGTTCAGACAATTCGCCCCAGCCATAGGCAAAGAATTTGAGTGGCCGCTCGGCGGTAATGGAACTATCCAGCTGCCTGAGTGACCCCGCCGCCGCATTGCGGGGGTTGGCGAATATTTTCTTGCCGGCCGCGGTCTGCTTTTCGTTGAGGGTGAAAAAGTCCGCCTTGCCCATATAGACCTCGCCGCGCACTTCCAGCACCTCGGGCCAGCCGTCACCTTGCAGCTTTTTCGGGATATCGTCCAGGGTCTTGAGGTTGTCGGTAATATTCTCCCCGACCCGGCCATCGCCACGGGTCACCCCCTGGACAAATACGCCCTTCTCGAACCTGAGGGAGGCGGACAGGCCGTCGATCTTGGGCTCAGCCGTCAGCGCGATCTCATCACCGGCAGAAAAATTCAGGAACCGGCGACAGCGATCGACAAAATCGATCACATCCTGCTCCTCAAAGGCATTATCCAGCGACAGCATCGGTTTGGCGTGTTCGACCTTGGCGAAGCCGCTGGCGGGCGCAGCGCCAACCCGTTCCGAGGGGCTGTCTTCCCGGACCAGGTTGGGGAACAGCTTCTCAATCTCGTCGTTGCGGCGGCGCAGGGCGTCATAGTCCGCATCGGAAATGACCGGCGCATCCTGCTGGTGATAAAGCTTGTCATGACGGGCGATTTCTTTTGCCAGACGTTCAAGTTCCTTTTTCGCCTCGTCTTCGGTCAGTTTGTCCGGGGCAATGGTGGTAAGGTCTGACATCTTCTATCCCTGCATCAGGCTTGCGGCGGCCGCCCGGGCCTCGTCAGTCACTGTGGCCCCGGCCAGCATCCGGGCGATCTCCTCGCGCCGGGCCTCCTCATCCAGGGCAGTAATGGTGGTGTTCATCTGTTCCGCCGCGCCCAGCTGGCGTTTCTGGATCAACCAGTGGCTGTTGCCCCGGGCCGCCACCTGGGGGGAATGGGTGATGACCATGATCTGGGCATGTTCGGACAGGCGTTTCAGCCGTTCACCCACCGCATCGGCGACAGCGCCGCCCACCCCCCGGTCGATTTCGTCGAAAATCAGGGTCGGCACGGTATTTTCCGTCGCCAATACCACCTTGAGGGCCAGGATAAAGCGGCTCAGTTCCCCGCCGGAGGCAATCTTGATCAGGCCGGCAAAGGGTGCACCGGGGTTGGTGCTGATTTCAAACTCCACCTTCTCGCCGCCGGACGCATTCCAGTCTTCTTCCGCCATCGGGGTCAGGGTGGTGCGGAATTTGGCTTTTTCCAGTTTCAGTGGCGGCAGTTCGGCGTTGACCAGTTTGTCCAGCCTGTCGGCAGCCTTGTGCCGGGCTTCGCTCAGGGCGCCGACAGCTTGCCGGAACGCCTCCTCCGCCTGCCTGACCTCAGCGGTCAGGCGACGGATTTCCTCGTCGCCGAATTCCAGGGCGCGCAGCCGTGCGGCAAAATCCTCTTTCAGGGCCGCCAGCTGGTCCACCTGGCAGCTATGCTTGCGGGCGGCGGCGCGCAGGGCAAACAGCCGCTCCTCGCTATGCTCCAGGTCCTGGGGGTCAAACTCCAGGTCCCTGACCACCTGTTCCAGTCCGGCGATGGCTTCCGCCGTCTCGATCGCCGCCCGGTCCAGCGACTGCACGACAGATTCCAGCAGGCCTTCCGACTGGTCCGCCATCCGTTCCAGCCGCCGGAGCGCCCCGCGCAGGGACGCATCCGCGCCCTTGTCATTCAGCAGGTCAGACAGAACCTCATTGAGGCCGTCGGACAGCTTTTCGCCCTTCATCATATGGGCGCGCCGTTCCGACAGTTCCTCTTCCTCGCCCTCCTGCGGATCAAGGGTTTCCAGTTCCTCGAGATTGTAGCGGATATATTCCTCATCCCGCTGCGCCTCGGCCATCTTGTCCTGTTCGGCGCGGAGTTCTTCCTTCAGGGACACCAGTTTTTCATAGGTTCCGGCGACAGCAGCCAGTTCTTTCCGGTAGTTGCCATATTCATCCAGCATGGCCCGGTGGCCGGCCGGATTGAGCAGGCCCCGTTCATCATGCTGGCCGTGAATTTCCACCAGCATCTCGCCAAGCTGGCGCAACAGGCCAATACTGACCGGCTGGTCATTGACGAAGGCGCGACTGCGCCCTTCACCGGACAGGGTACGCTTGAGGATCAGTTCGCCCGGTTCATAGTCGAGCCCCTGTTCCTCCAGCAACGACCAGAGCGGCAGATCGGCGGGCAGGGAAAATTCGGCAATCACCACGCCCTGCTCCGCACCGTGGCGGACAAGCTCCCGCTCGCCGCGCTGGCCGGTGGCCAGCCCCAGACTGTCAAGAAGGATGGATTTACCGGCGCCGGTTTCCCCGCTGAGCACGGAAAGGCCTTCCGGCACAGGGATTTGCAGCCGGTCAATAAGAACAATATCCCTGATGGTAAGGCCGATCAGCATCTGGACGCGGGCGCCTCCTAATTGGAATATTTCTTCATCAACTCGTAACTATATTTGTACCATTTGCTGTCCGGGTAGTTGTGCCCCAGGACGGCGGCGGTCTTCAGGGCCTCCGGGTAGATGCCCAGCGTCATATACAGTTCGGTCAGACGGTGCAGGGCTTCCGGCACATGGCTTGTGGTTTCATAGTCTTCCACAACGGTACGGAAACGCTTGATCGCCGACATATATTCACCGCTTTTCTGGTAGAAGCGGCCGATTTCCATTTCCTTGCCGGCCAGGTGATCCCGGGTCAGGTCGATTTTGAGACGGGCATCCTGGGCATATTTGGACAGGGGGAACCGGCGCACCACCTCGGTAAAGGCGGCAAGCGCCTGCTCGGTGATTTTCTGGTCGCGGCGCACGTCGGTAATCTGCTCGTAATAGCACAGCCCGGTCAGATAATAGGCGTAGGCGGCATCCTTGTTACCGGGGTGCAGCGAAATAAAGCGCCCCGCGGTCAGGATGGCTTCCTCATATTTGTTGGCCATATAGTAGGAATAGGCAGACATGAGCTGCGCCCGGCGCGCCCAGACGGAATAGGGATGCTGGCGTTCCACCTCGTCAAAGGCCACCGCCGCATAGCGATACTGGCCCTTGTTGATATAGTCCAGCGCCCAGTCATAGATTTCCTCGACCGACCTGTCTTCATATTTGAGGGTATCGCGGCCGCCACAGCCGGCCAGAAGCAGCAGCGCAGCGATCATCAGAACGGCATTCTTTGTGAGTTTGGAAAGGGAATAGTCCCCGATGTGAAAATTCATACTCTACCCGTCTTTTCTGCGTCCGGAGTCTGCGTCCGGCCGACATTATCAAGCCTTGTTAAAATCCCCTTATCCCGATTCTGGCTGGACTATAACACGCCAAACAAGAAAAGAGCCAACCCCTTTTTACATTCGGGTTGGCTCTTTATCAATAAAAACAAATCGGGCGGAATTTTGACCCGGATTTATCCGTTTTCCGGGTCAGGCCCCGGCGTTATGAATTCTCAAGCGAGAATAAAAATTCCGGGTAGGTCATTCCCTTGCCCGCCAGGATCTGCAGGAACTGTTTTTCTGCCTCGGCCATGCCATCCTTCGGGCTGGCGGCCTGCTGCTCGGTCCGCCGCAGGCTCGTATAAAGATCTTCAATTTTCGGCAGCACCCGGCGATTGGGGGTACGACGGCTGGAATGATAGCCACAGACATTCCCGTTCAGATCCAGGGACGGTGTGACATAAGCCAGCACCCAGTAATAGCGGCCGTCCTTGCAGCCGTTTTTGACATAGGCAAAGATTTCTTCGCCACGACCGAGAGTATCCCACATGAATTTAAAGATACAGCGCGGCATATCCGGATGGCGAATGATATTGTGCGGCTTGCCGATCAGCTCGTCCACGTGATATCCACTGACGGTGCAGAAGATATCATTGGCGTAGGTAATTTTGCCTTTGACATCCGTCTTGCTGACAATGATCTCGTCCTCTGAAAAGACGACTTCCTGTTCCATTACTTCCGCTGCAGCTGCTGCCATATCAAACCCCTTGTCCCACTTGCCTTTGTAAAATGAACCCAACCAATCCTGTCTTTTTCCCATTCAGCCTGGAATACTAAGATGCAAATCTGAAAAAAACGTGAATATACCGGGATTTGTCCTTTTAAGTTGAATCTCGGGCACCATGCTTCACAATGTGCGGAAAAAAAGCGGAGGATCCCATGAAATATTTTCAGCTTCTGGCGAAACCATTCACCATCTTTGTGGAACGATATTATCCCGACCCCTTTGTCTTTGCCATCCTGCTGACCCTGCTTACCTATCTGATTACCCTGGGCCTGACAGACATAACGCCCATGGATGCCGTGGTGGCCTGGGGCGATGGCCTTGCCTCTCTGCTCAGCTTCATGGCCCAGCTTGCGATCATGCTGATTGCCGCCCACGCCCTTGCCCATACGGATTCCATCCAGCGCTGCCTGAGATTCCTCGGCGGCCTGCCGAAAAGCCAGGCCGCCGCCTATCTGATGGTGACCGTGATTGCCGGGCTGGCCAGCCTGCTGTCCTGGTCCCTTGGCCTGGTGGCCGGCGCGATCCTGGCCCAGCAGGTGGCGATCGAGGGTCGCCGCAAAGGCCTGCGCCTGCATTTCCCGCTGCTCGTCGCCTCCGCCTATGCCGGCTTTGTCATCTGGCATATGGGCTATTCCGCCTCGGCGCCGCTGTTTGTCGCCACCCCGGGCAATGCCCTGGAAGGCACCATCGGCGGCCTGATCCCGGTCACCGACACCATTTTCGCCGGCTGGAACATCCTCATCGCCTTTGTCACCCTGGCTCTGGTCGCCATCACCTGCAGCCTGATGCGGCCCAAAGAGGAGGATATTCTGGAAGCCCCGGTCGAGGCCATGGAATCCATGCGCGAAGATGAGGAAGAAGCCGACCGTTCCGCCGGCCACGGCAGCCCCCTGTCGCCAGCCGGCCATATGGACAACAGCCGGTTAATCTCCATCGCGCTCGGCCTGTTTCTGATGGTTTACCTGGTCCACTGGTTTTCCAGCAAGGGGCTCAACCTGAACCTCAATATCGTCAACTGGTCGTTCCTCGCCCTGGGACTGATCCTGGCGCGCAATCCGCTGCATTATGTCGGCCTGATCGGCAATGCCAGCCGCACCGTTTCTCCGGTACTGCTGCAATATCCGCTCTATGCCGGCATCATGGGCCTGATGTTCAACAGCGGGCTGGTCAACGTCATGTCCGACTGGTTCACCAGCATTTCCACCCCCGAAACCCTGCCGTTCTGGGCGTTTATTTCCGGCGGCCTGGTCAACTTCTTCGTCCCCAGCGGCGGCGGCCAGTGGGCGATCCAGGGCCCGGTCTTTATCGATGCCGCGCAGAAGCTCGGTGTCGACCTGCCGCTGGTGGTCATGGGTGTGGCCTACGGCGACCAGTGGACCAATATGATCCAGCCGTTCTGGACCATCCCCCTGCTGGCCATCGCCGGACTGCACATGCGCCAGATCATGGGCTATACCTTCGTCATTTTCCTCGTCACCTTCCTGACCTTTGGTGGCGGCTTGTTGATTGCCGCCACCTGAAATGGAGGAGTATAAATTGAAATCAGCACTTGACTTTACAGGCCTGAACCATCAGATACGTTATGTTATAACAAATTTGGAAAAATAATGATCAACAGACTATTCAGGGTTCTTTTCAGTACAGTTATTATCCTGGCGGCGGCCCTTCCCGCCCAGGCGAGAAAACTGGATGTTGTTGCCAGCATCAAGCCGGTTCATTCCCTGGTGCAATCCGTAATGGGAAGCGAGGGGGAAGCCTCCCTTTTGCTGGATAGCGCTCTCGATCCCCATATCTTCCGCATGCGGCCGTCCGATATCCGCAAGGTTGTCGACGCGGATGTGCTGTTTTATGTGGACACCAAGCTGGAAACCTTCCTTGAAAGCATCGTTGACAATGACCGGCACAAAGTAAAGGCGGTCGCCCTGTCCGGGGCAAAAAACCTCAAGCTTCTTCCCTACCGCACCAGCAAAATCTGGTTCACCGAAGAAAACGAAGACCATGAAGGACATGATCATGAGGAAATGGATCTGCATATCTGGCTTGATCCGGAAAATGCCATCCAGATGGTCCGCATGATCGAGGAAACCCTGTCCGAACTGGACCCGGATAATCGTGTCACCTATATCCGCAATTCGAAGCTGGTCATCAAACGGCTCTATGAATTGAAGGATCGGCTGCGCGAGGACCTGCGCCCCTACAGAAACAAACCCATCATGATTTATCATGATGCGTTCCAGTATTTTGAAAAGGCCTTCTCCCTCTATAGTGTCGGCGCCATCCAGCTGAAAGCGGACAGTCCGCCCAGCGCCAAGCACCTGAAAGCCCTGAAGCGGATCGCAAAAGAGAAAAATGTCACCTGCGTCCTGGGAACACCCGGTGCGCACCCGCGTATCGCCACCGTCGTCATGGGCGATACTTCGGCCAACTATGACGTGATTGATCCGTTAGGTGTTTATCTGGAGCCCGGGGCCAACCTCTATATGGAACTGATCGAGGAAATTGCCCTGACCATCGAGGATTGCCAGGCTGGCGGCGGCAAAATCTTCGATATTAATCCGAGCCTCAAGGAAGACGCCCCGGCCCCGGACCTGGATTCTCAAGAAGGCCTGCCGCCTCAATAAAGGGTCAGGAGCCGCACCAGCCAGCGGTCGCTTTCCGAATTGGCATCGTCAATGGTTTTCAACTGGTAACGGGTGAACAGCTGGCCGTAGTCCGGCAGGTTGATTTTTGCCGTCAGCTCCCCGCCCGTCCAGGTATTTTCGTAGATGTCATTCTCATGTTCGGCCAGATTGAAATAGTCGAAGCGGACAGCCAGTTTTTCCATGCTGTAGCCCGCATCTTCGAAATAGACCCGCCTCGGCGTCTCCACGATCACCATCGCATCACTCAACTCAACGGCCTTGCCGGCCATATAGTCGGGATCCAGCAGGTCCTGCCAGTTGATCACCACTTCGCCGCCGCCATAACTCCTGAATGATGGCAGCGCCCGCGGAGAGATATACTTCCGGCTCTCTTCTTCAGAATAGTCCGGTCTGATCAATACACGCAGGACCGGCCGCGAGGAAGTTGCCCGCGCCGCGCCCTCGGCAGCGGTCTCTTCGGGGACAGTCTGGGCCTGGAGGGCCTGCGTCGACAGCAAGAACAAAAGACAGGATACGATCAGTCGAAGGGTTGTTTGCATAATGCCCCCATTATTCCCATAAAGTACAACGGTGCTCTGTGGCTAGTGTATGTCCAAAAGGCTGCAGTGGTCAAACGGCCATTTCAGTCTTTTTGCTGATTCACGAAGCGTAAGGGCAACCGGGTTGTGTGCTTCTTTTGTTTCAGGACAAAAGAGGTACTGACCGACCGCACCACCGGCAGGCGCATCAGAAACTGGGTCTGGAATTCCTCATATTCTTTGATGCTGCGGCTGATGACCTTGAGCAGGAAATCATAGTCGCCGCTCATGGAATAATATTCCAGCACTTCCGCCCGTTCCCCGATCATCCGGTCAAACTGGTCGCTCTGGTCAAGCTGGTGTTTTTCCAGCATCACCTGGCAGTAAGCGACAATCGGCAGGCCGATCTTTTCCGGATCCAGCAGGGCTACATACTGGTCAATAATCCCTTCTTCCTCCAGTCGCTTGACCCGCCGCCAACAGGGCGACGGCGACAGGCCCACTTTCTGGGCCAGGTCGTTATTGCTGAGTCGGCCGTCCTGCTGCAGCTCCCGAAGGATGTTAAAATCAATATGATCCAATTTCATGGAATTTCCTTCCAATTTATTAATTTTTTTAGAAATATTTTCCTATTTTATACAAACATTCAGCAAAGATCGCAAGGACATTCCTGCGCGGAAGGGATATTATTCCCCTAACGACAAAACAAGGGGCAGATAAGCCATGACCATGCACCCGGGCAGCTTCGACGACAGCTACCAGCTTGACGACCGCTACGAGAAAAATGACGGACAGGTTTTCCTGACCGGCACCCAGGCGCTGGTGCGCCTGCCGCTCATGCAGGCCGCGCTGGACCGGGCAAATGGTCTCAACACCGCCGGTTTCATTTCCGGTTATCGCGGCTCCCCGCTCGGCGGCTATGACATGGCGCTGTGGAAGGCGAACAAATACCTCGAACAGGCCAACATCAAATTCCAGCCCGGCATCAACGAGGAACTGGCTGCTACTGCCGTGCTCGGCACCCAGCAGGTGGAACGCAATCCCAAGGCCGACTATGACGGCGTGTTCGGCATCTGGTACGGCAAGGGCCCAGGTGTCGACCGGGCCGGTGACGCCCTCAAGCACGGCAATGCCTTCGGCGCCTCCCCCCGCGGCGGGGTGCTGGTGGTGGCCGGCGATGACCATAATGCGGTCTCCAGCAGCATGAACCACCAGAGCGAACAGGTGATGGAGAGCTGGATGATGCCGGTCCTTGCCCCGGCCGGGCTGCAGGATTATTTCGATTTCGGCCTCTATGGCTTCGCCCTCAGCCGCTTCAGCGGCTGCTGGTCCGGGTTTATCGCCACCAGCGAAATCGTCGAAAGCGCCGGCACCGTCAACCTGGACCTGGTCAACCGGCAGTTCACCATTCCGGCCCATGAGGGCTATGATCCGACCAGGCTGCATTACCGCTGGCCCGATCCGTTCCGGGACATCGAATATCGCCTGATGGACCACAAACTGAAGGCGGTTGACAATTTCGCCCGTCACAACAGCCTCGACAGGATGGTGTGGGACTGCGAGAGCCCGCGTCTCGGCATCGTCACCTGCGGCAAGGCCAGCCTTGACCTCGCGGAAGCGCTGCGCATGGCCGGCATTGATGCCCGGGTCGCGGAAGAAAAAGGCATCGCCCTGCTGAAAATCGGCATGACCTGGCCGCTGCAGCAGGAGCGGATCAAAGACTTCACCCGCCGCTGTGACAAAATCCTTGTCATTGAAGAAAAGCGCAGTTTCGTGGAACGGCAAATCCGCGACATCCTCTACAACATGCCGGCCGACCAGCGACCGCCGGTGATCGGCAAACAGGACGAGAATGGCGCGCCGCTGCTTCGGGCGACCGGCGAGCTATGCCCGGAAGAAGTGCTGGCCGCGCTGCTGCCGTCGCTGAAGCCGCTCGGCCTCGAAGACCATATCGAACAACAGCTGGACCGCTGGCAGAAAAAACAGAAACTGATCGGCGTCTTCGACCAGAAGGACCTGCGCACGCCTTATTTCTGCTCCGGCTGTCCCCATAACCGTTCCACCAAGGTGCCGGACGGCAGCCGCGCCCTGGCCGGGATCGGCTGTCATTTCATGGCGACCAAAATGGACCGGGACACCGAATGCCTGACCCAGATGGGCGGCGAAGGCGTCAACTGGCTGGGTCAGGCGCCGTTTACCCACGAAGGCCATATCTTCCAGAACCTGGGTGACGGTACCTATTACCATTCCGGCCTGCTGGCGATCCGCCAGGCGATCGCCGCCGGGGTCAACATCACCTACAAGATCCTCTATAACGACGCCATCGCCATGACCGGCGGCCAGCCGCTGGAAGGCACCCTGCTGGTCGACCAGATCAGCCGCCAGCTCCATGACGAGGGTGTCAGGGTGATCCGGGTACTCTCCGACGAGCCGGATAAATATCTGGGCTGGGCCAACTTCGCCCCCGACGTGCAGGTGTTGCACCGGGACGAACTGGATACGGTGCAGCGCGAGCTGCGCGAGATCGAAGGCGTCACCGCCATCATCTACGACCAGACCTGTGCCGCGGAAAAGCGCCGCCGCCGCAAGAAGAAAGAATTTCCCGATCCGCCGAAGCGGGCCTTCATCAACGAGCTGGTCTGCGAGAGCTGCGGCGACTGTTCCGTGCAGTCCAACTGTGTGTCCATCGTGCCGGTGGAAACCGAACTTGGCCGCAAACGATCCATCGACCAGTCCAGCTGTAACAAGGATTACAGCTGTATCGAAGGCTTCTGCCCCTCCTTCGTCACCGTCGAAGGCGGCCAGGTCCGGAAAGGCAACCGCCAGGACCCGCTGGCGCTGGAAAGCGAACTGTCGAGCCCGGCCCTGCCGAAAATCGGCGACAGCTATGACATCCTGATCACCGGCATCGGCGGCACCGGCGTGGTGACCATCGGCCAGATCATCACCATGGCCGCCCATCTCGAAGGCAAGGCCGCCAGCGTGCTCGATTTCACCGGTTTCGCCCAGAAGGGCGGTTCGGTCTACAGCTATGTACGCGTCGCCGACAAAGCCGACAATATGGATGCGGTGCGCATTGCCAGCGGCCATACCGACCTGCTGCTGGGTTGCGACATGGTCGTAGCCGGCAGCCCGGAAAGCCTGCGTACCCTGGAGAAGGGCCGCAGCCATGTGATCCTCAACGCCCACAAGACCCAGACCGCCCAGTTCACCCTCAACCGGGATGCAGACATCCATGACGGCCTGATCCACCGCAACCTGGAGACCATGGTCGGCCGGGCCGGACTGGATATGATTGAAGCCACCGAGCTGGCCACCCTGCTGATGGGCGACAGCATCGCCACCAACATGTTCCTGATGGGCTATGCCTGGCAGAAGGGCAAACTGCCGCTCAGCCTTGGCGCGCTCTATCGGGCCATCGAGCTCAACGGCGTCGCCGTGGCCAGCAACAAACAGAGTTTCGTCTGGGGTCGTCTGGCCGCCGAACTTCCCGAAAGGGTCCGGGACTCCCTACCCGGGTCGGCGGCCGGACGCCACCTCCCCCAGACCTTGGACGAGCGGATCGACTATCGGGCGGGTGAACTCACGGCCTATCAGAACCAGGCGCTGGCCGACAGATACCGGGCCATGGTCGAGCGGGTGCGCACGGCAGAACAGGCCGCCCGGCCCGGCAGCGAGGCCCTGACCGAAGCGGTTGCGAAAAACTATTACAAGCTGCTGGCCATCAAGGATGAATATGAGGTGGCCCGGCTTTACACCGACGGCCGCTTCCGCCGCAAGCTGGCCCAACAGTTCGAGGGCGACTATAGCCTCAAATTCCATATGGCGCCGCCGCTGCTGGCGGACAAGGACAGCCAGGGTCACCTGAAGAAAATGACCTTCGGTTCCTGGATGATGCCGGCCCTCAAACTGGTGGCAAAATTGAAATTCCTGCGCGGTACCGCCTTCGATATTTTCGGCAAAACCGAGGAACGCCGGAGCGAACGCGCGCTTCTTGCCGGTTACGAGTCGCTGCTGGAAGAGCTTCTCGAGACCCTCGACGGCGCCAGTCTGGAGCAGGTTGTTTCCCTCGCCTCGCTACCCGCCGAAATCCGCGGCTTCGGCCATGTTAAAGAGAAATCCATTGAAGAGGCAAAAAAGTTTCAAGAGAAACTACTTGACGATTATCGAAAGTCTGTGGTCACAAATATCGCAGCAGAGTAACAAAAAAAAACGGACCGACATCATGACAGTAACACCGCGTAACGGCGTCCTCGATATTACCCCCTACAAGCCCGGCGAGTCCAAAATCGCCGGCGTCGACCGCATCATCAAACTGGCCTCCAACGAGAGCCCGCTCGGTGCCAGCCCCAGGGTTTATGAGGCCCTGAACACAGCGCTGGAAAAAGACCTGGCGCTCTACCCGGATCCGGCCTCAACCGAATTGCGCACTGCCATCGGCGAAGTGCACGGCGTCGATCCCCTCCAGATCCTGTGCACCAACGGCTCCGAGGAAATGCTGACCCTGCTGGTGCGCGCCTATGTAGCCGACGGCGACGAAGTGATCCTGTCCAAATATGGCTTCCTGGTGCCGCCGATCATGACCATGGCCGCCGGCGGCACGCCGGTGCTGGTCGCGGAAAAAGACTATGTCGCCGATATCGACGCCATGATCGCGGCCCAGACCGAGCGCACCAAAATGGTGGTGCTGGCCAATCCCAACAACCCGACCGGCACCTATGTGCCTTACAGCGAGATCAAAAGGCTGCGCGACGGCTTGCGCGATGATGTGCTGCTGGTGCTGGACGCCGCCTATGCGGAATATCCGGAGACAGCCGATTTCAACGCCGGCATGGAACTGGTGGATAACGGCAGGGACAATGTGGTGGTGAGCCGCACCTTCTCGAAAATTTACGGCCTTGCCGCACTGCGGGTCGGCTGGGCCTATGCACCCGCCGCCATACTCGAGGTGCTGAACCGCATCCGCGGCACCTTCAATGTCAACGCCCTGAGCCAGGCCGCCGCCACCGCCGCGGTGCTCGACCAGGATCACGTGGCAAAAGCCCGGGCCCACAACAACCGCTGGCTGCCGCTGATGACCGAACGGCTCGAAGGCATGGGCCTCACCGTGACACCGAGCCTCGGCAACTTCGTGCTGGCCCATTTTGCTACTGAAGAACAGACCTCGGCCGCCAACGACTATCTGCGCGCCAAAGGCATCATCGTCCGCCCGGTCGGCAACTACGGCCTGACCAGCTCCCTGCGCATTTCCATCGGCCGCGACGAGGAAAATGAAGCTTGCCTTGAGGCGCTGGGAGACTTCATGCTAGGGTAGCTCTTTCCAATAAAGAGCTCCAAAGTCATGAAAAAATTCAGCCAGGCAGTCGTGGGGGGCCTCATCGCCTCCCTGCTTCTCCTTTCCCCGGCCCAAGCCAAGAAAACCACGGAAAAACTTGGGGACGCCGGCGCCGTCGCCATTCCCCTTGTGGCCCTGGGCGCCACCCTGCTCCATGAACAGGACACCAACGACGGCACCATTCAGCTGATCGAGTCCCTGGCCAGCTCCACGGCGGTCACCCTGGCCCTGAAGCAGGTGATCGACAAGCGCCGCCCCAACGGCGAATGTTGCGATTCCTTCCCGTCCGGCCACAGTACCGTCGCCTTTGCCGGCGCCGCCTTCATCCAGAAACGCTATGGCTGGGAATATGGCATTCCCGCCTATCTCGGCGCAGGTTTTGTCGCCTGGAGCCGGGTTGATGCGGACAAACACCATGTGGAAGATGTGGTCGCCGGCGCCGCCATCGGCATCCTCGCCAGCTATGTATTCACCGAACCCTACAAGGGCTTCACCGTCACCCCCGAGGCCAGCGCCGATTATATCGGGGTGCATGTCAGCGCCACCTGGTAAGAGCTACTCCAAACCCAAAGCTAGTCCAAACTAAGCGCCGTGGAATATTTCACCTGCCGCATGGCGAAGCTGGAGGTGGAGGAGGCCACGGCCGGATGGGAGAGCAGCGTGCCGGAGAGGAACTTCTCGAACCGCTCCACATCCGGCACCCGGATGATCATGGCATAGTCGTAATTGCCGACCACCGCATAGCATTCCAGCACCTCGGGCCGCCCGGCGATGAATGTCTCGAACTCCTGCCCGGTGCCGGCTCCCTGGTGGGTGAGGCGCACGCTGACCAGGGCGCTGACCTGCATCCCCACCTGCTTGGCATCCAAGAGCGCCACCCGGCCCTGGATCACCCCCGCTTCCTCCAGGCTCTTGATCCGCCGCCACACCGAAGTGGAGGACAGATTGGCCCTGTCGGCGATCTCCTGATGGGTCAGGGTCGCGTCCTGCTGGATCAGGGTGAGGATTTTCCGGTCTGAAGCATCAAGCGTAACGGACATTTCAATAACAATCCTTTTATGGAATATTTTCCCTATTTTATCGCATATTGGCGAAAATCAAAAACAATATTTCAGCATTCCCGGAGTATAATTCCCGAAACACCCAAAAGAGTGAAACGGATACAGGTTTAAGACTTCAGGAGACTGCTATGGCTGAACTGTTTGAAAACCCCATGGGCCTGGACGGCTTTGAATTCATCGAATATGCCTCCCCGGAACCGGAAAAACTGCGCGCCCTGTTCCGGCAGATGGGCTTCAAAACCGTAGCCAAACACCGGCACAAGAATGTCACCCTGCACCGCCAGGGCGACGTCAACTTCCTGATCAATGCCGAGCCCGACAGCTTCGCCCAGCGTTATGCCTTCGCCCACGGCCCGAGCATCTGCGCCATGGCCTTCCGCGTCAAGGACGCCAAACAGGCCTATGAGCGCGCCCTCAAGCTCGGCGCCAACCCGGTGCCGGTCGATGTGGCGCCGATGGAGCTCTATATCCCGGCCATCGAGGGCATCGGCGGCAGCCGCCTCTACCTGGTCGACCGCTACGGCGACAACACCATCTATGACGTGGATTTCGTGCCGGTCGAGCTCGACGACGAGAAAGACGTCGCCGACGCCGGCTTCCAGTTCATCGATCACCTGACCCATAATGTCTACCAGGGCCGCATGGCCTATTGGGCCGAGTTTTACGAGCGGCTGTTCGGCTTCAGGGAGCTGAAATATTTCGATATCGAGGGCCAGAAAACCGGCCTCACTTCCAAGGCCATGACCAGCCCCTGCGGCAAGATCCATATCCCGCTCAACGAGTCCAAGGACAACAAGTCGCAGATCGTCGAATATCTGATGGAATATCGCGGCGAAGGCATCCAGCATGTGGCGCTGCATACCGAGGATATCTATCGCACGGTGGATACCCTTCGCGCCCATGACGTCAGCCTGCAGGACACCATCGATACCTATTACGACCTGATCGACGACCGGGTCGAAGGCCATCACGAAGATGTCGAGGAGCTGCGCAAGCGCCGCATTCTCATTGACGGCAGCGACGACCAGGGCATCCTGCTGCAGATCTTCACCAACAATGTGATCGGCCCGATCTTTTTCGAGATCATCCAGCGCAAGGGCAACCAGGGCTTCGGCGAGGGCAACTTCAAGGCCCTGTTTGAATCCATCGAGCTCGACCAGATGCGCCGGGGGGTTATCTAAGTATTTAAAATATAATATTATCTGACAAACTGAACGGGCCCTGCTTCACGTGAGCGGGCCCGTTTTTATAAGCTCACTTTCTCTGCCCCAGCTTTGATAAGTGGAGACCAACGCCATTCCTATGGAACGTGCACATCTTCCACTTGAAATCGAAATGCGCCGTCTTGTTCAGTTACTTTGGCAAACAAGACCAAGTCACTTGCTCCTTCTTCAGCAGAATAAAGGTCAATCAGAACTTGCCAGTAATTCCCCATCCATCGACAAACAGACGTATCCCAGGTCTCATTTGGAAGAGCCACCAAGCCGACACCGTATTCTGTAATATTACCTTCTATTCTTTTGGCATCATCCTCACCCAACCTTTCGACCGAACCAGGCGCCTTTTCTAATCGAAAGTCACCGACCCTTATTGATTCAACAATATCAATAAATATCTGGCGCCATTGACTTGGGAGCGGCAGTTCTACTTCTTCATCCTTTAGAAAAGATATATTTTCTGTCATAGATTTCCCCAATGCTGAAACAGTCACAGTTTAGCGGAAATGCGTCCCACCCTCAACCCGTCACCCTCGCGAAAGCGGGGGTCCATACGCCCACGTGAGAAGCCTATCCGGTGTCAGGCATGGATTCCCGTTTTCACGGGAATGACGGCTAGAGAAGCGGGAATGACGAAGCACACGCCCCAAAGAAAAAAGGCGGGGCAAGCCCGCCTTGTATCTCAGTCCAGGGGAATTACTCAACTCGAACGATACTCGGAACAAACACTCTAACAACTGATCCCTGTTCTACCTGTACTTTTTGTTATTGTTATCCTGCGTTTAAACTCAGTTGGCCTGCCTTCTGAGGAAGGCCGGAATTTCCAGATGGTCGTCGTCTTTTTCCGCCGTCGAGCCCGCGGGGGTAATCCGCTCGCCGGCCGTCAGCGGTGTGCGGGCCGGCTCTGCTTTCGGCGCGGCTTCCACCGGTTTTTCTGCCTGCGGCTGCTCTTCAGTTTTCTGGCGGATCGGATTGGCGACCGGCGCCGGCCTGGCTTCTTCCTGCACCTTCGGGGCCTCCGCCCTGGGCGCGCCCAGCAGGTCGCCCTGCTTCAGGATCGGTTCCTTGGCCGGCTTAGCCTTTTTTTTACCGCCGAGCATGGAGCCGAAAATATTCAGCCGGCCGCTCTTCTCGGTGCCGGCATTGGCCATGGCGGCCTCGGCATAGGGATCGGCCTTCTCGCTGAGCTCCTCGGGACGGCTTTCCGGCAGTACCGGTTCCGGCGCGATGAACGGCGCTTCGCGGTCTTCGTCCACAGAAGTCTCGGCAGTCTGGCGTTCCTCGACCCCACGATCTTCAACGATGCTGTCGTCAAGCTGGCTCAGCAGCTCGGCAGTATCGTCGTCCTCAACTTCCTCGGTGAGCTCCAGCGGCTCCTCGAGGTAAGCTTCATTGGACAGGTCCATCGTTGACTGGGGGACCGGCTGTTCACTGGTCTCCTCGGCCACGGTTTCCTCGACCATGGCTTCCATGATCGCTTCGGCCACTTCTTCCGTCTTCGGCTTGCCGAAATCATAGGTGCGGGTCGGCTCTTCCAGGCGCGGCTGGGCGGAGCCGTCAATGCCGGTGGCGACCACGGACACGCGCATCTTGCCTTCCAGATCCGGGTTCAGCGCGGAGCCGACCAGGATATTGGCGTCCGGGTCCACTTCGCTGCGGATGCGGTTGGCGGCTTCGTCCACTTCGAACAGGGTCAGGTCCATGCCGCCGGTGATGTTGATCAGCACGCCCTGGGCGCCCTTCATGGACACTTCATCGAGCAGCGGGTTGGAAATGGCGGCTTCGGCGGCTTCGAGCGCCCGGCCCTCGCCGGAGGCTTCGCCGGTGCCCATCATCGCCTTGCCCATTTCGCTCATCACGGTGCGCACGTCGGCAAAGTCGAGGTTGACCAGACCCGGCATGACCATCAGGTCGGTGATGCCGCGCACGCCGGAGTGCAGCACTTCGTCGGCCATGGCAAAGGCGTCGGCGAAGGTGGTGTGCTCGTTGGCGACCCGGAACAGATTCTGGTTCGGGATGATGATCAGCGTATCCACATGCTCGGCCAGCTCGGCAATGCCCTGTTCGGCCAGCTTCATGCGGCGGGACCCTTCAAACTGGAACGGTTTGGTGACCACGCCAACCGTCAGAATGCCTTTTTCCCGGGCCTTGGCGGCAATCATCGGCGCGGCGCCGGTGCCGGTACCGCCGCCCATGCCGGCGGTGATGAAGGCCATGTGCGCGCCCTGCAGGTGCTCCTCGATCAGGTCCATGGTTTCCTCGGCTGCAGCCCGTCCCACTTCCGGGCGGGCGCCGGCGCCAAGGCCCTGGGTCAGCTCTGCGCCAAGCTGGATTTTCTGTTCAGCCCTGGAGTTGGCCAGCGCCTGCGCATCGGTGTTGGCGACAACGAAATCGACCCCCTGCAACTGCGCGATGATCATATTGTTGACCGCATTGCCACCGGCACCGCCAACCCCGAAAACGGAAATTTTTGGTTGCAATTCTGTCAATTCTGGAGTCGTAAATTCGATGGTCATTCTGGTCTCCTGGCTGCACTGAACATCCCGTGATTCAGTGTTGCTCTACATATAGTTAATAATAAGTTACCTTATGCGATTCGCACTGTCTAAATAAAAATGCTCTCCGAGTCGTTTTTTTTGCATTCCGAGTCGTTTTTTGACTCGGTTCGAGTCATTTCTGTCAAAAATTCTCCTTCACCCAGCGGCTGATGCGGGAAAATACCCCCAGCACCGGCTGCGCGTCGGCATGGAAATGCACTTCGTCCGGCCGCGTCGCCGCATAGTTCAGCAGCCCGGCGCAGGTGGAAAAGACCGGGCCCGCCGTCGCGTCGGCCAGGCCGTCCACACTGAGCGGCCGGCCCATGCGGATATGGCGCTCGAACTTGCCGGTGGCGAAGACCTTTTTCGCCAGGTCCTCGAGCCCGTTCATCTGGCTCGCGCCGCCGGTGATGACGATGCGCCGGCCGACCACGCTGTCAAGGCCGGAGGCCACCAGCCGGTCGCGGACGATTTCCAGGATTTCCTCCATCCGCGGGCCGATGATGCTGGTCAGCATGGAGCGCGGAATGGTGGTGGTATATTCGCCGCCGTCGTCGCCGGTCTGCACGATGTCGATCTGGTCGCGCACCATGGCGCGGGGGAAGCAGTTGCCGAACAGGGTCTTGAGCCGCTCCGCATTGGCAAGCGGTGTCGACAGGCCCTGGGCGATGTCGCTGGTGACGTGATTGCCGCCGAGGGCAATGGTATCGGCATAGATAAACTCGTCATTCTTGAAGGCGGCGACACTGGTCAGTCCGCCGCCCATGTCGATGCAGACGCTGCCCAGCTCGCGCTCGTCCTGCACCAGGCTGGAGAGCCCGGAGGCATAGGGCGACAGCACCACGCCGGCCAGATTGAGGTGGCAGCGGTTGATACAGGTCTGCAGGTTTTTCAGCGGGCTGACCGCCACGGTGGCCATATGCATGTCAACGCCAAGCTTTTCGCCGAACATGCCGCGCGGGTCCTTGACCCCGCTCACGCCGTCGATGCTGTAGCTGGCGGGGCGGGAATGGACCACAAAGCGTTCCTCGTTGCGCAGGTGTTCCTTGGCGCCGTCCAGCACCCGCTTGATGTCCACGTCGCTGATCTGGTGCCCGGCCACATCCACCTCGACGGCGAAATGGCGGCTTTCCGGCTGGCCGGCGGAGATACTGACATAGACATTCTCGATCGGGCTGCCGCCGGCCATGCGCTCGGCGGTGTCCACGGCGGCGCGGATCGAGGTTTCCGTCTCCTCCATATCCACCACGGTGCCGGCCTTGATACCCTGGGACACCTGGTGGCCGATGCCGATCACATGGGGCCGGCCGTCCTCGCCGACCCGGGCGATGAAGCAGCAGATCTTGCTGCTGCCGATATCCAGCGCGGCAATGATTTTTTCACGCAACACGGCCATTAAATCTGTTCCTCTTCGGTATTTTCCGCAGCCATCCTGCGCCGTTTGGCCTCGCCCGGCGTCAGGCGAATGAAGGTCTTGTCTTCCAGGCGCAAATCCACGGCCAGGATATCCTTTTCCAGTATTTTCTCGTCCCGCGTGAGCGCGGCGAATTTCTCCAGTGCCTGGGTCACATTTTTCTCGGGCAGGCGCACGGTAATACCCCGCTTCAACAACAGGTCCCAGCGGCGATCGCCGACCCGCACCGCGCTTTCCACCCCGGCAAAAATCTCCGGCCAGGCCGCCACCAGTTCAAGATAGCCCGGCAGCGCGCTGTCCGCCCCCTGCCCCACCACCATCGGCAGGGCGGGAAACAGGCCCAGCTTCTGGTCGGTAATCCGTTTGCCGTCCCGGGTCACCAGCCACAGGTGGCCGTCAACCTGCCAGAGGGCGGCCGGATCATATTCCTCAATCCGCACGGTCAGGATATCGGGCATGGCGCGGCCGATGCTGGCGCTTTCGACCCAGTCCAGCGCTTCGACCCGCTCGCGCATCGCTTTCAGGTCCAGCGCCATGATATTCTCGCCGTGGCTGACCGCCAGCGCCTTGCGGATATCGTCCAGCGCCGCCTGCTTCTGGCCGTCAATGCGGATTTCCCCGACGACCAGACCGGCATCGGTCAGCCGTTCCCCGACCCGCTCGCCGGTGCTGTGCAGGGCGTCGGACACCATGCCGCTCTGCCACAGGTAGACCGACATGATCACAACCAGCGCCACCACGGAAACACCGGTGCTGCGGATCAACAGATCCTTCTGACGGCGGCGTTTCAGGCTCTGGGCCTCGCGCTCACCGCGCTTCAGCGGTTCCCTATTGCGCTGGAAGAATGTGATCAGCGATCGCATGAGGCGTCCTCCACCATCCAGCTCACCAGGTCTTCAAAAGAGATGCCCAGATGGGCGGCCTGTTCCGGCACCAGCGACAGGTCGGTCATGCCAGGCTGGGTGTTCACTTCCAGGATATAGGGGATACCGTCGCCGTCCGGTCCGTCATCGAGGCGGAAATCGGCCCGGCTCACGCCGCGGCAGCCCAGCACCCTGTGCGCCTCGAGCGCCAGATGCATCAGCCGGCCGGTCATCTCATCGTCCAGCGGCGCCGGGACCAGATGCTCGGTCTTGCCGTCCTGATACTTGGCTTCATAGTCATAAAACCCGCTCAGCGGCCGAAGCTCGGTGACCGCCAGCGCCTTGTCGCCCATCACCGACACGGTCAGCTCGCGGCCCGGCAGGAACTGTTCCGCCATCAGCAGACTGCCCGACTGCCAGGGGCCCGGCATGTCAGGGCTGAGGTTGCTGCCGTCGCGCACGATCACCACGCCGACGCTCGAGCCCTCGTTGGCCGGCTTGACCACATAGGGCCTGGGCAGCGGATCGGTTTTGAACAGCGCGGCCCCTTCGATCAGCTTGTCCTCAGCACAGGGAATACCCACCGTGCGGAACATGGCCTTGGCGGCGATCTTGTCCATGGCCACGGCCGAAGCGCGCACCCCGGAATGGGTATAGGGAATCTTGAGGATTTCCAGCAGGCCCTGGATGCAGCCGTCCTCGCCCCAGCGGCCGTGCAGGGCGTTAAAGGCCACGTCGGGCTTGATCCGCACCAGGTCGGTATAGACATCAGGGGTGACATCCAGTTCGGTGACATTGTAGCCGGCATTGGTCAGGGCTTTGGCCACCGCCGCCCCGCTCATCAGCGACACCTCGCGCTCGGCGGACCAGCCGCCTTTCAGAACCACCACATGCTTGCTCATGACCGGTCCTCCTTCGCGTCACCGACGATACGGATTTCCCACTCGAGCCCGACGCCGGAGGTTTCTTTCACCCGGCGGCGCACGTCCTCACCCAGGTTTTCCAGGTCGGCGGCGGTGCCGTTGTCGTCATTGATCAGGAAATTGCAGTGTTTTTCCGAGACATGGGCGCCGCCGACGCGCAGGCCGCGGCAACCGGCCGCGTCAATCAGCTGCCAGGCCTTGTGTCCGGCCGGGTTTTTAAAGGTGCTGCCGCCGGTACGGGTCCGGAGCGGCTGGCTTTCCTCGCGGGCGTCAGCAATCTGCTGCATGCGCCGCTCAATATTCTCTTTCAGGTCCGGCGTGCCCTGCAGGATGGCGCCGGTGAAAATCAAATCCTCCGCCAGATCAGAATGACGGTAGCTATACCCCATTTCCTGCAGGGTAAAGCGATGCGCGTTCCCGGCCCGGTCGAGCGCCCGGGATTCCACCAGCACATCGGCCATTTCCCGCTCATAGGCGCCGGCATTCATACGGACCGCCCCGCCGATGGTGCCGGGAATGCCGCGCAGGAATTCGAGTCCGGCGAGAGAGGCATCGCGGGCCGCGGCAGCCACGGCAATGTCCGGCGCCCCGGCCCCGGCCATGACTTCGGTATCCTTGACTGTAATATCGGAAAATTTCTTGCCGAAGCGGATCACCACCCCGTCAAAGCCCCCGTCCCGGATCAGCAGGTTGGAGCCGACGCCGAGGCACAGCAGCGGCACTTCCCGCGGCAGGCGACGCAGGAAGGTCGCCAGATCCTCCTCGTCTTCCGGGGTGAACAGCACGGCGGCCGGGCCACCCACCTTGAACCAGGTCAGCTTGGCCAGCGGGGCGTCAAATTCATATTTGCCCCGCACCTGGGGCAGGCGGTCAGCCAGAGTAAGGGATGTTGCCGCGGACACGGTCATCAGGCCCCGTCTCCTTTCAGTTTCTGCAACGCCTGTGGCAGGTCGTTGGCCCACTGGGTGATGTTGCCGGCGCCAAGGCAGATGACGATATCGCCGTCCCCGGCGGTCTCGGCAATCTTTTGCGGCAGGTCGTCCATCCCTTCGACAGCAAACACCTGCCGGTGGCCGAAACTACGCAGGCCATCAATCAGGCTGTCGCGGTCGGCGCCTTCGATCGGGCTTTCGCCCGCCTCATAGACCGGGGCGACAAACACCGTGTCGGCATTGTTGAAACAGGCGCAGAATTCATCAAACAGGCTTTTCAGCCTGCTATAGCGATGGGGCTGGACCACGGCAATGACCTTGCCCTGGTAGGCCTCACGCGCCGCCGCCAGCACAGCGGCAATTTCCACCGGATGATGGGCATAATCGTCGACAATGGTCACGCCGTCCACCTGGCCGACCCGGGTAAAGCGCCGCTTGACGCCGGAGAAATCGGCAAAGGCCTCGCGGATCACCTGGGAGTCAATGCCCATTTCATGGGCCACGGCAATGGCGGCCAGGGCATTGAGCACATTGTGGCGGCCCGGCATCGGCAGCACGATATCTTCCAGGGTCTCCACTTCTTCACCCTGGCGGGTGCTGATTTCCACATCAAAATGGGCGCAGCCGTCGAGGAATTTGAGCCCCATGCAGCGAATATCGGCCTGGGGACTGAAACCGAAGGTGACGATTTTGCGGTCGGTGATGCGGCCGATCAGGGCCTGCACTTCCGGATGATCGATACACATGGCGGCAAAGCCGTAAAAGGGCACATTTTCGATGAAGGTACGGAAGGCCTCCTTCTCGGTCTCGAAATCACCGTAAAAATCCAGATGTTCGGGATCGATGTTGGTCACCACTGCCACCGTGGACGGCAGTTTGACGAAGGTGCCGTCGGATTCATCGGCCTCCACCACCATCCAGTCGCCTTCCCCGAGGCGGGCGTTGGTGCCGTAGGCATTGATGATGCCGCCGTTGATCACGGTCGGGTCATAGCTGGCCTTGTCCAGCACCGCCGCCACCATGGAGGTGGTGGTGGTCTTGCCGTGGGTGCCGGCGATGGACACACACCATTTCAGGCGCATCAGTTCCGCCAGCATTTCCGCCCGGCGGATTACCGGCATCTTGCGGGCCCGGGCCTCGACCATTTCCGGATTGTCGGGCTTGATGGCGGAGGACACCACAATGCCCCAGGCCCCGTCCAGGTTGTCCGCCTTCTGGCCGATCTTCACATCGATGCCAAGGCCGCGCAGGCGCTGGACGTTGGCATTCTCGGAAATATCGCTGCCCTGCACCTTGTAGCCGAAATTATGCATCACCTCGGCAATGCCGCTCATGCCGATGCCGCCGATGCCGACAAAATGCAGGATGCCGATATTGATGGGATGGCCGATGCTGGGCGGCTGGATATTCTTATTCATGGCCGCTCTCCTGCGCTGAGGATCGGCCGCTGTTGTTTATTCTCACTCGGTTCACTTTCTTCTTCACTTGCAGCCGCAGGCTTGTGAATAGCCTCCAGCTTATTCGTCTTGATCACCCCGGCGTCCCCCTTGACCAGGGCCAGCCGTTCCACCAGATCCGCCAGATCCTTGACCGCATAGGGCTTGCCAACCTTGCGACTGTCTTCCGCCGCCCGCCACACATCCCGGGGCCTTTTTGCCAGACGCTGCAGCATCTTGGCCAGTTCGCTGGGATTGAATTCCTTCTCGTGGAAGATCCAGGCGCCGCCGGCGATCACCAGTTCCTTGGCGTTTTCCATCTGATGGTCATCCATGGCATAGGGATATGGCACCAGAATGGCCGGTCGTCCCGCCGCCGTCAGTTCCGCGATAGTCGACGCCCCGGCCCGTCCGATCACCAGATGTGCCCATTCCATACACTCCGGCAGATTGGAAATAAAGGTGGAAAGTTCGACGGCGATTTTTGTATCCGCATAACTGGCACGCACGGACTCAATATCCTCTTTCCGGCACTGCTGGGTGATCTGCAGTCGGCGCTGGACCGCGCGCGGCAAAGTGGAGATCGCCGCCGGGATCACATCGCTGAAAATCCGCGCGCCCTGGCTACCGCCGATTACCAGGATCCGGAAGATCTTGTCTTCGCCGATGGGCGGATAGGTCTTGTCCCCCAGCGCGACGATTTCCTTGCGCACCGGGTTGCCGGTCACCACGGTATAGTTATATTTTTCCCAGTTCGCCTTCTGGGTATTTTCAAAGGACAGCGCCACCGCATCCACTTTTTTCGCCAGATAGCGATTGACCCGGCCCAGTACCGCATTCTGCTCATGCAGGCAGCTGGGAATCCCCATCAACACCGCCGCCCGAAGCGCCGGCAGGGAGGGATAGCCGCCAAAGCCGACCACACAGCCCGGCCGCAGCATACTGAGCAGGGAGCGGGCCTCAAGGATACCACCCAGCACCTTGAACAGAGCGCCGATCTTACCCAACAGGCTTTTGCCGGCAAAGGTAGCGCTTTGTACGGTGAGGATTTTCACATCCTTGAAATAGTCCTTGTAGGCAAGCCCCCGCTCGTCGGTGATCAGGGTCACCCGGTGCCCCCGGGCCAGCAGTTCATTTTTCAGCGACACGGCCGGAAACATATGGCCACCGGTGCCGCCGGCCGACAGGACGATATGGGAGGTGCGCCGCCGCTTCATACCAGTCTCCAGCCGGTTGCCGGATTGGCCTGGCCATAGCGGCTGTTGCGCCGGGTCAGCGCCAGCACCATGCCCATGCCGATGGACAGCGACAGCAATGACGATCCGCCATAGCTGATGAACGGCAGGGTCATGCCCTTGCTGGGCAGCACGGCCAGGTTAACGCCCAGATTAATAAAGGCCTGCAGGCCGAGCTGGATCAGCAGGCCGGAGACGGCGAGGAAAATAAACAGGTCCCGCTCCTTCATCAGGTTGACCATGCCGCGGATCACAATGACGGCAAACAGCAGAACAATCGCCGCGCAGATGATAATGCCGAATTCCTCTCCGGTGACGGCAAAAATAAAGTCAGTATGAGCGTCAGGCAGGATCTTTTTCACCGCCCCCTCACCCGGGCCGCGCCCGAACAGGCCGCCACTCTTGAACGCATTCATGGCCATATCCACCTGGAAGGTGTCGCCGCTTTCCGGGTTCAGGAAACGGTCGATACGGCTGGTCACATGGGGCAGGAACATATAGGCCATGACGATTCCGCTCAGCCCAAAGGCGACAAAGGCCCCGACCCAGACCATCGGCAGACCGGCCATAAAGAACATGGCGCTCCAGACGACGGAGACCAGCACCGTCTGGCCGAAGTCCGGCTGAATCACCAGCAGGCTGACCACCAGAAGATAGAGCCCGATGGCGATTTTCCAGCCCGGGAAGCCGGGACTTTTACGGGCCTCGGAAAACATCCAGGCGGAAACGATAATGAAGGCCGGTTTCATGAATTCAGAGGCCTGCAGGGTAAAACTGCCGATCCGGAGCCAGCGCCGGGCACCCTTGGCCTCGGGGCCGACCAGCGCCGTCAGCACCAGCAGCAGCAGACAGACCAGGAACAGGATCACGCCGAGTCTGCGCACCTGGCGCGGCGGCAACAGGGACACCCCGAACAGGCAGACCAGGGAGACCGCCAGGAACAGGAGCTGGCGGCGGACGAAATGAAAACTGTCGAGGCCAAGCTTTTCCGCAATGGCCGGACTGGCGCCGAAGGTCATGACAATGCCGATCCCGATCAGAAGGGCAAGCGACATCAGCAACCAGCGGTCTACCGTCCACCACCAGTCGCTGACAATGCTTGTATCTGTGCGGGAAAATACGGTCATATGCTTCCCTCTTTTATCTGAGTTTCAATGTGGCCAGCCCCACCAGGGCCAGCAGCAGGGCAATGATCCAGAAGCGGATGACGATGGTCGGCTCCGCCCAGCCTTTCTTTTCGTAATGGTGATGGATCGGCGCCATGCGGAAGACCCGCTTGCCGGTCAGTTTGAAGGAGACCACCTGCACCACCACCGATACGGTTTCCAATACGAACAGGCCGCCGACGATGGCCAGCACAATCTCGTGTTTGGCGATCACCGCCACCGTGCCGATGGCCCCGCCCAGCGACAGGCTGCCGGTATCGCCCATGAAAATCATGGCTGGCGGCGCATTATACCACAGGAAGCCGAGGCCGGCGCCGATGATGGCGGCGCAGAAGACGGCCAGTTCGCCGGTGCCCGGCACATAGGTGACCTGCAGGTAATCCGCATAAATGGCATTCCCCACCAGATAGGAGATAAAGGCGAACGTCGCCGCGGCAATGATCACCGGCATGATGGCCAGGCCGTCGAGGCCGTCGGTCAGGTTGACGCTGTTGGACGAGCCGACAATGACAAAAATGGCGAACGGAATAAAGAAGACCCCCAGGTTGATCATGGTGTCCTTGATGAACGGCAGGGCCAGCATGTCACGGGCCTCGGGCTCGGCCGCCGCGGTAATGATCAGGACAGCCGCCAGCGCCACAAGAATTTCCAGCACCAGCTTGACCTTACCGGAGACCCCGGCGGAACTTGACTTGGTGACCTTGCGATAATCATCGAGGAACCCGATCACCCCGAAACCACTGGTGACCACCAGACAGGCCCAGACATAGGGGCTTGAGAGATCCATCCACAACAGGGTGCTGAGGCTCAGGCCAAGCAGGATCAGGAATCCGCCCATGGTCGGTGTACCCTGCTTGGTCAGCAGATGGCCCTCCGGCCCCTCCTCGCGAATGGGCTGACCCTTTTTCTGGCGCACCTTGAGCCAGCCGATAATGGACGGCCCGCACAGGAAACTGATCAGGAACGAGGTGAACAGTGCGCCGCCGGTACGGAAGGTCAAATAGCGGAACAGGTTGAACAGACCGTAATCTTCACTGAGGGGGTAGAGTAAACTGTAGAGCATCTTGGGTCCGTCCTGGTTACGCGCTTACTGCCTTTTTAATATTCGGTGCCGCCATTTCAAGCATTCTGTCCACCAGCCGGAACATGCCGCTGCTGTTTGATCCCTTGACCATGACCACATCATTGTCCTGCAGGTCTGCCAGCAGGGCAAGTTCAAGATCATCCAGGGTGTTGAAATGGGCGCAATAGATGCTTTCATCCATATTGTCCGCCAAATGTTTCATCTTTTCCCCGACCAGGTAAACCCGGTCGATTTCCGCTTCTTTCAGGTCCTCGGCAAGGCCGGCATGGAGCTGCTCGGTGTCCTCGCCGAGCTCGGCCATATCGCCGAGGACGGCAATCCGCCGGCCGCGATGGTCAAGCCTGACCTGGCTTTGGCCCATGAGCGCCGCGCGCATGGAGGCCGGATTGGCATTATAGCTTTCGTCAATCAGCAGGAAGGAGGCTTCGGAACCGTCCCGGAAAAAGATCCGGTGGCGTTTGCCGCGGCCTTTCAGGGGAGTCATTTCCGCCAGCGCCAGGCCGGCCAAACCCAAGTCGCCGCCGACCGCATCCACCGCCGCCAGCACCGCCAGGCTGTTCATGATCCAGTGCTGGCCCAGCATGCCGGTCTTGTAGACCATGACCTTGCCGCCGAGGTCCGCCACCACACAACTGCAGGTATCATGCATGACCTGACGCAAAACATGAACATCGGCCTCGGGAGCGGTTCCGAAGGAAATGATCCTTTTCACGCCGGCCTCCCGGGCCCGCTTCTTCAGGCGGCCGAAATGGGGATTGTCATGGTTGAGAATGGCAACACCGCCGTCTTCCATGCAGGTCAGGATTTCCGCCTTGGCGTCGGCAATTTCCTCGACACTGCTGAAAAATTCGCCGTGGGCCAGTTCCACTGTCGTGATAATCGCCACATGGGGCCGCACCAGCTTGACCAGTTCCCTGAGCTCGCCCTTGTGGTTCATGCCCATCTCGAAAATACCGTAGGCCGCATCCCGCGGCATCCGGGCCAGGGACAGCGGCACGCCGATTTCGTTATTGTAGCTCAGCACGCTGGCATGGGTTTTCTTGTCCCGGTCCAGGGCCAGGCGCAGCGCTTCCTTGGTTCCGGTCTTGCCGGCACTGCCGGTCACGGCAATGATCGGGATATCGACCCGCGCCCGGGCGGCCCGGCCCAGTTTTACCAAGGCCCCGAAGACATCGGGCACCTTGATTTGTCTGTCCCTGTCCGCCCCGTCGACATAATGACTGACCACGGCAGCAGCGGCCCCCTTGTCCAGGGCCATTTTCACGTAATCATGGCCATCGGAATTGGGGCCGATCAGGGCGAAAAACAGGTCGCCCTCTTCAATGGTGCGGCTGTCGATGGAAACACCGTGACAGGCAAAGGCGTCATCCACGTCGACCTTCCACACGTCCGCCAGTTCCCGAGCGGTCCATAAAGCTTCTGGCATCATGACCTCACACCTCCCGGTGTCGCCCCGCGACCCTGTTTTTCAGACGGAAGACCGGCGATGGCCGAACGTACTTCCGAAACATCGTCAAATTCATAAACCTTGCCGGCGATTTCCTGGCCGCGCTCATGGCCCTTGCCGGCCACCAGCAGCAGATCGCCTTCCCCAAGCTCCGCCACCGCCAAACGAATGGCTTCCGCGCGGTCGCCGACTTCGGTCGCGCCCGGGCAGCCTTTCAGGATTTCCGCCCGGATCGCCGCCGGTTCCTCGGAGCGGGGATTGTCGTCGGTAACATACACGCGGGCGGCTTTTTCGCAGGCGATCCGCCCCATCTGTTCCCGCTTGCCGGTATCACGGTCACCGCCGCAGCCGAACACCACCGCCAGCTTGCCGCGCACATGGGGCTGCAGTGCCTCCAGCGCGGTTTCCAGCGCATCCGGCGTATGGGCGTAATCCACATAGATCCGCGCCCCGGACGGGTGCCGCCCCGCCTGCTCCATCCGGCCTTCCACTGACTTGAGATAGGCCAGTGAATTAAACGCCTGGTCCGCGTCGCCGCCGCAGCCGATCACCAGTCCCACCGCCATCAGGGCGTTCATGGCCTGAAAACTGCCCACCAGCGACAATTTAATGTCATAAAGCCTGCCCTCATAGGAAACCGTAATTTCCTGTCCGGTGGGGCTGGACACCTGGTGCAGCAGCCGGATGTCGCCGTCATGACGTCCGACGGTAATTACCTTGTGGCCGCGGGCCCAGCAGATATCCGCCACCTCCCGCACGATCGGGCAATCCGCATTAAGCACCGCCGTGCTGCCCGGCTTCATCACCTCGCCGAACAGGCGGCTTTTGGCATAGAAATAATTTTCCTCACTGCCGTGATAATCATAATGATCGCGGGTCAGATTGGTGAAAGCGGCCGCCGAGATATTCAGCCCGTCCATCCGGTACTGGGCCAGCCCGTGACTTGAGGCTTCGAAGACCACATGGTCAATGCCCAGGTCACACAGGTCGCTCATGGCTTTGTGCAGGGTCACCGGGTCGGGGGTTGTCATCCCGGTATAGTCATTATGGCCCGGCGCCACCACGCCAAGGGTGCCGACCGAGGCTGCCTTGAGGCCCATATGCTCCCAGATCTGCTTGGTGAAGGAAGCGACCGAGGTCTTGCCGTTGGTGCCGGTAACCGCCGCCAGATGTTCCGGCTGGCGCTGGAAATAAGCGGCAACCATATGCGGGAAGACCCGTCCCGGCACCTCATGAGTGATCCAGACGACACCGTCATCCTGCAACCGGGCGGACGGCACACACAGAACAGCCACCGCGCCCTTAGTCAGGGCATCGCCGATGAAGTCGGCGCCGTTGACGGTCAGGCCGGGAAGCGCCACAAAAACGAAACCCGGCTCGACCTTGCGGCTGTCAGCCGTAATGCCCGCAACCTCCACATCGCCGGTCACTGCCAGCCCGGAGGCAAACCTGGTTTTCACATCCTTGAGCAGATCGGATAGCTTCATCAGTGGTGTTTGTCCCTGTCAGCAGAGGTTAAAATCAAATTCCGGTAGCGGGGCTCCCGGCGCTTTTCCGGCGCCACCCCGAGAAGCGGACCGATCTGGCGGACCACTTCACCAACAAGCGGGGCTGCCGTCCAGCCGCCGCTGGCCATATAAAAGGTTTCTTCGGTGCCTTTTGGTTCATCCAGCATGGCGAAAACCACATAGCGCGGATCATCCATGGGGAACGCCCCGATGAAAGAAGAAATCAGGTCCTTTTTCCGGTAGCCGCCGGCGCCCGGCTTTTCCGCCGTGCCGGTCTTGCCGCCGACAAAATAGCCTTCCACATCCGCCCCGCCGCCGGTGCCATATTCTACGGCAAGCCGCATCAGATCGCGCATGGTTCTGCTTGTCTCTTTAGAGATAACCCGCGGGGCTTCGGAATCGCTTCCGCCCCTGGTAATCAGGAACCTTTCACTGTCACTTTTACGCAGCAAGGTGGCAGGAATATGACGTCCGCCATTGATCATCGCCGCAACGCCGGTGGCCAGCTGGACCGGGGTGATGGCAATGCCGTGACCATAGGAGACGGTCATGGATTCCACTTCACCCCACTGGCGCGGCAGAAGCGGGCTGGCGACCCCCGACAGTTCAATGCCGGGAGCTTCGAACATGCCGATTTTCTGCAGGAAATCCCGCTGATACTCCACGCCCACATCCCGGGCCATCAGGGCGGAACCGATATTGCTGGAATAAGTATAAATTTCAGGCACATTGAGCCAGCGCTTCTTGGCATGGTCGTCGTGAATGGTGAAGCGGTCCACTTTCAGGGGTTCAGTGGCGTCATAGCCCCCCTCCAGATTGACCACTTTTTCCTCCAGCGCCATGGCCACGGTAAAGGTCTTGAAGCCGGATCCCATTTCATAGACGCCCTGGGTCAGCTTGTTGAACAGCGCCTTGCTGTTGCCGCCCGGCGGACTATTTGGATCGAAGTCCGGCAGGCTGCTCAGGGCCAGGATTTCACCGGTATGCACATCCATGACCAGGCCGGCCGCGCCGGCGGCCTGGAATTTATCCATGCTTTTTTTCAGTTCGCTGTGCAGGATATGCTGCACCCGGATATCGAGAGACAGGACCAGCGGCTCGCCGGACCGCAGGGGATCGGACAGGTGATCCTGGAAAAACCGCTCGACCCCGGCAAACGGCTGGGTGTCAATACCGACATAGCCCAGCACATGGGCCGCCAGGTTGCCCTGGGGATAAACACGTTCCTCCTCTTCCTCCAGCTCGAGAGCGGGATTGCCGAGACTGTTGATCTGCCAGACCTCCTTCGGCGTCAGCTTGCGGCTGATCCAGACATGCCGGCGGGAAGACTTCAGCTTGTTGAGGATTTCGGTGCGGTTTTCCTTTTTCAGGATCGCCGCGATCTCGGTGGCCAGCTCTTCCGGTTCGGAGATCATCCGGGGCCGCGCGGCCAGGGAAGAGGTTTTCAGGTTGGTCGCCAGCACGATGCCGTTGCGATCCACAATATCAGCCCGGCCGGCGATATAATCCACCTTGTCTTCCGCGGCGAAATGAGTGGTTTCGGACAATTCGCCGAACATGCCGATGGACATCAGCCGCACCAGCAGGAATCCGAACCCGAGCGCAAAAAGCACCATTGGCACCACAAGACGGGTTCTTGCCGTCTCCATGGCGCCCTGACCGGCTCCTTCTATGTGCAGATCAATCGATCTCACTGATTTTTGTCCAGTTTCACCATAATTCGTTCAAAAAAGCTTTTCCGCGGCGCCTGTTCTTTTTTCACTTCGGCCCTTGCCTGGATGACACCGGGCCGCTCCGCCACCCGTACCGGCGCCGTGCGATATTTATCCGGCACCGCCTCCGGTTTGGCCTGGGGCAGCAACAGCCGGAAATTGTCGGCCGGCAGGCTGGCCGTGCGCACTTCGCTGCGGCCGGAGACGTCATCGAGGGACGACGCCAGCTGCAGGTTTTCTGTCTGTTTCAGGGCCAGGAAGCGTTCACTCAGGCGCTGGACCCGCTCCGGCCGGGACAGATAAGCCATTTCCGCCCTGAGCACCTTGATGGCCGCCTTGTCTTCCAGAATTTGGCTCGCCAGTTCGCGCTTGCGCTCTTCCAGTTGCTCTGTCGCTTCCTTGAGGTTATAGACGGCCGCGGCCGACACCATAACCAGCAGGACTGCTAAAGATGCCACTATCCGGATCATGCTGCTTCCTCCCTCTCTCTGGCCGGAGCTGCCGTTCTGCGCCCGGCCCGCAGTTTTGCGGATCTTGATCGTGCATTCTGGTTGATTTCCTCCTGCGACGGCTTTTTGCCGCCCCGGAAAATCATTTCAAAAGTCGGCTCTGCCGCCGGCTCGTTTGCCTGCGGCAAATGGCGGGAGCCGCGGGCGAGCTCCCCGCTTCTTTCCCGGAAGAAATTTTTCACAATGCGGTCTTCCAGCGAATGAAAGGTCACCACACAGAGGCGGCCGCCGGGGGACAGGATCTGTTCGGCCGCTTCCAGCCCGCGCTCCAGTTCGCCCAGTTCGTCATTCACATAAATCCGAAGCGCCTGGAAGGTCCGGGTCGCCGGATGGATCTGCTTCTTGCCACGGATCGTTTTTTTATGGCCTACCGCCCGGCTGACAATCTCCGCCAGCTGGCGGGTCCGCATGATCGGCTCCTCGCGGCGCGCCTCGACAATGGCCCGGGCGATCCGGCGGGATTTATGCTCCTCGCCATAACGATAGATAATATTGGCCAGGTCTTCCTCGTCGGTTTCATTGACCACATCGGCGGCGCTGGGCACGTCACCGCCCATGCGCATATCCAGCGGGCCGTCCTGCATGAAGGAAAAGCCGCGCTCGGCCTCATCCAGTTGCATGGAAGACACGCCGATATCCAGCGCCACGCCGTCCACCTGGTCGATCCCTTCTTCCGCCAGCAGCTCCTTCATCTGGGAAAAACAGCCTTTGAGCAACCGGAACCGGCCGGGGAATTCCTGTTCCATCGCCTCGGCCGTGGGAACCACATGGGGATCGCGGTCAATGGCCCAGACCAGGCAATCCGTCGCCGACAACAGCGCCCGGGTATAGCCGCCGGCGCCAAAGGTCCCGTCCACCATCCGCTCCCCCTGCTTGGGGGCGAGGGCTTCAAGCACCTCGTTCAGCAGAACGGGAAAATGCCGGGGGTCATATTCAAAACCCGGGGCCGTCATGCACCCGCCTCCGCCGCGCCGGGACGGCGCTTCCACCGCAACATGTCACGGTTTTTGCGGGCCAGCTCGCGGGCCTTGACCAGTTCAGCCTCGAAGGCTTCCGGCGACCAGATCTGAAAGGTGTTGCCGCGCCCGACGAAGGTCACCCGATCGGTGATGCCGGCATAGTCGAGAAGATCCTGGGGCAGGATGATGCGTCCCTCACTGTCAAAGGAAAGGCGGGAACTGGAAGACAGGATAGAGAAGGTAAAGGCATCATGTTCTTCTGAATAGGGGGCGAGCTCGTCAATACTGTCAGAGAGACGGTCCAGATAGTCAAGGTCACAGCCTTCAATGGCGTCATGAACAAAGGACGGATAGGCAACGATGCCCTGCCAGGATCCTTCAGGCAGCGAGGCGCGAAAAGACGCCGGTACAGAGACCCGCCCCTTTTTGTCCACTTTGTTTGTAAATGTCGAAGTAAATTTCGGCATTTCCCGCCCCGGCCATTCGCTGGTTAAACTAATTGTTCTGCTGGCAACCGTCCCCTTTGACAATCACAATATGGGATATCATGGGATTTAATGCCTAGTCAATGGGATATCATGGTATATTTGTGGGGTTAATAACTGCTTAACAATTGCAAATGCACAGGAATACCCTTTAAATCCAGATGGTTACCGGGACCGCCCATAAAAACACAGAAAAATCCCATATGGGACCAGTTCTGCCCAAATGGGATTTCAAAGGATAAAAACAACGAAAAAAGCCCCGATCAGGGGCTTCCGGAGAAAGACTCGGCAAATGAGACCGCCCGAGACAGGCTGTGCAACCGGCCCGGGATCATGCTAGAACCGGGCGGCAATATCCCCAAACATGACTTTGACATCGCTGGCATCGGCATCAAAGGCAAGGCCCATATAGCCGTCTTCCTGCCAGGCGACCTTTGCCCTGACGGTCCATTCATTCTTGATATCGAGAACCGCATCAGCGCCCTCCTTCAGCGGCAGGTCAAGCTTGACCCTGGCGCCCTGAAGCGACACATTATACATCACACAATCGAAACTATAGTCTCCGACCGTGAGAACTGATTTCCATAAAACTGGCTGACGACGCCCCCCTCGCCGATTTTCCAACACTTCACTTGTTGTTTCGGACATACCACACTCTGCCTTCACTGCGCTCTTGTATACAATAAAGCGTTCGTCAAAAAGTGCGCAAATGGTAGGCAGTCATGTTTATATTGGCAAGTACAAAGAACCGTTTTGTTTTTACCAACATTAACAATATGTTAACGATTTACTGATTACGGAGTTTCGCACCCCGTATTGTCTTTCAAGATGGTAGGATAATCTGCTTAGCTGAGGCCCGTGGCGAGGGATCCGAGGCCATCCCGCACCACTTCGGGACTGTCCTTGAAGCTGAGACCGACAAAGCCGTCGGCAGACCAGATGACCTTGGCCGCCCGTTTCAGCTTGTTTTTCAGCTGAACATAAACGTTGGCGCCTTCGTCCAGCGGCAAATCCACCTTGAGACGAATTCCCCCCAGCGACAGGTCATATGCGGTACAGTCAAACCTGTAACTGCCCACATCAAGCCTGGCCGGCAAAATCACCGTCCGGCGATTATGCTGGCGCATAGTACTTAATAAAGATCTCACTGCTTTGTTCGACATAACTCTACCTTTAAAGCCTCTGGTCTCAAATCGTACTACAATAATATTTTATGTAAAGTTAACATGCGGTTAACTTTAACGGAGAAAAACAGCCCCGATCGGCCAAAAACCACGAAAAAGCCTTTCAACAACATATAAGTCTATGGAATATAAAGAATAATATCGCCAGACGGCCTGTAAGCCGGGTTCTGTTCACCGGTTTCCCGGATCGATGACCATTCATCTGGGACGGCTGTTGCCAGCCGCCTCCTGCAATCAACCCGAACAACGCCCCGAAAGCAGGCTGCCCGGCCGAAGCCGGAACATGTCGTTCCTATTTGATCTTGCACCCGGTGGGGTTTACCCTGCCCTTTCCGTTACCGGAAAGGCGGTGCGCTCTTACCGCACCCTTTCACCCTTACCCAATTGGGCGGTTTGCTTTCTGTGGCACTTTCCCTGGAGTCGCCTCCGCCGGCCGTTAACCGGCACCGTCCTTCCGTGGTGCCCGGACTTTCCTCTGCCCGCTGGGCAGCAGTCATCCGGCCATCTGGCAGGAGGAAATTACCTCTTTTACCAGGTGAATCGCAAGAAAATTATGATAAGATACTGATTAGAAAGGTGGAATTAGTCCATACCAACGGCAAGTTCGCCAAGCAGTTCCCGCACGGTTTCAGGATCATCAACAAATTTAAACCCGATAAAGCCGGAAGAATGCCACACCACCTGGGCATCCATTTTCTGCAATTCCTTGATCCTGACTTTCACATAGGCTCCGCGGGCCAGTGGAAGATCAAGCTTCATACGCACTCCGCCAAGGGAGATATCATACAAAGTGGATTTAAATTCATAAGGTCCCACAAATAGGGTGGAAGGCCAGACAACAGTGCGCCGCTTGAACATGCGCATGCAGTTCAGTCCCTCTTTAATTTTTTCGACACGTAATGCATCCATATCAGCCACTGCTCCGGACATTTTTTATCCCCCCAGGGTTTCACTCGCAGTATTCTTTCAGGCCTTACAATGTAAACGGGAAATATTGACAAAGTTCTAATGATGAAGGCTTGCACTCGTTTTTTTTATCGGGCACAGTGAGGCTGCTAAAAAATCAAGAGGTGGCGGACCCACAAAAATGAACACCAGAACTATCTTTTTGAAATTACTGATTTTATCTATTTCCGCGCTTTTCCTCAGCGCCTGTTCCGGCGACGACGGCCTGGTCTATGATGCCGGCCCGGCGGGCCCGAATACGGAACAAACGCTTAAAACTTTACCGGAAGGGCTTGCCCCCGATAAGGAAAATGCCCGCCATTCCGGCAGCTGATTTGCTGCCGTTTCAGATAGCCTGCTTTCCCTTTTCGTCGAGCAGCGCCTGCAGCAGAGCAGCGCTTTCCGGATCCGGGGCGCCGGAAAAATTTTCCGGCCGGAAATGCCGCTGAAACGCGGACAGAACGACCCTGAGTTCAGCGTCATCCTCACCCGAGAACCCATAGCCATAGTCCTTCAGCATCCGGCGTATATGGACCGGAGACGGGTCCATTTCCCCTGCTGCTTTCGCCGGCCACGCCCCCACCCCGCGCTCGGCCAGCCATCGCCAGTCGAACAGCTCACCGGGGTCAACCTTGCGCGCCGGCGCCACATCGGAATGGCCGAGCACGTGCCAGGGCAGGATGTGATTACGCTCGACGATTGCCTTGGACAGTTCCAGAAGACTATCCATCTGCGCCGGGGGAAACGGCCGGTAGTCGCCCTTGTAGCCCGGGTAGTCATGGCCGGGATTGACCAGCTCGATGCCGACAGACAGGCTGTTGATGTCGCTCTCGTCCTCCCAGCTGGAAACCCCGGCGTGCCAGGCCCTTTTCTCCTCAGGCACGAGCTGATGGATGGTTCCGTTTTCTTCGATCAGGTAATGGGCGCTGACCTTGGCCTCGGGATCCCGGAGCCGGTCGAGCGCCTCCTGCCCGGTGGCCATGCCGGTGTAATGCAGGATCAGGTAGCGTACCTCTGCCCGGCGCTCGTCAAAGTTCGGTGACGGACTGTCTATGATTTCCCGGAATGTCATGGCTTAACTATCTCTGCTGGCTGCAGAAACTTCAAGCTAAAATCCCGCGACAAATTCCCAGGGCAACTTCCTAGGGCAACAGCGCCTTGGCCATCTTGCGGTTGAGGACCCAGTCCCGGTAATGGATCAGGCCAAGCCCGGCCAAGGTAACCGCTGAGCCCATCAGGAACCGGGCAGTCAGCACTTCATCCAGGAAAATCACTGCCGACAGGGTGGCGAACACCGGCACCAGAAGCATGATCGGCGCCACATGGGCCACCGGGTGCCGTTTCAGCAGGAAGTTGATACCGCCGTAGCCGACAACGGAAGACAGGGCCGCCGTATAGAGCAGCATGCTCCAGTGCAAGCCGTCCAGGTTCACAAGCTCCCTCACCTGCCCCTCCTCGAACATCAGTGACAGGGCGAGCAGGATCGGCACGCTGTAAAAGCCGGTCCAGGCCTGGGTGGTCAGCACGCTGACCCCCTTGAGGGTGCGCATCAGGATCGAGCCGATGGAATAAAGGACGGTGGCCGCCAGCATCGCCAGAATGGCGGGGCCTTCCCCGGAAATAGCCGGATCGAAGGTGATGATCATAATCCCGGCAAAGGCGATGACGATCCCGGCGCCGCGCCAGACGCTGACTTTTTCGTTGAGGAAAAAATGCGCCACGATCAGGGTGATGGGAATATTGGTCTGCACCAGGACCACAATGGCGGAAATCTTGTTGGCCAGCTCCAGCGCCATGAAGGCGCAGCCGAAATGCAGGCCGCCGATGGTGATGCCGATCAGGGCCAGATGCAGCATGGAGCCGCGCACGACCCTGAGCCAGGGCAGCATCAGCAGCAGCACAATGGCAAAGCGCAGGGTCGCAAACCAGAAGGGGTCGAGCTGCTCAAGCCCGATCTTCATGACCACGAAGTTGACGCCCCAGACCATGGCAATGATTATTCCGAAAAGAATGTGAAGCAGCGGCATGGCTATATTCCCTGGCAATTGACCGGGCCGAAACCGGTCAATTCATGTTCCGTTCGTTGGCGATATTGTCATAGGCCTCGTTAATGGCCGCAAGCTTCTCGTTCGCCACTTCGATGAATTCCTCCGGCACCCCCTTGGCGATCAGCAGATCCGGATGATGTTCCTTGATCAGCTGCCGGTAGCGGGCCTTGATTTCCTGGTCGGTGGCGGATCGCTCCACCCCCAGCACCACATAAGGATCGCGCCGGTCCTTGCCCATATGGCTTTCCCGGATCCGCTGGTAGGTGGCCTGGCCGAAGCCGAACAGCCGCGCCACATGCTCCAGATAGTTTTCCTCGGCCGGGTGCATGACGCCGTCGGCCAGGGCGATGTGAAACAGGATGTCGAGCAGTTCCTCCAGCACCACCGGCTGGTCCCGGAACAATTGCGCCAGCTGCCGGGCGTATGGTTCGTAGCCGGTGGCTTCCCGGCGCGCCAGGTCAAAGATGCGGCCCACATTGCGGGCTTCCCCTTCCGGCACCCGGAAGGCCTGCTTGAAGACGTTGACTTCATCGCGGGTGACCCGGCCGTCGGCCTTGGCCATTTTCGCCGACAAGGCGATCACGCCGATGGTGAAGGTGATTTTTTCCCGGGCTTCCCCAAGGGGGGCGCCGATTTTTTCCGCCAGCTTTTTGGTCGCCATATGGCCGGCAAAGGCCCCGACCAGGGCCCCGATCGGTCCGCCCAGCGCCAGTCCCGCCGCGCCGCCCAGCAATGTACCCCATACAGACACTGCTCATTCCTTTACATTTTTATTGGTTGTTCATGACACATACCCTGTTCTTTCGGGACTGTCATCAGGGAAGTAGGGAAAAGAGGTGATTAGTCGACGGAAGTATACTGCCGGTCGTGGGTGGAATAAACCAGGGTGAGGACGGCGATTTCACAGCAATTGTTGATGATCCGATGGACGGCGCCGGCCGGAATGAGGATGCTTTCTCCGCCGTGCAGTTCACGCTGGCGGCCATCCATTTCCAGAATAACCCGGCCCTGTTCCACCATCAGGAACTCCTGGCAATTGTCATGGCAATGTTTTTCACCGACCCGGCCCGCTTCCATGATCATTTTGGCCACGCTGAATCCCGGCCCTTCCGCCTCCTCGCCATCGAGAAGCCAGTCCATCCGCCCCCAGTCATGATCGGTCTGCTTGTTTGCCATGGGATACCTCTGCGGCAATTCTACACCATCCCGGCCGACAAAGCCCGGATTTTCGTCGATTAGTCCACCGCCCAGCGGCAGATGCCTTTCTCCGTCACCTCGGCGCCGAGCTTCTGATAGAAGCGGATGGCGCCGTGATTGTCGCTTTCCACTTCCCACTTCATGACCGCGAGGCCCCAGGCCCGGCACAGCACGCGGGCCTCCCGCATCAGCGCCGCGCCGACCTTCCGGCCGCGGAATTTCTCCCGGACATAAAGGTCGTCAATCTGCATGAATTCCCGGCCGCGCCAGATGGAATAGGGGACGGTCCAGGACACATAACCCGCGACTTCGCCGTCCACTTCCGCCAGCAACACCCCGAACCGGGCGGGCTCGTCAAAGCCCGCGCGCCGCAGTTCTTCCCGGCTGGTCCCGACATACTGTTCCTGACCGTGATGCCTGGCAATGGCCATGATCAGGTCATAGACGATGTCGACGTCGTCCACTGTGGCTTCGCGAATGGTGAGCATTTTTATCCCCCGTTATATTTGTCTGGTTCCTGTTACAGAATATAATGAAAACCTATTACTGCAGTTCCGGGAAAAATTAGACAATAATGTTATGTTCTTAATGGTATATCAGAGACAATTACTCGTTGCTCAGGATTAGAAACCCCCGCATCCCTCAGAACTTCTACAAATGCCTCCCAAGCAACATAAGGATGTTCATTGGGGCCTATAATAATCCTGTCAAGAAATTGATCTAATTCTAACCCTACCAAATTTTCTTCTGGTACATCCTGTAGAGGTATCTGATAAATTTTTTGCGGAACTCCGTTTATTATTTCTATAGACTTTTCTAGTCGATTGGACTTCTCTTGATTGGGCCTATAGACAACCCTCCATTCTCTCTCTTCTTCAAAACCGGGATGTTTTAAACAAATACAGTGGGACTGCAGCATATGTAAAATATATTCCTTAACCAATTCAGCATCCAGAGCCTTCAAGCCTTCCTCATTCGCAACCACATTTCCAACAATCTCCCCAAAGAGAGACTTCAGTTCTTCTTCAGTATGGTAGAGTACGGGATAAGAATATGCCTTCAATGCATCCGTTGGTGACGTAAACACCTTAGAATTGAAAACCAAGGCAACGCCTGTAGGTTGCCCATATGCTCGCCACATAGACAAACGCCCCTTGGTATCTTCTCTATCATCATGCTCCGAAATACAGGTCAACCAAGTATTAGTTTGCAGATCTGGTACCCAAGAGTTGAAAACCATATGAATGGTCTCTCCCAAACCTTTTTGTATCCGGTTCAGTACGCTCCACATAGGTTTTGCATTATCGCTATTAAAAAATTTTACAACATTCTCAATGCCAAAAGTCATCTCGCTAAAATCATTCATGCATGAAGCATTTCGCATCCAGACTTTTTGCTCTTTAATGATCGACATCCCGACACTTGCCGATGTGTAGTGAACAAATCTCGATTGTTTTTCGTCAATATCTATTTGTCTCTTGAGTAAGCGAGGCAACAAAACATTGACAAGATACATTTGCGTATTCATATCGACTACCATTCAACAAACACCTTAAGTTCCGATTTTTCTCAATAGATCTCCCATCTTCTTAAATTGAAATACTAATACAAATCACAACCAACACCAAACATCTCATTGATTTCTGTTCACCCTCTTCCCCTCTCCCCGGCTTCCTGCTAAATTTTAGGCATGAGCAGCAGTGAGCAAAAATGGCAGTTCTGGATCGACCGGGGCGGGACCTTCACCGATGTGGTGGCGCGGGACCCGGACGGGGTGACGCACGCCAAAAAACTGCTCAGTGAAAATCCGGAACAGTATGAGGATGCGGCGTTGCACGGCATCCGCCTGTTCTTGCGGCTAGGGCCCGAGGACAAGATCCCCTCTTCCCGGGTGAAAAGCGTCAAGATGGGCACCACGGTGGCAACCAATGCGCTTTTGGAGCGCAAGGGCGACCGCACCCTGCTGCTGATCACCAAAGGCTTTAAGGACGCGCTGCGCATCGCTTACCAGAACCGGCCCGAGCTCTTTGCCCTCAATGTGGAGCTGCCGGAGCTCTTGTATGAACGGGTGATCGAGGTGGAGGAACGGATCGGCGCCGACGGCACCGTGATCACGCCGCTGAACCTCAGCGACCTGGAGCCGCAGCTGGTCGAGGCCCAGACCCACGGCATTCACGCCGTCGCCATCGTCTCCATGCACGGCTACCGCTATCCCGACCATGAACAACAGATCGCCGCCCTGTGCCGGGAAGCCGGCTTCACCCGGATCAGCATGAGCCATGAGGTAAGCCCGCTGATGAAGCTGGTGAGCCGGGGCGACACCACCGTGGTCGATGCCTACCTGACCCCGGTGCTGCGCCGCTATGTGGACCGGGTGCAGGACGCTTTGGAGGGTGTGCCGCTTTATTTCATGCAGTCCAACGGCGGTCTGGCCCATGCCGACCACTTCCAGGGCCGCGACGCGATCCTGTCGGGCCCGGCGGGCGGCATTGTCGGCGCTGCCAAGACCGCGGAACAGGCGGGCCATCCGAAAATCATCGGCTTCGACATGGGCGGCACCAGCACCGACGTCACCCATTACCGGGGCGAATACGAACGCAGCTTCGAGACCCGGGTCGCCGGCGTGCGCATGCGCATCCCGATGATGCATATCCATACCGTGGCCGCGGGCGGCGGCTCGGTGCTGAGCTTCGACGGCAGCCGTTTTCGTGTCGGACCCGACAGCGCCGGGGCCAATCCGGGCCCGGCCGCCTACCGGCGCGGCGGACCGCTCACCGTGACCGACGGCAATGTGCTGTTGGGCCGCATCTCGCCGGACCAGTTCCCCCATGTGTTCGGGCCCGAGGCGGACCAACCGCTCGACCGCAAAGTGGTGAGAGAGAAATTCGAGGCCATGGAGGCGAAGATGCAAGCCGCCGGGCTCGCCCCGCAGAGCATTGAGGACATGGCCGAAGGTTTCCTCGCCATCGCGGTGGAGAATATGGCCAGCGCCATCAAGAAAATCTCGACCCAGAAGGGCTATGACGTCAGCGGCTATGCGCTGGTGAGTTTCGGTGGCGCCGGCGGTCAGCATGCCTGTCTGGTCGCCGACCGGCTCGGCATGAAAAAAGTGTTCCTGCATCCGCTCGCGGGGGTTTTGAGCGCCTACGGCATCGGCCTTGCCGACCTGAGAAATATCAGCGAAGCGGCGCTGGAACTGCCGCTTGCGGGCGACACCATGCTGGAGATCGAGGCCTCCGCCGAGCGGCTAAGCCATGAGGCCACCGGAGAGCTCATTCATCAGGGCGTCATCGAGCCCGCCTGCCGGGTCAGCCTGCAGGTCAAATACCGGGGCAGCGACAGCACCCTTACAGTGCCCCTTGGTGGACTTGAAGACATCCGCAGTTCCTTTGAAGAGCAGCACAAACAGCAGTTCGGCTTTATCAGTCCGGACAAGGCGCTGATTGTGGAATCCTTAAGCGCCGAGGCGGCGGGCGGCGGCGAAGCAATTACCGGCACCACTTTCACCCCCGCCGAAGAGCTCCCGGCCCGCACCACCCGTAAAATCTATCTGGGTGGCAAATGGGTCGAGGCCACCGTCCTGCACCGGGACGCCCTCGCGCCCGATGAGAAGATCATGGGCCCGGCGGTGATCCTGGAAGGGCTCGGCACCAACCTGTTGCCACCCGGCTGGCAGGGCACCCTCGATGAGCACGGCAACCTGGTGCTGGAACGGGTCGAAGAGCTCGCCCGCACCCAGGCGATCGGCACCGCAGCCGACCCGGTGATGCTGGAGATTTTCAACAATCTGTTCATGTCCATTGCCGAGCAGATGGGCGCGGTGCTGGAAAATGTCGCCCATTCGGTCAATATGAAGGAGCGGCTCGATTTCTCCTGCGCCCTGTTTGATGGCGACGGCAACCTGGTCGCCAACGCGCCGCATATGCCGGTCCATCTCGGCAGCATGGGCGCCAGCGTCCAGGCCATCATCCGCGCCCGGACCGGGACCATGTCCCCCGGTGATGTCTATGTGCTCAATGACCCCTATCACGGCGGCACCCACCTGCCGGACGTCACCGTGATCAGTCCCTATTTTGGGGATCAGAAGGAGCCGCTGTTCTACCTCGCCACCCGCGGCCATCATGCCGACATCGGCGGCCTCACCCCCGGCAGCATGCCGCCGCTCTCCACGAACATCAGCCAGGAAGGCATCCTGTTTGATAATTTCCAGCTGGTCAAAGACGGCGAATTCCGGGAGCAGGAACTGACCGCGCACCTGCAGAGCGGCCCCTACCCGGCCCGCAATGTGGCGCAAAACATCGCCGACATGAAGGGCCAGATCGCCGCCAATGAAAAGGGCGTGTGCGAGCTGGACCGCATGATCGCGGAATTCACCCTGCCCGTTGTGCGCGCCTATATGGGCCATGTGCAGGACAATGCCGAGGAAGCCGTGCGCCGGGCGCTGGACAAGCTCTCCGACGGCAGCTACGCCTATCCGCTCGACAATGGCGCGGTGATCCGAGTGAACATTTCCCTCGACCGGGCCGCCAGGCAGGCCACCGTCGATTTCACCGGCACCTCGGACCAGCTCGCCAGTAATTTCAACGCCCCGCTCGCCATCTGCCGCGCCGCGGTGCTTTATGTGTTCCGCTGCCTGGTCGATGACGACATTCCCATGAACGAAGGCTGCCTCAAGCCGATCGACATCATCGTGCCGGAAGGCAGCATGATTAATCCCACACCGCCGGCCGCTGTGGTCTCGGGCAATGTGGAGACCAGCCAGTGCATTGTGGATGCCCTGTTCCTCGCCCTCGGCGTCATGGCCGCAAGCCAGGGCACCATGAATAATTTCACCTTCGGCGACGACGAATTGCAATATTACGAAACCATCGCCGGCGGCATGGGCGCCACCGCCAAGGGAAACGGCCAGAGCGCGATCCAGATCCATATGACCAACTCGCGCCTGACCGATCCCGAGGTGCTGGAATGGCGCTATCCGGTGCTGCTGGAGGAGTTCCACATCCGCAGGGGCAGCGGCGGCGCGGGCGCGCATAAAGGCGGCGACGGGGTGGTGCGGCGGATCCGTTTTTTCCGGGCCATGCAGGCAGCGATCATCTCCAACCACCGCCGGGTCCCGCCCCCCGGTGTTGCCGGCGGCGAGGCGGGCGCGGCCGGCGTCAACCGTGTGATCCGCGCCGACGGCACGGAGGAACTGCTGGATCATGCCGCCGAAACCGATATGCATCCCGGCGATGTCTTTGTCATTGAAACCCCCGGCGGCGGGGGATTTGGGGAAAGCTAGAGCCTACTCCGGCAGGAACCGGTAATGGCCGGTGACGGCCTGTTTCGCCAGCACGTCTTCCACTTCCGGGCCGCCCTCGGCGTCATGCACCACCAGCGGTGTACCGTCGGCGGAGGTGTCGGCGATGACGATGCCGATGTGGGTGTGGGAACCGGAAACGGTCCAGGTCACCAGGTCGCCGGGCTCATAACCACCGGTCGGCAGGGCGAAACCATGGCGTTTGAAATAGGTGGCCAGGTTGGTGACCCTGTTTTCCCCGGTGCCGGTGGCGGCAAAACCCCAGTCATCGGGATAGTCGCCACGGGCCTGCGCCATATCCTGCTCGACCAGTTGATCGAGGTCGATGCCCTGGGCCTGGTAGGCGTGGATAATGAGGTCGCTGCAGGCGCCGATATGATCAGGTGTGTCCTGCAGGGAATAGGAAACGGGATCGGAGGAACTGTCAAGCTCGTCCCCGGCGCCGAGCGCATGGGCGGAGCCGGTCATGGCGATCATTGCCACGGCAGACAGTGTCAAACTGAAGAGGGACTTCACCTGCATTTCATTGTTCTCCCTTAGGCTCCCGTTTCTTTTTTCTTTCATTTGTATGACATTTGCCCCGACTTGAAAAGAAAAATTGCTTAGCGCTCCCCTTCCCCGCCCGGCGAAAGAGTGCTAATCTCTTCGCCTAATTAAGAAAAATGACTCTCCATGGGGATTGGAAATGACACCTTTTAAGACTGCCTTGGGGGCCCTGGCCCTCGTCCTGCTCACGCCTTTTGTTGCCCTGGCCGGCGACAGCTACCAGATCATCCATGCCGGAACGTTGCTGGCCGATGCCCGCGACAAGGTGAAAACGGAACAAACCATCCTGGTCAGGAATGATGTTATCACTGCCGTGCGCGACGGTTACCTGACCGCTGCCGACTTTGACGGCGTGGAGGATGCCGCGATCATCGACCTGAAAGACAAATTCGTCATGCCGGGCATGATCGACAGCCACACCCATGTCACCGGCGAACTGGGCAAAAACAACCGGATTGAGGAAGTCACCCTGACCGAAGCCGATCTCGGTATCCATGGGGTACTGTTCGGCAAACGTATCCTCGCGGCCGGCTTCACCACCATCCGCAATGTGGGTGGTCCGCGGGACGGCATTTTTGCCCTGCGTGACGGCATCCGGGACGGTTTTGTTGAGGGACCGCGGATTCTTTCTGCGGGCTATACCATCTCCCCGCTTGGCGGCCATGGCGATACCAACGGTTACCGCAAAGGGGTGATCGAGCCCAACAGCGGCATCTGCAACGGCGCCGACGACTGCCGCCGGGCGGTGCGCGACCAGGTTAAATTCGGCGCCGATGTGATCAAATTTGTCGCCACCGGCGGCGTACTCAGCAATATTGCCGCCGGCACCGGCCAGCAGTTCACCGATGCGGAACAGAAAGCCATCGTCGAGACTGCCCACACCATGGGCCGCAAGGTGGCCGCCCACGCCCATAATGCGGACGGCATCAATGCGGCGCTCCGCGCCGGTGTCGACAGCATAGAACACGGCACCTACCTGGACAAGGAAAGCATCAGGCTGTTCAAGAAGACCGGCGCCTATCATGTGCCGACCGTCCTGGCCGGTATTACCGCCGCCGAGATGGCGGATGTGCCCGGGGTTCTTTCTCCCGCCCAGGCGGACAAGGCGCGGCGAGTGGGCCCGGCGATCATGGATGCCCTCAGCCGATCCTACAAGGGCGGCGTCAAGATCGCCTTCGGCACCGACAGCGGGGTCAGCAAACACGGCATCAACGGCCGCGAGCTGGAGCTGATGGTCCAGGCCGGCATGCCGGAGCGCGCCGTGCTGGTGGCCGCCACTGTCAGTGCCGCCGACCTGCTGGGCATTTCCGACATTGCCGGTACCATTTCAGTGGGCAAAAGCGCCGATATCATTGCCGCCGACGCAAATCCGCTGGACAATATCTCTACCTTGCGGAAACCGGCCTTTGTCATGGCCCGGGGCAGGGTCTTTACCGGAGGGGAATGAGGCCATGCCGCCAAAACCACCCTATTATGCCGTGATTTTTCCCAATCGACGAACTACCGAGGATAATGAGGGCTATGCCGCAATGGCCGCCGCGATGGTAGAGCTGGCCCAACAGCAACCCGGCTATCTGGGCATGGACAGCGTGCGCGATCCGGAAAGCCGGGAGGGGATCACCGTCTCCTACTGGCAGGACGAGGAAAGCATTCTGGCCTGGAAGCAGGTCAGCGAGCATCGTTTGGCGCAGAAAATGGGCCGGGAGAAATGGTATGAGAGCTATACCGCCCATGTGGCCCGGGTGGATCGCTCCTATGGTTTTGGGAACAACGAGGACGCATGACACTGAAACTGTCCCCCGATCTTGACCTCGAGACGCACGCCCGCACCTTTCGGGAGCGCGGCCGGGCCCATATCATCGGCCTGATGCCGGACGACAGCGCCGCTGCCCTGCATGGCTGGCTCAGCAGTGATATTCCCTGGCAGACCAACTTCAATGACGGGGAAAAGGGCCATACCCTGCACCAGCTGCAGGTGGAGGCCCTGAACGAGACCCAGCGGCAACTGTTGCTGACCCATATCAGCCAGAAGGCGGCCTTTGATTTCCAGTATGTGTTTAACGCCTATTCCCTGAGCGACGCCCGCAAACAGGGCCTCAATCCGGAACTGGCCGTCAACCAGGTGCTGGATTTCGTCAATAGCGAAGAGTTCCTGGCCCTTGGCCGCACCGTGACCGGACGGGACGACATCAGCTTTGCCGACGCCCAGTGCACCCTGTTCCGGCCCGGCCATTTCCTGTCCGACCACAGCGACGACGTTTATGGCAAATCCCGGGTCGCCGCCTATGTCATCAACATGACCCCGCAGTGGCGCCCTGACTGGGGCGGCATCCTGCAGTTCATCGATCAAGACGGCAATATTTCCGAGGGCTTCACCCCGGCCTTCAATGCGCTCAACATCCTGCGCGTGCCCCAGCCCCATGCGGTCAGTTACGTCACCCCCTATGCCCAGGGCGGGCGCTACAGCATCACCGGCTGGTTCCGCACCGGGGAAGAGCAGTAGCCGCTAGAACGGCCACAGCCAGAATCCTGAATCCAGGTCGTCCTCGCAGGTCTTGAGCTGGGCGGCATAGGTCTTGGCATTGCGCTCAACCTTGCGCGCCACCTTCATCAGCCAACCCTTCTTTTTGTAGGTGCCGCGCTTCCAGCCGCCCTGCCCTTCATGGTAGGCCAGATACTGGTTATAGGCGTCCCATTTGGAGATACCGAGCCGGCGCTGGGTCAGGTTGGTGTACCAGCCGACAAAATCCACCGCATCACTGAAATCGTCCCGGCTGGCCCCGCGGTTGCCCGACTTCTGCCGGTACCAGTCCCAGGTGCCGTCCTTGACCTGGGCGTAGCCATAGGCGGAGGACTTGCGCCCCCAAGGGATCAGGCCAAGGATATAATTGCGCTCGGTCTTGGCGTCATGTTTGAAACTGGATTCCTGACGGATGATGGCGAGCTGCACATGGATCGGTGTGCCGTAGCGTTTCTGTGACGCCTTGGTGGCCTTGTACCAGCTGCTTTTCTCGCGGAAAATCTCGCAACTGTTGGCCACGTTGCGCGGCGGTGTCGTGGAACATCCCGCCACGGCCAGTAAAAGCACTACTGCCAGTATCATTCTCGCCAAAGTCAGCTACTCCTGTTTGTCCTAAAGAATCAAAAGAACATGGCGCTGTCAAGGCAAAGTCTGTCCGAGACGTTACAGAAGACAAAAAAGGCCGGTTTCCGTTGGCGGAAACCGGCACAAGCCGTAAAGGCCTTCAGTTGGGGAGGAAAACTTGTTAACGGGACTTGATCTCGATGGTCCGCTTTTCGGGCTCATGGACCTCGGTCTTGGGCAACAGGATGGTCATCACCCCCTTGTGGAAGTCGGCATGGATGGCCTCCGGGTCTACATTGGGCGGCAGGGTGAAGGAACGCTGGAAGGACCCATAGCTTCTTTCAGTCAGGTGATAGTCGGTTTTCTTCTCTTCGCGTTCTTCTTTCTTTTCGCCTTTAAGGGTAAGCACATTGTCCTTGAGGCTGAGCACCACATCCTTGTCCTCAAGCCCGGGCAGCTCGACGGAAATCTCGAACGCTTCCTTGGTCTCGGTAATATCCGTGCTGGGATTGAGGGAAAATTTGCCCATACTCAGCGGGCGGTTGAAAAAATTTCCCCAGCCACGGCCATAGTCGCCGAACAGCTGGTCGATATCCCGGCGCAAACTGGCCAGGGGATGAAATACTGAAGTTTCTTCCGGGCTACTCTCCGGCACTTTGGTTTCTTTCACTTTATCCGTCATAAAAACCTCCTGCCTTAAGTTGATAAGCAGGTGATTCTTACCATTTTCCGTGGGCGGGCGCATTGACGAGAATCAAAAGTTGGACATGTAAATAACAAAAACCCGGACAGTCGCATGACCATCCGGGTTCCTATAATTGTTTTGAACCTGAGGCGGAGCCTAGTGAACCTGTCTGTCCAGACCGTCGATGGCGTCCCTGAGCAGGGCGTCCTGGTCGGCTTTCTTCAGGTTGCCGGCAATCAGCTCGCGGGCGGCAGACGCCGCCACGTCAGCGGCAGTCAGCTGGATTTCCTTGAGCGCGGCAGCTTCCATCTGCTGGATTTTCTGCCGTGCCAGGCGGGTCCGGCGTTCCACCATTTCCTCGATGTGCTGCGCGGATTCCTCGTGCAGGGTCTTGGCTTCGGCTTCTGCATTGGCGAGAAGCTCGGTCGCTGTCAGCTCGGCTTCGCGCTGGTCCCGCTGGTATTTAGCCAGCAGGGCGGAGGCTTCCTCCCGCAGGGTACGGGCATTATCCAGTTCTTCCTCAATCGCCCTGGATTTGTCATCCAGCATTTTGGCGAAGATTTTGTGGACGCCTTTCCAGACGATCAGCACAAAGAACAGGGCAACAGCGGCATCCACCCAAACTGAGGGATCTTCATACCAGTGTGCATAGCCATGACCTTCGCCATGGGCCACTTCGGTGGAATGCTCCGTGGCGGCGTGCTCGAGCTCGTTGACGGGATCAGCCATTTGCCTTCTCCTTTACAGCGTCGGCAAGTTTGCCTTCGACGGCCTTGCCGATTGCCGCATCATCAAGTTCCAGTTTGGCAACACGGGCTACGATGTCCTTGCAGAGATCTGCGGAAACCGTACGAACATCCTCCATGGCCTTTTCCTTGGCAGCCAGGATGCGGCCAGCCGCTTCCTCTGCCTCGACATTCAGCTTCTGGCTCAGTTCGTTGTATTTTGCTTCCACTTCCAGCTTGATAGCTTCCCGTTTGGCAGCGATGGTGGAGGTGGCGTTGTCCCGCGCTTCCTGCAGCGCCTTTTCATAGGCGATGCGGGCTTCCTCTGCCTCACGTTGCAGTTTTTCAGCCTCTTCCAGATCGTTGGCAATACGGTTCTGGCGTTTTTCCAGAACGTCGGAGACCTTGGGCACGATGCTGTAATGCATAATCAGGTACAGCACCGCGAATACGATCGCCAGCCAGAAAATCTGCGGGGCAAATACTGCCGGATCTAATTGTGGCATTGTCTTCTCTCCTTGATCCCTTTCGGGGATCAGGCCTGTTAGCGTTTAACCGGTAAGGTGAAAGTTTCGGTTATACGAACAGGATGATGAAGGCAATAACCAGACCGAACAGACCGGTAGCTTCAGCAAGAGCAAAGCCCAGCATGGCCTGACCGAAAACCGGACCAGCAGCAGAAGGGTTACGGATAGCGGCGGAAACATAGTTACCGAAAATTACACCGATACCGATACCGGCACCAATCAGAGCAGAACAAGCCAGACCGGCACCAATCATTTTTGCAGCTTCGACTTCCATTTTAATTTCCTTTTATTTTGACAAATTAAACCAAATCACAAATTCACTTTTGCCCGCACATCCTAGTGCATGTGCAGGGCGTCATTCAGGTAGATACAGGTCAGGACTGCGAACACATAGGCCTGCAGGCAGGCCACCAGCAGTTCAAGACCGGTCAGAACCACGATGAATGAGAAGGGCAGAAGGCCGGCGATGCTCAGCACGCCGCCAAGGGCGCCAAGGCTGACCACGAAACCGCCGAACACTTTCAGCATGGTATGGCCGGCCACCATATTGGCGAACAGTCGGACAGACAGGCTGACGGGGCGTGAGAGATAGGACACGATCTCGATCACAACCAGCAGCGGCAGCAGAGCCAGCGGTGCATCACCAGGCACAAAGAATTTCAGGAACCCGATACCATGCTTGATAAAGCCGATAATGGTTACGCCGAGGAACACGAACAGGGCCATGGCGAAGGTGACGGCAATATGGCTGGTCACGGTAAAGATATGCAACCCGGGGATGATATGTGACAGCGGCAGCATACCGATCAGGTTGGCAAACAGAATGAACATGAAAAGGGTCAGGACGAAGGGAAAATAACGGCGCCCTTCCGAGCCGGCTGTGTCATTGATCATCTTGGCGATAAACTCGTAACACATTTCCACCATCACCTGCCAGCGCCCCGGCACCATGGACGCCTGGCGCATGCCGCCCAGCATAAACAGGCTGACCAGAACCAGGGTAATGACCATGAACAGGGAAGAATTGGTGAAGGAGACGTTGTATCCGGCAAGTTCCAGCGGAACCATTTCTGAGACTTCAAACTGCGAGAGCGGGCTGGCCACTTTTTACTTCCTCTTCACAAGCTGATTAACGGGTTAATCAGTTTTTTTCACTTTCATGCCCGGCGTCCAGATGCAGGTCAGACTGCATTTTTTTGGCCGCTTTGAGCACATTCATAATCCCGGCACCGATGCCAAGAAACAAAAATACTATCAAAAGCCAGGGACCGGTACCCAGCCATTCATCCATGAACAGCCCGAGCATCAGCCCAACTACCAGCCCGGCAACCAGCTCTGATACAAGCCGTACCGCCGAACCATAGGCGCTTGCTTTTCGGGGACCTTGGGACTCTTTACCTTCCTGAGCCTTTCGGGCCGCCTGCAAGCGGGTGCCCAGGTCTTCCAGAGACTTGTGCCTGTTTTCTGACTGCTGATCTTCGTCAGACACGAGGCTACCCCTCCTCAAAACCGAACGAATGGCAGGCATCCGTCCGCACCCTTAAAATTGACAGCAACATAGTTTCTGACCCGTAACCTGTCAAGTTACAAAAAGCGGACATTTTCAGCCCGGAAGGACCAAGTTAACCCGTTGAAGAAAAAAGGATTTTCAATTCACGCTTTTTCAGTGGAAATTGTATAAAGAAAAATAATCTAGCCGAGGAGAGAATCTGCCAGCCGGTCGCGCATTCTTTCGGCGCTTTCCAGGTCCACGGAAACAAGCTGGGATACCCCTCTTTCCGCCATGGTGACGCCAAACAGCCGGCTCATGCGGGACATGGTCACCGCATTATGGGTCACGATCAGGAATCGGGTGGAGGTTTTGGCGTTCATTTCGTCGAGAAGGTCGCAGAAACGCTCCACATTGGCGTCATCCAGCGGCGCGTCCACCTCGTCCAGCACACAGATGGGGGACGGGTTGGTCATAAAGACGGCAAAAATCAGCGACAAGGCCGTGAGCGCCTGCTCGCCCCCGGACAACAGGCCCAGGTTCTGCATCTTCTTGCCCGGCGGGCTGGCCATGATCTCGAGCCCGGCATCCAGCGGGTCGTCAGATTCGGTCAGCTCCAGATGGGCCCTGCCACCGCCAAACAGGGTGGTGAACAGTTCGCTGAAGTGGGCGTTCACTTCGTCAAAAGCCTTCAGCATGCGGGCGCGCCCTTCCCGGTTCAGATCGGAAATGGCCTTCATCAGTTTGCCGATGGCCAGTTCCAGGTCCTCACGCTCGCTGACGGAGTTGTTGAGCGCCTGTTCGATCTCGACCAGCTCCTCTTCCGCCCGCAGGTTGACGGCGCCGAGCCGCTCGCGCTCCCCTTTCAACCGTTCGAGCTTGCGATGACAGTCGTCCGCATCCGGGAACTCCTGCTCCGGCTCCAAGCCGGCTTTTTCCCGAAGAGCCCCCGGCTGGCAATTGAATTCCTCGTCAATCCGGCGCAGCAGGGCTTCCTTCTGGCTTTCATATTGTTCAAGGCTGGTCTCGAGCCGGACCTTCTGTTCGCGCTGTTCGGCCAGGCGCGCCTGCACCTCGCGAATTTCCCGGTCTTTGGTGGCCAGCGCTTCTTCCGCTTCGGCCAAGACCTGCGCCGCGGTCTGGCGCGCTTCCTCCGCCTCTTCGATCAGGCTGTTGAGCTTGCGCCGTTCTTCGACGATCTGGCCAGGACGGTCTTCCAGTGCCGCCAGTTCTTCCCGCGCCTTGGCGCGCCGCTCGATCAGGGCATTAAGGTGGTCTTCCACGTCCTTGACCCGGAGCTTCCAGGCGCCGAGCTCAGTCTCAATCCGGTCCAGCCGCTCGTGGCGGGCGGAACTGCGGGACAGGAAGCTGTCATGGGCGAGGCGCGCTTCGGACAGCTCGTGGCGTTTTTCCTCCACAATCCGGCGCGCCTCGGCAATGTCATTCTCCAGGCTGACCGGTTCCGGCAACGCCGCGAGGGCCTCTTTGGCCTGGCGGCGGCGGCCTTCCACCTCGTCAAAGGCCTCGACCATATGGCCAAGACGATCACGCAGCGCACTTTCCTCGGACTGGTGGCGGGTCGCCTGTTTTTCCGCTTCGGTCAGTTCCCGGCGGGCGGCGGCGGCTTTTTCCTCGGCCTCGCGCCAAGTCTGGCGAATCTCCCGGGCCGCCTGCTTGGCTTGCTCCAGTTTTTCCTGCATCTGGTGCAGCTCCGTCCGGGCCTCGTGAGTTTCCTGCTGTTTGCGGGCCAGTTCTTCACGGACCTTTTCCAGACGGTTTTTCTGGGACAGGCGGATCGCGGCCACTCCCGGCGCTTCCGGCGAACGGCACAGGCCGTCCCAGCGCCAGACCCCACCGGCCCGGGTCACCAGCCGCTGGCCGGGTTTCAGGTCCTTCATCAGGCGCAACGCCTCGTCGGCACTGTCCACCAGGCCGATCTGCGACAACCTTCTGTTCAAAACCGCCGGGGCGTTAACATGACCGGCCAGACTTTTCACCCCGGCGGGCAAGGACTGAGCACTTTCAAAAGCCGGTAAATTCTGCCAGTGAACCGCATCCTCTTCATCTTCCGACGCCTCCAGGTCCATATCCAGGGCGGCGCCGAGCGCGGTTTCGAACCCTTCGGTCACGGTAATCTTCTCAAGCAGGGTCACCACATCCTTGTCCGAGGAGGAGGACAGCAGTTCTTCCAGCGCCTCGATTTCCGCATGCAGCTTGGCCTGCTTCGATTCATGGGCCTGCAGGATGGAGCGGGCGTCCTGCTCCTTTTGCTGCCATTCCTGGCGGGCGTCTTCCGCCTCGGTGGACTTGCCGCGCTGGACATGGACCGCCTGCTCGGCTTCGGACAGCCGGTTTTCGGCATCGGACAGGGCCCGGGTGAACAGATTGTTGCTCTCCAGGTGGCTGATCCGCTCCTCGATGGTTTCCTTCTGTTCGGTAAGGTTGGCGAGCCGGGTTTCGGCTTCCTCGATATCCCTGAGCAGGTTGTTCTTCTCGGCGTTGCGCTGGGCCTGTTTCTGGGTCAGCTCCTCAAGCTTCCATTCCGCTTCCAGGGTGGCCGCCTGCCGGGTTTTCAGTTCCTCGGACAATTGGTCCACACTGTCGGTCTGGTTCTCGATTTCCTGGCGAATCTGCTGTTTTTCGGCGGTCAGCCGCTCGATGGTGCCGGCTGCATCGCCTATCACGGACTTCTCGCGGTCTTCATCCTGGTCGATGTGCTCGAGCTGGCCTTTCAGTTTTTCCTGGGTTTCATGGAGGCGCTGTTCCTCGCCATCCAGGCCGTCCCGCTGGACCGTCATGCGATGCAGTTTGGCGGCGATTTCCGCTTCCTTCTGGCGCAGTTCCGGCAGTCGTGCCGACAGCACCGCCTGCTCCTTGTTCAGGCGGCCCAGTTCGGTGCTGACTTCCGACACCAGTTTCAGCACTTCGCGCGCTTCACCCTCGGCCTTTGACATATTGTCGTCGATACTGCGCCATTCCATGTAGAGAATCAGCGCCTGCAGGGTGCGGATCTCCCCACTCACATTCTTGAATCTGGTCGCCTGGCGGGCCTGGTTTTTAAGGCTCCGGATCTGATCCTGTAATTGTATTTCCACGTCCCCCAGGCGTTCGAGATTGTTTTCCGCTGATCTCAGCTTGCTTTCCGCTTCCTTGCGCCGGGAATGCAGGCCGCTGATGCCGGCCGCTTCCTCCAGCACCGCGCGGCGCTGCTTCGGTTTCGCATTGATCAGGGTGCCGATGCGGCCCTGGCTCACCAGAGAAGGCGAGTGGGCGCCGGTCGAGGCATCGGCAAACAAAAGCTGTACGTCCTTGGCCCGCACATCCTTGCCGTTCAGGCGATAGGCGGAGCCGCTTTCCCGCTCGATGCGGCGGGAAATTTCCATTTGCAGTTCATCATTGAAGGCAGAAGGCGCCGTGCGGTCGGCATTGTCCAGGCTCAGGGTAACTTCGGCCAGGTTGCGGGCCGGGCGGGAGTCGGTACCGGCAAAGATCACATCATCCATGCCGGAACCGCGCATGCTTTTGGCGGAATTTTCCCCCATGACCCAGCGCAGGGCCTCAAGAAGATTGGACTTGCCACAGCCGTTAGGTCCGACGACGCCGGTAAGCCCTTTTTCAATCACAAGTTCCGTCGGATCTACAAAGGATTTAAATCCCGACAATCTGAGCCTTGTAAAATCCACCTTACAGGTTTCTCCCTACCCCATGGTTAAACCGGCTTTATTGCAAAGCCTTGCTAATCGCCTCGTCCAGCGCTTCGAAACTGTATCCGCCCTCGTGCTTGACCCCGTTGATAATGAAGGTGGGGGTGCCGGTGACGTCATACTTTTCAATTGCCTCTTTATAGGAATTGATCAGATAATCGCGCAGTTCCGTGCTGGCGAGGCATTTATCCACATCTGCCTGACTGACTCCTACCATACGGGCCACTTTGGCCACTTCATCCCGGGTCTGTGCCGAGAACATCTTGAAAGCTGTTTCCTCGCCATACTGGTCCACCAGCTCGCGGTATTTTTTCGGCTGGTACCACGCTTCCTGCCGCTTAAAGATCATGCCAAGCAGGGGATAGTAGCGTTTTTCCGCCGCGCAACGGCTGATCAGGGACGCATCCATATCGATGGCGTTCAGCATAAAGTGGCGGAAAGTGAGTTTGACCTTACCGGTTTCCACATATTTTTTCTCCAGTTCCGGCAGGATGTCATTGTTGAAATGGGCGCAGTGGCCGCAGGTGGTCGAGGCATATTCGATGATCTCCACCGGCGCATTCTCATCACCGAGCGTAACATCGTAATTCAGGAAGGGTTTTGCCTCCTCTGCCATCGCCTGCTGTATGGCAGGCACCATCAACAGAATAAGCCCGAGAAAAAGACTGGATATCAGATAATTTGGTCTATTTAGTTGTTTTGTCATAATCCATCCACAATATCTTGTATGTGAGTATAAGAATGATTTTTCCTTCAAATCAAGGAAAGAATCGTTAACGCGCCTTGTCAGGCATTGCTGCTCCCATCCCCCGACGGGTAAAACGACGCCTTGGCGTTGGTTTTTCTGGCTTTTCAGGAACCATCACCGTCGCCCCCAATTGAAAAAGAGCTTTTTGCAGTGTCTTGTCTTTGACCGGCAGCAGCAGGTCTTCCAGTTCCTTTTTCTGAGAATCGGAGAGTTCAGGGGCCTGTCGGGCTCGGGCTTCACCCCGGCGCGGCAGGGGCCCGTGCCGGTAGACCAGCCGCTCGACTGCCCTATAACCGTAAAAGCCGTTGATCCGTTCCAGCACCAGTTCCTCAAGATGCTGCATCTCAGCGGCAAAACTGCCTTCAATGCGGATATAGAGAGTGCCGCCCGCCCCTTCGGCTCGGGGAAACGTCAGGCGCTCCGGCACACTGCAGCCGGACAGGACCGGGCCGACAATTTCCGGCCAGCGGGCAATGATTTCAGACTGGGCGAATCCATAACGGCGGAAGGACCCCCGACTCACCTGTCGGGCGAGGTCCGATATGGCCTGTGTACCGCTGCCTCTCTTATGGTGGCTTTTTTCTGGTCGCTTTTCAGACATGGCGTTAATATAAAGCCCTTCCCCGGAAACAGAAATAAGATAATCGTGAGTTATGTCGAAAATGTGATGAATAACCGGGGACCACGGAGGGGATAATGCAGAAGGAAATTACCGCAGATGAGCCACTTCCTGCGGAAGCAGGCGGCGAACAAACGGTGGAAAAGTCCGATACAGGGCTGCAGGCCGATGCCGCCTACGAAGAATACAAGAGCTGTGAAAACTGCCACACGCGCCTGTACGGAAAATTCTGCGCCAGCTGCGGCCAGAAGGATGTCAATTTCCTGCGTCCGGTCTGGATGCTGCTTGAGGATGCCTTGGGCGACCTGTTCTCCTTCGATTCCCGTTTTTACCGCACCCTCCATCCGCTCATGTTCCGGCCGGGCTATATCACCCGGGAATATCTGAAGGGAAAACGGGCCCGGTTCGTGCCGCCGTTCCGGCAATATCTGGTCATCAGCCTGCTGTTTTTCCTGGCCCTGGTGACGTCCGATGTCCGCCTGTTTGAAACGAAAGCGATTGATTATGACCCGCTGACCGATGAAAACCTGGTGATCAGCGGCCAGGGAGGCGGGGATAAACCGGGTGCCACTCCAGAGACGGCAACCGAAAACAGCACCGTCAAACCTCTGTCCGACCTCCGTGAGCAGGAAAGGAAAGAAATAAAGGACAGCGTCACCGTAATTGAAATTTCCGATGACAGTGATACCTTCCTGAAAGAGCAGCTCAGCCGCCTGATCAAGGGCTGGAACCGGATTTCGGAAGACCCCACCCTGATGAACAAGCTGATGGCAGACTGGATCCCCCGGGTCATGTTCGTGCTGCTGCCGGTTTATGCCATGATCTTCAAGCTCACCTATATTTTCAACCGGCGCTATTATTTCGAACATCTGGTCTTTTCGCTGCATGCCCACGCTTTTGTCTTCCTGTTGTTCACGGTCATGGTGCTTCTCTACCAGTATGCCCCCTTCAGCCGCCCCTATCTTGCCTGGCTGCTGCTCTATATCCCGCTCTATCTGCTGATCGCCATGAAGACTGTCTATAACCAGGGCTGGTTCAAGACCGTCGTCAAGGCCAGCTTCATCGCCTTCGTCTATTTCATGCTTCTGATCAGCAGCATCATCCCGGCGATCGGCTATGGCCTGACACGGATCTGAGATTCCCCGAAAAGCGCCGAAAAGGGCGTATTTGCTGGATTCTCGAGGCGCAGGGCTTATAGTTACGGTTTAGTGACGATTCTGGAGACATGTTTGGCGTGGTGACGGTTGCGGAAAAAGACCGGCTGGTGGAACAGGGGGAGGATCTGGCGGATTCCCTGCTGGACTGGTATGACGGCAACGCCCGCACCCTGCCCTGGCGCACCAGCCCCCAGGACAAGGCTGACGGCCTGAAGCCGGACCCTTATGAAGTCTGGCTCAGCGAGATCATGCTGCAGCAGACCACGGTCGCCACCGTCATTCCCTATTTCGAAAAATTTATCGCCAAATGGCCGACCGTGACCGCGCTTGCCGATGCCGAGCTCGACGATGTGCTTGTGGACTGGGCCGGGCTCGGCTATTACGCCCGGGCCCGCAACCTCTATAAGTGTGCGCAATTTGTGCGCGACGAACTGGACGGCGTCTTTCCGGAAACCTCCGAGGAACTGCGCAAGCTGCCCGGCATCGGCCCCTATACTGCCGCTGCCATCGCCGCCATCGTCCATGATGAAGCGGCCACGGTAGTGGACGGCAATGTGGAACGGGTCATGGCCCGGCTGTTCAATGTGGACACCCCCCTGCCCGATGTGCGCCCGGAGCTCCGGGACCTGGCGGAGGCGCTGACCCCGTCGCACCGGCCGGGCGATTATGCCCAGGCGGTGATGGACCTGGGCGCCACCATCTGCACGCCCAAGGCGCTCAAATGCGACGGCCGCTGCCCGTGGCAGGATTTCTGTATTTCAGCCAAGGCCGGCACGTCGGAGGAGTTGCCGAAACGGCTCAAGAAAGCTGCCAAGCCGACCCGTCGCGGGTTCGCCTTCTGGGGCGAATATAACAATCATGTCTGGCTGCGCCGGCGGCCGGAGGAGGGCTTACTCGGCGGCATGATGGAGGTTCCCTCGTCCGACTGGGTGCCGTCCAACAGCTGGGACAATTTCCCGCCGCCCCAGGTGCCAATCATCGCCAACTGGCGGGAGATGCCGGGACTGGTCACCCATACCTTCACCCATTTCCACCTGGAACTGAAGGTGATCCGGCTCGAGCTCGAGGAAATGATCAACCTGCAGGAAGGGGTCTGGGCCCCGCTCGACAGGCTCGACGAATTTGCCCTGCCGACGGTGATGAAAAAAATCGTCGAACATGTCCGGGCCCCCGTGCTAGATTTGTAAAAAAATACAGATCGGGGATCCATAAATGTACACCCTGCATGACAACACCGAATCCGGCAATGCCTACAAGGTGCGGCTGCTGCTCTCACAGCTCGGCCTGCCCTACAGGACTATCCAGTATGGTGTGACCGACGGTTCCACCCGCACGCCGGAATTCCTCGCCAATATCAACCCCAACGGCCGTATTCCGGTGGTGGAGTTTCCGGACGGGCGCTGCCTCGCTGAATCCAACGCCATTCTCTATTATTTCGCCCAGGACACAGACTTTTTCCCGAGCGACAGATGGGAGCAGGCGGAGGTGATGCGCTGGATGTTTTTCGAACAATACAGCCACGAGCCCTTTGTCGCCGTGGCCAAATTCATCCTGACCATGCTGCCCGCCGACAGCCCGCGCCGGGCGGAGATCCCGACCCTGCATGAAAAGGGCTATGCGGCGCTCAAGATCATGGAAGACCGGCTCAGGGACCATGATTTCCTGGTCGGCGACAGCTATTCCATCGCCGACATCGCGCTGTTTGCCTATACCCATGTGGCGGAAATGGGTGCATTCGACCTCTCACGCTATCCGGCAATCCGCGCCTGGATCGGGCGCATCAAAGGCACACCGGGCTATATCCCCATGTATCCGGAGGACTAACAAATGACCGAAGCCAGACACCTCGCCCGTTGCCTGTGCGGCGCCATCGAGATCGAAGCCAGCGGTCCTCATCGCCATGTGGAATATTGCCATTGTAAATGGTGCCAGCGGTCGTCGGGATCGGCCTTCATCCCCTGGATCACCTTCCCGAAAGAGCAGGTCAGGGTGAGGCGCGGCGAACTTGCTTTCTATCACTCCTCGCCCGAATGGAAACGGGGTTTCTGTCGGGACTGCGGCTCGACCCTGTCGTTCCATACGCCGGAGACCTTCGACCTCACCCTCGGCGTCATGGACGATCCGGAGCCGTTCCGGGCCGAACGTCACATCTGGACCAAAAGCCGGATCAGCCATGTGAAGCTCATCGATGACCTGCCGGAATTTGCGGAAAGCCCTGACTAGAGAGGTTTCAGGCTGCCATAGTCTTCCCGGCGTCCCTCCAGATAACCGCCACCGGCACGTTTTTCCGCCAGCAGGGCCTCGTCCACCTCAAAGACATGGAAGAATTCCTGGTCGGGCAGCCGTTCCATCTGCCGTCCCCCGTTAAAGTCGGGCGGGCAGAACAGGGTGCCGCCGAACGCGGGGCCGGCGAAATTCTGGCTCAGCAGATAGACCTCGTTCTCCAGCGCCCGGGTCATGACGAAGGGCGCCCAGGATTTATAGCTGTCATCCTTGAGGAAGGCGGTCGCATGCAGGATCACATCAACGCCGTGCTCCGCCCGGAGGTGACGGCACAGTTCGGGAAAACGGAAGTCGTAACAGATGATCAGCCCAATCTTCACCCCGCCGAGCGCCGTCACATATAAATGATCGCCCGGGCTGAAGACATCGGCTTCGCTCTCGTGCAGGTGGAGCTTGTCATAAAAGCCGACCTGGCCGTCCGGATGGATGAAAAACTGGGAAATATGCAAATTGTCATTATCGGGGTTATGGCGCGGCAGGCCGAAACAGATGGCCACCCCGTGTTCTTTCGCCACCTCCCGGATGGCCTTGACCGAGGGACCGTCAATCTCTTCGGCCAGCTCTTTCACCCGCGCCAGGTCGCCGAACGGATAGCCGCTGGTCGCCAGTTCCGGCAGCATCACCACATCGGCCTCGACCTGGGTCAGGGCCTGGCCAAGCTTGTCACAAAGCTGGCGCACATGCTCATCCCTCTCGCTGACAGTCCCGATTTCCGGTTGATTGATCTGGCAGCTCAGGATTTTCATATTTTCCCCTTGGGTTGGTGTTCAGAAGCGGTCGGCGACCTTGTCGTAATCCTCCAGCCCGCGCAGGGGACCAATGGCCCCGAGGCTTAACCTGCTGTCGCTCAGCAGCCGGTCCATATAGCGGGAGATGGCGAAGCTGTCCACCTGGTCCAGCTTATCGATAATCTCCTCGCGCGGGATATGGCGGCCGTGGATCATCATCTGGCGGCCGAGCTGTTCCATGCGGTTGGTGGTATTCTCATAGGCCATCATCATGCCCGCCTTCATCTGGTTGCGGGCGCGGTTGACCTCTTCCGCCGAAACGTCCTGGCTCAGCTTGTGCATTTCCTCCGCCACCACCGGGATCAGTTCCGCAACCTGGTCCGGGCCGGTGCCGGCGTGAATGGCAAAGGTGCCGCCGTCCATATAGGACTGCATGAAGCAGTAGATACTGTAGACCAGGCCGCGGTTTTCCCGCACTTCCTGGAACAGCCGCGACGACATGCCGCCGCCCAGCACCATCGACATGACCTGGGCGGTATAATAGTCGGGATCGTCAAAGCTGACCCCGTCAAAACCGAAGATCAGGTTGACCTGTTCCAGGTCCTTGTCTTCCAGGCGGGCGCCGCCCTTGTAGATGACTTCGTCCTTTTTGCCCGGGCGGGTACGGTCAATAGCGGTGAACTTTTCCCCGGCCAGGTCAAGCAGCCGGTTGTGATCCACATTGCCCGCGGCGACCACCACCATCTCGTCGGCCTTGTAATGATGGGACATATAGGAAGCCAGGTCATCGCGGCTGAAGTTGCGGACCCGGTCAATGGTGCCGAGGATCGGCCGGCCGGCCGGCTGGTCCGGATAGGCCGCTTCCTGCATCATGTCAAAGACGATATCGTCCGGCGTATCATTGGCCTGGCCGATTTCCTGGATGATGACGCCGCGCTCGCGTTCCAGCTCCTTGGGATCGAAGGTGGAAAACTGCAGGATGTCGGACAGGACATCGACACCGAGGCCCAGGTCTTCCTTCAGCAGGCGGGCATAATAGGTGGTCTGTTCGCGGGAGGTATAGGCATTGAGATAGCCGCCGACATTCTCGATTTCCTCGGCGATATCCCGGGCATTGCGCCGGTCGGTGCCCTTGAAGGCCATATGTTCCAGCATATGGCTGAGCCCGTTCTGCGGCTCGCTCTCGTGGTTGCTGCCGACATCGGTCCAGACTCCGACGGTAACCGTCTCCACATGGGGCATAGTGTCGGTAACTACCCGAAGACCGTTATCCAGTGTCGAAATCCTGACTGTCATCTAATTCAATGTGTCCCGTATATAGCTCTGGATGGCGCCCAGGTCGTTGGGCAGCACATCATATTTCTCGTCGCGCTCGAACAGGTCCGCCATATGAGGCGGAAGTTCCGGATGCCGGCCGGTAACCGCCTCGACCGCATCCGGGAATTTGGCCGGATGGGCGGTGCTCAGCGTCACCATCGGGGTTGCGGCATCGCGCCGTTTTTCCCGGGCGGCATGAACGCCAACCGCCGTATGCGGATCGATCAGCATTTCCGTCGATTTGAACAGCTCGCCAATGGTCGCTTTGGTATCCTCTTCACTGGTCTGCAGCGCATCGAAGATATGCTTGGCTTTCTCCAGCTCCGGCTCGTCAATGGTAAAGCTGCCGGACTGTTGCAGGTTGTCCATCAGGCGGCGTACTTCTCCGGCCCTCCCATTATACAGGTTCAGCAGCAATCTTTCAAAGTTGCTGGACACCTGGATGTCCATGCTGGGACTGATGGTCGGCTGAACGGTGCCCACCGTATAGTCTCCGCTGGTCAGGGTGCGGGCCAGTATATCATTCATATTGGTGGCCACCACCAGTTGTTCAATGGGCAGGCCCATCTGGCTGGCCACATAGCCCGCGTAAATGTCACCGAAGTTGCCGGTCGGCACGCTGTAGGAGATTTTCCGGTCCGGGCCGCCGAGCGCTACCGCGCTGGTGAAATAATAAACGATCTGCGCCATCACCCGGGCCCAGTTGATGCTGTTGACCGCGGACAGGGTGATTTCGTCCCGGAAGGCCAGGTCATTGAACATGGCCTTGACCAGGGCCTGGCAGTCGTCAAAGGTGCCTTCCACGGCGATGTTATGCACATTGGCGCTCATGACCGTGGTCATCTGCCGGCGCTGCACTTCGGACACCCGGCCCTTGGGATGGAGCATGAAAATCTCCGCACAGTCCCGGTCGCGCACGCAGTCGATGGCGGCGGAACCGGTATCCCCGGAGGTGGCGCCGACGATGGTGATCTTGCGTCCCTGCTTGCTCAGCACATGGTCGAACAGATGGCCCAGGAGCTGCAGCGCCACATCCTTGAACGCCAGGGTCGGGCCATGGAACAGTTCCAGGATCCATTCATTGCTGTCAATTTGCGCCAGCGGCACGACCGCCTTGTGACGGAAGGTGCTGTAGGCTTTTTCGATCAGGCCGGCGAAGTCGTCTTCGGAAATTTCCGGGCAGACATAGGGGCTCATGACCCGGAAGGCCACGTCCTGGTAGCTGAGGCCGGCCATGGCGCGGATATCATCCGGCCACAGGGTCGGCCATTGTTCCGGAATATACAGACCGCCGTCCCGGGCCAGCCCGGTCAGCAGAACTTCTTCAAACCCCAGTGCAGGCGCCTGGCCGCGCGTACTGACATACTTCACTTTTCAGTCCTCTAGTCTTGGCTTTGTCCGCCCGTCATGTGGCTGATGACGTCCTCGGGCGACTCATCTCGATTTCGCGGCACAGAGTAGCAGTTTGCCCCTCTGATGCAAGCTATTCCTCGCGCCCGTTGGCGGGGATGAATTTCACGTGATAGACCATATAGACCGCGAACAGCGCCAGGGCGAGGCCGTACCAGGTAATCACATAGCCCAGGTGATTATTGGCGAGCTTGACGCGGGTGCGCCCGCCCAGCGGCCAGCCGCCGGGATTTTCCGTCTCGTCCGCATAAAGATACATGGGAAAGACCTGCTCCAGCCCTTCGCTCCGGGCCATCTGGTCAAGGTCGCCGTAATACCAGTTGTTATTCGCCGGCTCGTTGTCCGGGCCCAGGAAAGCCTTGCCCCAGGGCTTGCGCAAAAACCCGACGACCGTTACTTCACCATCGGTGATGCTGAGCGGCCGTTCGGTCTTCATTTTCAGGCCTTCCGGCACCCAGCCCCGGTTGACAATGACCAGCCGGTCGTCATCGGTCAGCAACGGCGTATAAAGGTCGTAGCCTGCCTTGCCGTCGGGACCGATACTATACATGGTCATTTCCCGGGTATGCAGGAAGTGGCCGGTGACTTTTACCTTGCGATATTCCCAGGCATCCAGGGTATTGGCGTCGGCGACATCTGCATCCGGCAGGACGGTCGGCGTCATCGCCATGCGGGTTTCCAGCTTTTCGATCAGGTCCAGTTTCCAGTGCAGCCTGTCCACCTGCCAGTTTCCCAGCAGGCACAGGATAATCAACATGGGAATGGTAATGACTGTCGGCCAGAGACGCGGCCGGAAGGAAAGCACCCTCTTCATGGTTAGTCGGTCTTCCCCTCTTCCGCTTTGAAATGATACTGGAGGGCGATCATCAGCGCCTTGAAGGGGCGTAGCATCGCCAGGGATCCGATGATGGTCAGCGGCGCCCACAGCACGATATGAACCCACAAAGGCGGCGAAAATTTGACTTCGACCAGAAGCGCCAGCGCAACAATGAAAAATCCGAGGATCAGGATGATAAAGACGGCGGGACCGTCCGCAGAATCAAACGGGCTGTAATCCAGCCCGCAATTGGGACATCTTTCCGGAAGGGTAAGATATCCCGTGAAGAGTCTCCCTTCCCCGCAGCGAGGACATTTGCACCCCAGTCCCGCCTTGAGGGGCGAAACCGGGGTGTGGAGAAAGGGATCCGTCATCGGAACTTAGTGACCGGCAACAGTGCCGGCACCGCCGATGTAGATGCAGAAGAACAGCACCAGCCAGACAACGTCCACAAAGTGCCAGTACCAGGCCGCAGCCTCGAAACCGAAGTGATGGTTCGGCTTGAAGTGGCCGCGAACGGCGCGCATCAGGTTCACAAACAGGAAGATCGTTCCGATGATCACATGGGCGCCGTGGAAACCGGTAGCCATATAGAAGGTTGAGCTGTAAATGCCGTCAGCGAAACCGAAGCTGGCATGCACATATTCGTAAGCCTGGATTCCGGAGAAGCTGAGGCCCAGCAGCACAGTGAAGGTCAGCATGCGGATAACCGTGGACCGGTCGCCTTCGACCAGGGCATGGTGCGCCCAGGTCACGGTACAGCCGGATGTCAGCAGGATCAGGGTGTTGACCAGCGGCAGGTGCCAGGGATCAAGCGTTTCCACACCGGCCGGCGGCCAGGCGGCATGAATGTCAGAGACCATCTTGCCGACTTCATATTGCTCGACGCTGGTCACGCTGGCGTTGAAATAGGCCCAGAACCAAGCCACGAAGAACATGACCTCGGAAATAATAAACAGGAACATGCCGTAACGCAGGCCAAGCTGAACGATCGGCGTATGATGGCCCTGGTGTTCACCTTCCTCGATGACGTCGCCCCACCAGCTGTAGGCGCCGTATACAACGATCGCACCGCCGAGGATGGCAACCCAGCTGACATCAAAATGAAACAGCATAACCAGCCCGAACATCATGGTGAATGCCCCGATGGAGCAGACAAGCGGCCATGGGCTCGGGTCTACGAGATGAAAATCGTGCTCTACAGCGTGTGAATCTGACATTTCAATTGTCCCCTTACTCACTATAACGTATTGAATCCAAAGTCCGGTCTCACCGGAACTGCTTATTGTTCCTCATCCGACCTGAAAAAAGTATAGGACAGGGTAATCTCCTTTACTTCATTCAGATGTTCATCTTCTGCCAGTTCCGGATCGATAAAGAAAGTGACCGGCATATCCACTTCCTCGCCCGGTTTCAGTGTCTGTTCTGTGAAACAGAAACACTCGATCTTGTTAAAATAGGGCCCCGCCTTAAACGGCGTGACGTTGAAAATCGCGTGCCCGGTGACAGTTTCGTCACTGTTGTTGACCGCATGATAGAAAATCAGGGCGTCTTCACCGATATTGACCGTTACGGATCTCTGCACCGGCTTGAAGCCCCAGGGCAGCGCCGGGTTGGTATCGGCATTGAACAGGATCGTCATCTTGCGATCCAGAACCGGCGTGGCGTCTTCACTTTCCACCCGCTGGGTTGTGCCGCCGTAACCGGTCACCGCACAAAACAGGCGATACAGCGGCACCGATGCGGAAACCAGACCGATCATGCAGCCGAGGATGATCAGCAGCACGAAAACCGTGCGTGCATTCCTCGGGTTGCTATGTTCATAGATATGGTCCGACATCACCGTTCCCGTTAAATCACATCCAGCTTGGCCAGCGTGAGAAAGAAAAACAACGCCACAAAAGCCAGCAACACTGCCGCCAGGGCATAATTGCGGCCTGCTCGTTTCTTATGTTCGTCGCTCAGCGGCATCAGAGCAGCCCTCCCATCCTGAGCAGAGCCTCGATCCCGAGCACCGCAAACAGGACAAACAGATACAAAATGGAATAAAAGAACAGCTGCTTGGCGGTTCTGATATCGCCGGCCCGGAACAGCCTGGCCGCCAGGGCCAGGAAAATCCCCCCCAGCGCGACTGCTGTTACACCGTAAATCATGCCGGCGAATCCCATCACCCAGGGGGCGATCGTTACCGGCACCATCAGCAGGCTGTAGATCAGGATCTGCTTGCGGGTTTCCGCCTCGCCGGACACCACCGGCAGCATGGGCACGCCCACCTTCTCATAATCCTTGCAGGCGAACAGGCTGAGCGCCCAGAAATGGGGCGGGGTCCACATGAAGATGATGCCGAACAGCACCAGGCTTTCGATGCTGACATTGCCGGTCACGGCGACCCAGCCGATCATCGGCGGGAAGGCGCCGGCGGCGCCGCCGATCACGATATTCTGCGGCGTGCGGCGTTTCAGCCACATGGTATAAACAAAAATATAAAAGCCGATGGTAATGGCCAGCAATACAGCCGCGGCCACATTGACCGCCAGGCCCATCAGCAGCACAGACGCCACGGACAGCCAGACACCGAACTGCAGCGCGGTTTCCGGTGCAACACGCCCGGCCGGGATCGGGCGGTTCCGGGTCCGGTCCATAACCGCGTCAATGTCGGCGTCATACCACATATTCAGGCAGCCGGACGCACCGGCGGCGACCGCAATGCAAAGGATGGCGGTAAAGGCCTCCACCGGGTGAATATGACCCGGGGCCAGCAGCAGTCCGACCAGGCCGGTAAAGATCACAAGAGACATCACCCGCGGCTTCAGCAGGTCAAAAAAATCCCGCGCCGCCGGCTCATAATAGTCGAACTTCTCTTGCTCTACAGAGGATGCATACATTCCAGTCAACCAGTAATGGTTATCGCATATTCTTTCAAACGGGCCCGCTGTAAAGAGCGGGCCCGGCTGAATTCAGATTATTTGAACCGCGGCAGTTTCTCGAACTGGTGGAACGGCGGCGGTGAGGTCAGGGTCCACTCCAGGGTCGTTGCCCCTTCGCCCCACTGGTTTTCACCAATTGTCCGACGGCTGGCCAGGGTCACAAAAACGCCGACCAGGAAGAACACCAGACCAAGGGCCATGACACCGTAACCGACAGATGAGAGCCAGTTCCAGTAGGCGTAGGCATCCGGGAAATCCGGGATACGACGCGGCATGCCGGCAAGACCGAGGAAGTGCTGCGGGAAGAAGATCAGGTTCACACCAATGAAGGTAAACCAGAAATGCAGTTTACTGAGCAGCTGCGGATACTGCTTGCCGCTCATTTTGCCAATCCAGTAATACCAGCCCGCATAAATGGAGAACAGGGCTCCCATGGACATGGTGTAGTGGAAGTGGGCAACCACATAATAGGTGTCATGCATGGCCGTATCCACACCGGCATTGGCCAGCACCACCCCGGTTACACCGCCAATGGTGAACAGGAAGATCATGCCGAGCGCAAACAGCATCGGAGTTTCAAAGCGGATGGAACCACCCCACATGGTGGCCAGCCAGGAGAAGATTTTGATGCCGGTCGGCACCGCGATCACCATGGTTGCAGCCGTGAAGTAGGCTTTGGTATCCACATCCATGCCGACGGTGAACATATGGTGCGCCCACACGATAAAGCCGACCACGCCGATCGCCACCATGGCATAGGCCATGCCGAGGTAACCGAAAATCGGCTTGTTGGAGAAAGTGGAGACCACATGGCTGATCAGACCGAAGCCGGGCAGGATCAGGATGTATACTTCCGGATGACCGAAGAACCAGAACAGATGCTGGAACAGAATCGGGTCACCGCCGCCGGCCGGATCAAAGAAGGCGGTGCCAAAGTTACGGTCGGTCAGCAGCATGGTGATGGCGCCCGCCAGAACAGGCAGGGACAGCAGCAGCAGGAAGGCTGTGACCAGAATTGACCAGACAAACAGCGGCATTTTATGCAGGGTCATGCCCGGCGCACGCATGTTGAAGATGGTACAAATGAAGTTAATGGCGCCCATGATGGAGCTCGCCCCGGCAATATGCAGGGCAAAGATCCCCAGGTCCATGGCCGGTCCCGGCTGGGCATAAGTGCTGAGCGGTGCGTAAACGGTCCAGCCGCCGCCAATGCCGTTTTGACCCGGAGGGCCTTCAAAGAAGACGGACATGAGCAGCAGGGCCAGGGCCGCCGGCAGCAGCCAGAAGCTGATGTTGTTCATGCGCGGGAAAGCCATGTCGGGCGCACCGATCATGATCGGCACAAACCAGTTCCCGAAACCGCCGATCAGGGCCGGCATTACCATGAAGAAAATCATGATCATGCCGTGCGCGGTAATCAGCACGTTAAAGAAATGATAAGCAGCGTCAATGTTGCCGCCGGTGAAGGCCGGCAGCACTTCCATGCCCGGATACATCAGTTCGGCGCGCATCAGGCCGGAGAAAACTCCGCCGATCAGACCTGCCACGATGGCGTAGATCAGATAAAGCGTACCGATATCTTTGTGGTTGGTGGACAGCAGCCAGCGACGCCAGCCTGTCGGATGACCGTGATCTGCATGGGAAGCATCAGCAGCGTGACTCATTTACGATCTCCCTATGGGTTACTGAGCTTGGGTGGCGTCAGCCACCTGAATGTTGGATTCAACCGCTTTTGCAGCAGTTTCGGTCGGGTTCTTCACCCAGGCGTCAAATGCTTCCTGGGAAACCACCTCAACCACGATCGGCATAAAGCCGTGGCGAATGCCGCAAAGTTCAGAGCACTGGCCGTAGTAAATGCCTTCTTTCTCGACCTTGAACCAGGTTTCGTTCAGGCGGCCCGGAACCGCATCAACCTTGATTCCGAACGCCGGAACCGTCCAGGCATGGATCACATCGGTCGCGGTTGTCTGAAGACGGACGGTCTTATTGACCGGCACAACGATATGGGTATCAGATTCCAGCAGGCGCGGCGTCCCTGCGCGGTCTTCATAATCACCGCCAGGCGCCTTGTCGGCTTCTGTCAGCATCACGGCGTCGAAGCTCACATCTTCGTAATCCGGATATTCGTAAGACCAGTACCACTGGTTGCCGATCGCCTTGACGGTAAGATCCGCTTCGGGGACAACATCCTGTTTGTAAAGGAGTTTAAATGACGGAACCGCAATTACAATCAGGATCAGGATCGGCAATACGGTCCAGACCACTTCCAGCAGCGTGTTGTGTGTCGTCTTGGATGGGGTCGGGTTCACCTTGGCGTTGAACCGGATAAAGATGTAAACCATCAGCGCCAAAACGAAAAGTGTGATCACCACACACATGACCAGCAGCCCGTTGTTATGGAAGCTTACCAGGTCCCGCATAACCTCGGTTGCCGGCTGCATCAGGCCCATTTGTTCGGGCTCGGCCCTGTACAGACCATTGGCCCAGACCGATCCCAGACCGGAGAAAAGTGCAACCAAAAACGCGGCTGCAGAAACAAAAGTTTTCTTGAACGACATATCCTGCCTACCCCTTAAATTCAAAGACGAATTAAGACATTTCCACCCTTTGCAGCATACGGAGAACCATTAGTTTCTCCTGCATACAGAGCAAACACCTCACCTTATACCAGAAAATTGATCTGGCTCAAGGCCGCATTATCAATAACTGGGCTAATCGGGAACATTGATACAAATCAAATGTTTCCACCGCAACATTTTCTTTCTATTTAATCGTCAACTCCCCCTGGAAGCGGAAAAGTCGCAGATTATCGCCCTTGATGCTTGCACCCACAGGGGATAATCTCCATATACTAGCTTATATATAAAGTATATACCGACTCAAAACAGGGCCGCCATGACAACATCAACACACCCCGATTCCTATTTCTTCTCAGAATCAGACCTTGATTCTGTCCGTACGCAACGGCTGGTGGATGATGCCCTGCATGGAATGGAAGACGGCGAGCTCTATCTGCAATATGTCCAGTCGGAAAGCTTCTCCTTTGATGACGGTCGGCTCAGGAACGCCGTTTATGACACCAATCGCGGCTTCGGGCTCAGAAGCGTCCTGGGCGAGGTCACCGGCTACGCCCATTCCAGCAGCCTGGATGAAGCTGCCCTGAAGCGGGCCGGCGAGACGGTCCAGAGCATCAAATCCGGGCGGAGGGGCACTCTGGCCATCCATCCCCAGGGTACCAACCGGAAACTCTATACCGATGAAAATCCCCTGCTCGGCGGACTGGACTTCAATGCCAAGGTCAAGATGCTGCAGGATATTGACGCCTATGCGCGCGGGTTGGACAACAGGGTCTGCCAGGTCAGCGCCTCCATATCCGGCGAATGGCAAACCGTGGAAATTATCCGGCCGGGCGGCCATCGCGTCCGGGATATCCGGCCTCTGGTGCGGCTTAATGTTTCCGTCGTCGCCCAGGAAGGCGACCGCATGGAAAGCGGGTATCAGGGCGCCGGCGGCCGTTATGACTACAGCCGGTTGCTGACTGAAGAAAACTGGAAGTCTCAGGTGGATGAAGCCCTGCGCCAGGCCCTGGTCAATCTGGACAGTATCCCCGCGCCGGCCGGTGAGATGGATGTCGTACTCGGCCCGGGCTGGCCCGGCGTCCTGCTGCATGAAGCCATCGGCCACGGCCTGGAAGGCGACTTTAACCGCAAGGGCACCTCGGCCTTTGCCGGCCTGATGGGGGAACGGGTTGCCGCCCCCGGCGTCACCGTGGTGGACGACGGCACCCTGCCCGACCGGCGCGGCTCCCTGTCCGTTGATGACGAGGGAACCCCCACCAGCTGCACCCCCCTGATCGAGGACGGCATCCTGACCGGCTATATGCAGGACCGCATGAACGCCCGCCTCATGGGGGTAAAGGCAACCGGTAACGGCCGGCGCGAAAGTTACGCCCATCAGCCGATGCCGCGCATGACCAACACCTATATGCTGGCCGGAGACCGGGATCCGCAGGAAATCATCCAGGGCGTCAAGAACGGCCTTTATGCCGTTAACTTCGGCGGCGGGCAGGTCGACATCACCAACGGTAAATTCGTATTCAGTTGCACCGAAGCCTATCTGATCAAGGACGGCAAGATCGATGCGCCGGTCAAGGGCGCGACCCTGATCGGCAACGGTCCCGACGCCCTGACCAGAGTCAGCGCGATCGGCAACGACCTGGAGCTTGATGCCGGCGTTGGCGTCTGCGGCAAGGGTGGCCAGAGTGTGCCGGTCGGTGTCGGACAGCCGACCCTGCGCCTCGACGGCCTGACGGTCGGCGGCACCGAAAGCTAGATTATCGCAAAGCCGTATCAATAGAGGGGACAGAAAATGGCCAAATTTTACGACAGGATCGAAGACAAGCTCGCAAAATTCATATCAGCACAACCGATGTTTTTTGTCGCCACTGCGCCGAAGGAAGGCAGGATCAGCCTGTCCCCCAAGGGTATGGACACTTTCCGGGTTCTGGGCCCGAACCAGCTAGCCTGGCTCGATTTTGTCGGCAGTGGCAATGAAACCGCGGCCCATCTTCTTGATGACGGCCGGATCACCATCATGTTCAACAGTTTTTCCAGCATCCCCATGATTTTGCGGCTGTACGGCCACGGCCGCTCCGTTAAACCCGGTGATAAGGAATTTGACAGCCTGATGGCCCATTTTACCGCACAAAAAGGCATTCGGCAGATATTCATCGCGGATATCGGCAGCGTGCAGACCAGCTGCGGCTATGGTGTACCGGAGATGGAACTGAAGGGCCAGCGCGATACTCTTGAGAACTGGTGCGAAAGAAAAAGCGACCAGGAGCTTCTCGATTATCAGCGGGAGAAAAACCGGCAAAGCATCGACGGCCTGCCCACCGGGCTTTGACCCGGGCGGCAACGCCTTGATTATGCCGCGCCCCCTCTAATAATAATCATTTGATGCAAGGATCTTGTCCACACTCTGGCCATCGCTGGACAGCGGGCAGACCAGGCAGCTGTAATTTTTGAAATCCTTGGAGACAAACATCAGCCGGTCCTCTGAATAATAAGGCCGACGGTTTTCGACCAGCCAGCAAAACCGCCTGGACAATCCCTCGGAATTGGGGAAGTCGTGCGCCCATTTCCCGGTCAGGGACTGCCCGACGATCTGGTCCACCTGTGTACCCGTCAGCCTCACCTTAAATTGATAGTGCCCAGGTTTGCCGTAAACATCGAGCATAATCAAATGCGGCAGTAGAGAAGGGATTTCTTCGGGACCGATATCCTGTCGGGACGGCATCAAGCGGTCACCTTTCCTGCGGAGCCAGTAGTCATATAATTGACCATGAACTTCCGAAGAAAAATGCTTCCGCTCGAATTCCGGGACAAAATTAGCCATCTGCGGTCCAGTCCGGTTTACTTCAGGGATAGCCTAACGCTTTGCCAAGACAACTAGAAATAATAATTGGTCGAGATCAGAATGTTGACATTTTTCCCATCATCGGAGAAGGGTAACGTCAAAGCTGTATAGTGATGGAAGTCCTTCACCGCCCAGTGTAACTTGTCGCTATTATAATAGGGCTGGCCAGTCTCGACAAGCCGCTTGTAGCGGGCAATAATTTCTTTCGTATGGGGAAATTCGTCAATCCAGTGTCCCATGGCATTTATCCCCATCACTTCTACGGTTTCAGTGCCTGAAAGGCGAAACCGAAAGCGCATGGGATTGCCGGGGTGAACTTCCAGCATCAGAATATAGGGAAGCGCGGGAGCAATGGCTGCAGGATTGAAATCCGCCCGGGAAGGTAGACGCTGGTTTCCACGAATTTCATTCCAGTGATTATACAGCAAATTGTGAATGTCCGCGTTGAAATCATCAGGTGTAAAGTCTGTCTTTACAAACACCTCATATTCTTCATCGCCTACCATCTATTTTCGATACCTCTATGTTGCCAGGCACACTGCCTCAGCAGCTTTGCATATAATTCTGTTCTTAAGTTATATTCTTGTTTTATAAAGCAAGTGTTAATAATCGAATAATTATGTATCGAACAGTTTATCAGAAAGCATGTTCCTGAAACAGTCGATTAATATCCTTATTCCACTCCTGGTTGTATTTATCCAGCAATGTCTGAGCGTGACTATGTCCGGATTCCACAATGGCAAACAGGACGTTAAGGAATATCCGCTCATCCTCTCCGGTTGAATTCAGCCTGTTGCGCCGTTTCAGCCCGTGCGCGGAAATTTCCAGCATTTCCCTGGCCCAGTCCAGAAGCTTCACGTTCTTGAACGTGGTTTGCAGCGCCGTACGCGGCACTTCCCGGCGCAGGATATCATGCTCCTCGATGGTCCAGCCTTTGCACAGGTCCCAGGCCGCGTCCAGGGCGTCACTGTCATACAACAGGCCCACCCACAACGCCGGCAGGGCGCAGATGGTGTTCCAGGAGCCGCCGTCGGCGCCGCGCAGTTCCAGGAATTTCTTCAGGCGCACTTCCGGGAACAGGGTACTCATATGGTCTTCCCAGTCCTGCATGGTGGCCACATGACCGGGATAGGCCGGCAGGTCGCCGTTGATAAAGTCCTTGAAGGACTGGCCGGACGCATCGATATATTTGCCGTCCCGGTACACAAAATACATCGGCACATTCAGTACATGGTCCACATAGGCCTCATAGCCCATGGACTCATCGAACACAAACGGCAGCATGCCGCAACGATCCGGATCCGTGTCGGTCCAGATATGGCTGCGATAGCTCATAAAGCCGTTCGGCTTGCCTTCGGTGAAGGGGGAATTGGCAAACAAGGCCGTCGCGATAGGCTGCAGCGCCAGCGAGGTGCGGAATTTTTTCACCATATCCGCCTCATCGGAATAATCCAGGTTCACCTGGATGGTGGCGGTGCGATACATCATGTCCAGACCGAGCTTGCCTCTTTTCGGCATATATTCGGTCATGATTTTATACCGCCCCTTGGGCATGCGCGGCACATCTTCCCGTTTGGTATTGGGATTGAAGCCGACGCCCAGGAAACTGATCCCCAGTTCTTCACTGACCGCCTTGGCTTCCTTCAGATGGGAGGCAACTTCGCTACAGGTCTGGTGGATATTTTCCAGCGGCGCGCCGGAAAGCTCAAGCTGACCGCCCGGCTCAAGTGTCACGGACTGACCGCCTTTTTTCAGGCCGATAATATAGTCCCCCTCCATAATCGGGTCCCAGCCGAATTCACGCCCCTTGGCTTCGAGAATCGCTTTGATACTGCGCTCGCCTTCATAGGGAACGGGGCGGAATGTGTCCTTGCAGAACACAAATTTTTCATGTTCAGTCCCGATCCGCCATTCATCGCGCGGCCTGGCGCCCGAAGCGATATAGTCGATCAACTGCTGTTTGGAGGTAATAGGGCTGTTTTTATCCTGAGGAGTTCCTGTCACGTGCATCCACCCTTAATGAAATTGTTCCCAAAACTATCTTTTTTTTCCGAAGTTTCCAATCAACTCCTCATCACAGCGAAGTGATTGTGTTCATTTGGTACTTCAGGGAAATAAAGTCAATACATTATCCTTCACCTGGTAGGCCGAAAGCCTCTCCAGAAAACTCATGCCCAGCAGGGACTGGTCCAACCCCCGCCGGATGACCGACGCCCTCACATTTTCAAGATAAATCGGCCCGAGCGACATTTCCGACAATCTCACCCGTGCGCCCCAGGTCCTGCCATTGGCCGTATCATAGGGCTGGGAATAGTTCAGCCGGTCCGGGTCGATACCGACCTGGCGGGCGTCCTGTTCGGTCAGGATCACATCGCTCGCCCCGGTATCCAGGACAAAAGTGACCGGTTCGCCATTGACCTTGACCCGCAGCACATAATGACCGCCCAGGGTGGCCGGAAAGGAAATGCCGCCGTTGGCGACCTGCCCCATCGAGGGATTCAGTTCCTGGCCGATCCGCCCGCTGCCGCTCCAGATACTGTACCCCAGAGCCAGGATGCCGAGAATAATCACCCAGGCGGCGATATTCCGCAGCGCCTGGCCCGGGTTGCTGCGGATATGAACGATCAGGCCGGCCCCGACCATGGCCAGCAAAATAATGTCATAGAGCAGGGTTGCCGTCTGCCCTCCCGACAGGGACAGCTTCGGCAGCAGCAAAAGCAGGACCATGACAAGAACAATGGGGATAATGACCCATTTATACATGCTCCAGAAGGCCGGCCTGTTGCCGGGCGGCCGGCCTCCGCCGCCGGACGGCATTTTATGGTTTTGAGGATCCCAGGGAGATCTGAATTCAGGGTCGGTCATTGGACTAGTCTAGCTTTTCGGGACTGGGCAAACAATAAAAACTGTATGTGTGAACAACAATTAAGTCGGTCGGGAAACTTGTTGAAACGATTTCCTACTGCCAGTCCCCGGCAAAGGACTGCCATAGCGAGATCGCCGCAACCGCAGCGGTGTCCGCCCTGAGGATCCGCGGCCCCAGGGTCACCGCCACAGTCTGCGGATGGGACCTGATCATCTGCCGCTCTTCCGGACTGAAGCCGCCTTCCGGGCCGATCAGGATCGCCCATTTAGTCAGGCCGGAGGACTGGCCCGCCTGGGCCACGGCCTCGCCAACCGGCTTGATGTCCTGCGCGCCCTCGCCGCCGGCTTCGTCGCAGAACATAATCAGCCGGTCATCGGGCCAGCCGGCCAGCAGCTTGTCCAGTTTCACCGGCTCTTCGATCTCCGGCACGGTCAGGCGGCCGCATTGTTCCGCCGCCTCGATGGCATTGGCGCGCAGGCGCTCTTCCTTGACCCGGTCAACGATGGTACGCCGGGTCATCACCGGCCGGATCAGGGAGACACCGAGCTCGGTGGCCTTTTCCACCATATAGTCGAGCCTGGCCTTTTTCACCGGGGCAAACAGATACCACAGATCCGGCTCCTCGGCCTGGTCTTCCAGGTGCCCCAGCACCCGGACCAAAGCCTTGCCCTTGCCGACCTTCTCGAGCCGGGCCATCCATTCGCCGTCGCGGCCGTTGAACAGGGCCACCACCTCGCCTTCCTTCATGCGCATCACGTTGATCAGGTAATGGCCCTGGTTGCCGTCGATCAGGAACTCCCGATCGGTCCCCAGATCATGCTCCACATAAAGCCGGATATTTGGTGTTGCACTGGTCATGGAATGAGTTACCTTGTTGGACGATATGACCTATTTATACCCTGCTATGAGGGATTGACCAATGACAAATCCGGAGAAACATCTGGAGTCTGCCCCCAAGGATACCGTACGCAGCAGCTGGGTTCATCGCTTTGCCCCGGCCGCGACCGTGCCCTACCTGCAGCTGATGCGGGCGGACCGGCCGATCGGCACCTGGCTTTTGCTGTGGCCTTGCCTGTGGTCCATCGCTCTGGCCAGTCACTGGCAATACTGGAGGCCTGAAAACTGGGAATTTTATCTCCCCCATATTTCCTATCTCATTTTATTTTCCATCGGCGCTTATGTGATGCGGGGGGCAGGCTGCGTGGTCAATGACCTGGCCGACATCAAGTTCGACGCCCAGGTGGAACGCACCCGCGAACGCCCGCTGCCCAGCGGCCGGGTTTCGGTCAAACAGGCCCTTCTGTTCCTCGGCGGACTCTGCCTGCTCGGCCTGCTGATCCTGTTGCAGTTCAATGTCATGGTCGTCAAACTCGGCGTATTGTCCCTGACCCTGGTTGTTACCTATCCCTTCATGAAAAGGATCACCTACTGGCCGCAATTTTTCCTCGGGCTTACTTTTAACTGGGGCGCGCTGATGGGCTGGGCTGCTGTAACCGGTGGTCTGGAATGGCCAAGCATAATTCTGTATATCGGGGGAATATTCTGGACCCTGGGCTATGATACCATTTATGCCCACCAAGACAAGGAAGACGACGCCCTGATCGGGGTCAAATCCACCGCGCTCAAGCTTGGCAAATCAACCCCGGCCTGGCTGATCATCTTCTATGGCATCACGGCTGTTCTGTTCACCATTGCCGGCGGCATGACCGGTCTGGGGCTCGGTTTTTATGTGGGGATCATGGCCGCCACCGTGCACTTGCTGTGGCAAATCTGGTCGCTGGAGATGGACAATACGGAACGATGTCTGAAACTGTTCAAGTCAAACCGCGATTTCGGCGCCATTATCTTCGCCAGCATCATCGCCGGGCACTATTTCTGAGGTCATCGGGAACACTTGGTAAAAGATAAGACCGGCGTGACAGACATACTCATACTTTCCTGCTACTCAGGGTCCGTCACACCGGATAAACCAGGCGATTTGCTACAGGCCTAGTTCCCTATGATGTATAGCAAAGGCTGTGCCAAAAAAAGGTTTTTCTTGCAACTATATTAGAATCAACAACTTATAATATTAGATTTTGCTGTATTTGCTACTTTTTAACCATATACTATTGCATTTTGCATTGCTTTTTGCGCTACCATCGCACATTGCACAAATCTAAATTAGTATGCACTTAATTGCATTGCATATACATTGATGATCCTGATTACACCAGGGCCGAACGGGGCAAAATAGCCTATTCCTCAGAGTCTTAGCGATTATAGGCCAGGTTCGGCGCCAGCCAGCGTTCCACGTCGGCGACTTCCATGCCCCGGCGGGCGGCATAATCCTCCACCTGGTCGCGGGAAATCTTGCCGAGGCCGAAATACTGGCTGTCCGGATGGCTGAAATAATAGCCGGACACGGAACTTGCCGGCAGCATGGCCATGCTGTCAGTCAATATCACCCCGGCATTCTGCTGGGCGTTGAGCAGGCTGAACAGGGCCGGTTTTTCCGTATGATCCGGGCAGGCCGGATAGCCCGGCGCCGGGCGGATGCCCCGGTATCGCTCCCGGATCAGCTCCGCGTTGCCGAGGTTTTCGTCCGGCGCATAGGCCCAGAATTCCCTGCGCACCCGCTCATGCATGCGTTCGGCAAAGGCTTCCGCCAGCCGGTCAGCCAGCGCCTTGAGCAGGATATCGTTATAGTCATCGTGACTGGCCTTGAATTCCTCGAGCTTATCCTCAATCCCGATCCCGGCCGTAACCACAAAGCCACCCAGATAATCGGTGAGGCCGCTGTCTTTCGGGGCGATGAAGTCGGCCAGGCACATATTGGCCCGCCCTTCCCGTTTCGCCACCTGCTGGCGCAGGAAATGCACCGTCTCCATGCGGGCGCCGCTCTCGTCATAAAGCTCCACATCGTCGCCGACGCTGTTGGCCGGCCAGAAGCCGATCACCGCCTTGGCCCTGAGCCACTTGTCGTCAACGATGGATTTCAGCATAGCCTCTGCATCCCGGAACAGATGTCGGGCGCTTTCCCCCACCACTTCGTCCTCGAGAATCTTCGGATAGGTCCCGGCCAGTTCCCAAGTGCGGAAGAAAGGCGTCCAGTCGATCCGGTTGACCAGGTCGCCCAGGTCATAATCCTCAAACACCCTGGTGCCGGTGAAGCTGGGGACCGGCGGCTGATAGCCCTGCCAGTCGACCCTAAAGGCATTGGCGCGCGCTTCCTGCAGGGTGACCTGGTTATCGGCCCGGCGCCCGCGGGCATGACGTTCGCGCATCTGCTCGTAATCATTGGCTACCTCCGCCATGAAGGCGTCGCGATGCTCGGCGCTCAGCAACTGGCTGGCGACCCCCACCGCGCGGGAGGCATCCAGCACATGCACCACCGCGCCCGACGTATTGGGCGCGATCTTGACCGCCGTATGCACCTTGGACGTGGTCGCCCCGCCGATCATCAGCGGCAGCTTGATCTTGCGGCGCTCCATTTCCGCCGCCACAGTAGACATTTCCTCCAGCGACGGGGTGATCAGCCCGGACAGGCCGATGATATCCACCTTTTCCTTTTCCGCCGTGGACAGAATCTCCTCGAACGGCACCATCACACCCAGATCGATCACGTCGTAATTGTTACACTGCAGCACGACGCCGACGATATTCTTGCCGATGTCATGCACGTCGCCTTTGACCGTGGCCATCAGGATCTTGCCCTTGGCCTGGGATCCCTCTGATTTTTCCGCCTCGATATAGGGGATCAAATGGGCCACCGCCTGTTTCATCACCCGGGCCGACTTCACCACCTGGGGCAGGAACATCTGGCCGGTGCCGAACAGGTCGCCGACCACATTCATACCGTCCATCAGCGGGCCTTCGATCACCTCCAGCGGCCGCCCGCCGCGCTCGGCCACCTTCCGGCGGCATTCCTCGGTATCCTCGACAATATGGCTGGTGATACCCTTGACCAGGGCGTGGGTCAGGCGCTTTTCCACCTCGAGTTCCCGCCAGGCAAGGTCTTCCTTGCGCTCGACGCCTTTCTCGCCCTTGTATTTGTCGGCAATCTCCAGCAGTCGGTCGGTGGCGTCGGGCCGGCGGTTGAGGATCACGTCCTCCACCCGCTCCCTGAGCTCTTCCGGAATCTCCGAATAAACCGTGATCATGCCGGCATTGACAATGCCCATATCCATGCCGGCCTGGATGGCGTGATACAGGAATACGCTGTGCATGGCCTCACGCACCGGGTTGTTGCCGCGGAAGGAGAAAGAGATATTGCTGACCCCGCCGGAGACATGGACGTAGGGCAGGTTTTCCTTGATCCGCTGCGTTGCCCTGATGAAATCGAGACCATAGCTGTTATGTTCCTCGATGCCGGTGGCGACGGCAAAGATGTTAGGGTCAAAAATAATATCCTCGGGCGGGAAACCGACTTTTTCGGTCAGCACCTTGTAGGAGCGTTCGCAAATCTCGTATTTGCGGTCCTCGGTGTCGGCCTGGCCATGCTCATCAAAGGCCATCACCACTACCGCAGCGCCATAGCGCTTGACCTTGCGCGCCTGGTCAATGAAATTTTCCTCGCCTTCCTTGAGCGAGATGGAGTTGACCACCCCCTTGCCCTGGATACATTTCAGGCCCGCTTCGATCACCGACCATTTGGAACTGTCGATCATGATCGGCACCCGGCTGATGTCCGGCTCGCCGGCGATCAGGTTGAGGAAGGTGACCATGGCCTGCTCGCTGTCGAGCATGGCCTCGTCCATGTTGATGTCGATGATCTGCGCCCCGGCTTCCACCTGCTGGCGGGCCACATCCAGCGCCTCGGCATAGTCGCCGTTGAGGATCAATTTCTTGAACTTGGCGGAGCCGGTCACATTGGTCCGCTCGCCCACATTGATAAAAATCGGATTCTGTTTCATCTCTTTCCTTCCCCGGCGCTCAGGCCTGTGACTGCACGACTTCAAAGGGCTCAAGCCCGCTGAGCGTCATATGAGGGGAAATGTCAGGAATTTTCCGCGGCGGCAGGTCCGCCACCGCCTCGGCAATGGCCCTGATATGCTCCGGGGTGGTGCCGCAACAGCCGCCGAGAATATTGACCAGGCCGCTTTCGGCCCATTCCCTGAGGTGGGAGGCCATATATTCCGGGGTCTCGTCATAGTCGCCCATTTCATTGGGCAAGCCCGCGTTGGGATGGGCGGAAACGTTGGTATCGGCCACCCGGGACAGGGCCAGGACATGCTGGCGCAACTGGTCGGCGCCGAGGGCGCAGTTAAAACCGACGCTGATCGGGTTCGCATGGCGTACACTGTACCAGAAGGCCTCAGCAGTTTGCCCGGACAGGGTCCGGCCCGAGGCATCGGTGATGGTGCCGGAAATCATGACCGGCAGTTCGCGGCCGATCTCGTCAAACACATTCTGCACCGCGAAGATCGCCGCCTTGGCGTTCAGGGTATCAAACACCGTCTCCAGCAGGATGATATCCGCGCCGCCATCGATCAGGCCCCGGGTCGCTTCTTCATAGGAGGCCACCAGTTCATCAAAACTGACATTGCGGAATGCGGGGTTGTTGACGTCCGGGGAGATGCTGGCGGTACGGTTGGTCGGCCCCAGCACCCCGGCGACAAACCGCGGCTTGTCCGGTGTTTTGGCGGTATATTCATCAGCCGCTTCCCGGGCCAGACGCGCCCCGTCCCGGTTCAGTTCATACACCAGCTCCTCCATCCCGTAATCCGCTTGGGAAATACTGGTGGAATTGAAGGTATTGGTCTCCAGGATATCGGCGCCGGCCTCCAGATAGGCCCGGTGAATATCCCGGATCATATCCGGCTGGGACAGGGTCAGAAGGTCATTGTTGCCCTTCACATCCTGTTTCCAGTCGGCAAAGCGATCGCCGCGATAGTCTGCCTCGGTCGGTTTATGCCGCTGGATCATGGTGCCCATGGCCCCGTCCAGGATCAGGATACGGTCAGACAGCAATTGTTCAAGACGCGAGCTTTGAGTGTTCATCAGTCTCTCCATGCGGGCGGATACCCAATATATGACAAAGAGCCAGGGTCAGTTCGGCCCGGTTCAGGGTATAGATATGAAAATGCCTGACCCCGCTCTGATAAAGGCGCAGGCATTGCTCGGCGGCCACCGTGGCGGCCACCTGCTGGCGACATTCCGGACGGTCTTCAAGGCCCTCGAAAAGGTTCTCGAGCCAGGCCGGCACGTCAATCCCGCTCGCCTGTGAGAATTTTTTGACTGTGGCAAAATTGGTCACCGGCAGAATTCCCGGCACAATGGGAACGCTGATCCCTGCCGCCAGCGCCTTGTCCATAAAGCGGAAGTAATGGTCCACATCAAAGAAATACTGGGTGATAGCCCGGTTGGCCCCCGCATCGATCTTGCGCTTCAGGTTGTCGATGTCCGCCTGGGCGCTGCCGGACTCCGGGTGGTGCTCCGGATAAGCGGCAACGGAGATATCAAAGTCTCCGATCTTTTTCGCCCCGGCCACCAGCTCGGCCGCATTGCTGTAGCCATCGGGATGCGGTTGATAGGCCTGGCCCACCGTCGGCATATCCCCGCGCAGCGCGACAATATGCCGCACACCTTCATCCCAATACTGCCGCAGGATATCATCCACTTCCCCGCGTGAGTTTGCTACGCAGGTCTGATGGGCCGCCGGCGTCAGGGAGGTTTCCCGCAGGATCCTCGTGACCGTGGCATGGGTACGCTCCCGCGTACTGCCGCCGGCGCCATAGGTGACCGACACCATTTCCGGCTGCAGGGGCTCAAGCCGGCGAATGCTGTTCCATAATGTCTCCTCCATTTTTTCCGAATTTGGCGGAAAAAATTCGAAGGAAACCTTGATGCCCGTCGGTTTGGTGGCAAACAAACCGGGCCTTAACAGATCTGTTTTCTGATCTTCTGTCACTGCTCTTCTCTAACTGACTATATTTATTTTATTGAATTTTTGGCTTTAGTTTTTGCGGGCAACCCAGATGGAAACGTCCAGTTCGCTGCCCTTCAGGGGAATCATGTTGTCACACATGAGTCCGACCTGCTTGCACCATCCATTGATTTCCCGATCAGAAAAACCGAGCCGCCGGTGGGCATGCTCTTCCCGCAGGAATTCAAGGGTGTGGGGTGCAAAGTCCACAATAATCGCCCGGCCGCCTTTCTTCAGGAGGCGGCTTGTCTCCTTGAGCGCGGACAGGGGATCGTCGGCAAAATGCAGAACCTGATGGAACATCACCAGATCGATGGTTTCGTCCGGCAGGGCCAGATCATACATATCTCCGTGCCGGACCTGGCAATTGGTGACACCCGCTTTTTCCAGGTTGACCCTGGCGATCGACAGCATTTCGCGACTAAGGTCAATGCCGATCCCTTTTCTGATCCGGGGCGCGAACACTTCCAGCATCCGCCCGGTACCGGTCCCCACGTCAAGCAGGGTCTTGATTTCCATGTCCGCCGTCAGCTCCAGCAACAGGCTTTCCACGTCTTCCTCGGGCACATAAAGAGAGCGGATCTTGTCCCAGTTGGCGGCATTTTCCCGAAAATATTCCGAGGCCCTTTCGGTCCGTTCCCGCTTGATCTCGGCAAGACGTTCCTGGTCATGCTGCAGAAGCTGATCCGAGTGGGGCACGAATTCGAGGATCGAGCGGGCCAGCCTGCCCGGCCCGCCCTGTTCGGCCAGCCGGTAAAAGATCCAGGTTCCTTCCCGGTGCCGCTCGAGAAGACCCGCCTCGCACAACAGCTTCAGATGCCGGGATACCCGGGGCTGGCTCTGACGCAGGATGGTCACCAGTTCCGTCACAGTCAGTTCCCCTGACCGGAACAGGGCGAGGATACGCAACCTGGTCTCCTCGCCTGCCGCCCGCAACGCTGCCAGTATCTCTTCCACTGAGTATTCAGACATGCTCTTCCTTCGAATCAATAACAATGAACAAATATATAAATATATCTTTATATGAAGTAAAGTCGTTAATTCAAAATTTATGTTCGGGTGTTACCTGTTGCATATTGAAAAGCGAAAGTATCTGCTTTAGTTATGCTTATCAGGAAGGAAATCGCCCAGACTGAAGTCCCGGCAAAATAACAAAGTATGAAAAACCACCTGCTTGAAAATGTACCGGGACGTTCCGGAAACGCGCTCTTGCTGATCTTGTTGCTGGCGACAATCCTGGTCTCCGGCTGCGCCACCCGTCCACCGGCCGATGACCCGGCTGCCCTGGCGGCCTATGAAGAGGCCAACGATCCGCTGGAACCCATGAACCGCGCGATTTTCGCCTTCAACAACGCCTTTGACGACGTGATCCTGGAGCCGGTGGCCAAGCTGTACCGGAAATGGGGACCGCCGACCATCCGGACGGGGATTTCCAATATCGTCAATAACTGGCGGGAACCGGTCACTTTCGTTAACGATATCCTGCAGGCGCAGCCGGAACGGGCCGCGACCTCCATCACCCGCTTCCTGATCAATTCGACCTTCGGCCTGCTCGGCATACTTGATCCTGCAACGCATTGGGGGATTGAACGGCATTCCGAAGATTTCGGCGAGACGTTTGCCGTCTGGGGCTTCGGTGAAGGCCCCTACCTGATGCTGCCGATCCTCGGCCCGTCAAACGTGCGCGACTTTACCGGCTTTATGGTCGACTTCTTTTATGATCCGGTCAGCCTTTATCTGGAGCATAAGGGCTGGTGGTATCTCCGCTATGGCCGGCTGGCCCTGCGCGGCCTGATCTACCGCGAGGAAAACCTCGAAACCCTGGACGACCTCAGCAAGTCATCGACGGATTTTTACGCCACCCTGCGCAGTGCCTACCGCCAGATGCGCGCCTATGACATCAGGAACGGCCAGCTGGACACCACCGCCGAAGACGACCTGTTCGAGGACTTTGACGACGAAGAATACTGACGCCCGTCAGGAAGCGGAGATCGACTTACTCACGCGCTTGACCCGCTTTCTGCCCCGCAGCCGTTTATCGGCGATGATCTTGGCCCGCTTTTCAATGTAGTCCAGAATGGCGCCGGTAATATCCTTGCCGGTCGTTGTCTCAATCCCTTCCAGGCCCGGAGAGGAGTTGACCTCCAGAACCCTCGGTCCCTTTTCCGTCCGCAACAGGTCAACCCCGGCCACCGACAGCCCCAGAATACGGGCGGCCTTGATCGCTGTGGCCCGCTCTTCCTTTGTGATCCGGATCTTTGACGCCTTGCCGCCTTTGTGCAGGTTACTGCGGAAATCCCCTTCACTGCCGGTTCGCTTCATAGCCGCCACAACCCTGTTGCCGATGACAAAGCAGCGGATGTCCGTGCCGGCGGCCTCCTTGACAAATTCCTGCACCAGAATATCCGCATCGAGACCGCGGAAGGCGTCAATCACGGATTCCGCCGCTTTCTTGGTTTCCGCCAGCACCACGCCCTTGCCCTGGGTGCCGTGCAACAGCTTCAGGACCAGCGGCGCCCCGCCAACAATGCTGATCAGGTCATTGGTATCGCTGGGCGAACTGGCATATCCGGTGACCGGCATGCCAATGCCCTGGGCAGCCAGAAGCTGATGGGCGTACAGTTTGTCCCGCGACCGCCGGATCGCATCGGAGGAATTGAGACAGAAGATGTTCATGGCTTCAAACTGGCGCACAATCGCCGTCCCGTAGGACGTGATTGACGCCCCGATCCGCGGGATAACCGCATCATACTGCTGCAACACCTTGCCGCCGTAGCGCACTTCGGGCCGCGCGGAGGTGATATTCATGTAACAGCGTTTGGTGTTGATGACGTCCATGGTATGGCCGCGGCGCTCGGCTTCCTCCACCAGGCGACGGGAAGAGTAATTTTCCGGTTCACGGCTGAGCAGCAGGATCTTGAGCGGGCGATGTTCCGGTTCAACCGGCACAAGTTCGTCATAAAGGCTGTCAGAAAGGACACCACACAGGCATGACTGCACCGGATCAACGATCGCCCGGCCTTCCAGGGCGGACCGCCCCAGAAGCATGCGATAGGCCATATTTTCCCGGAAGGTCAGGGAAATTTCCACCGGCCAGGACTGCCCGCCAATCTCCAGCGTCGTGGCAATAATATGCCTGAGTTCTGTCTGGCCGTTGGAACTGGTCACTTCCCTCTTATCGACCAGCGGCGCGGCGCAGTGGATTTCAATATCAGGGCGTTCCGGCAGCGGATGAACGCCGAAAGACACCATTTTCTTGCCGCGTTCGGTATATTCGTAAATACCAAACGCATGCAGAGCAGAAGTTTTCGCACCGGTATCCACCTTGGCCTTGATGGCCGGCAGCCCCAAGTCAGGCAGGGACAACCATTCTTCCCACCCAACTTTAACCTTTTCGACTTCCGTCATAGCGCAACTCCTTTCCCCTCAGATATTTCCGTTTCGTCTATACCACTAACATTAATGATTTAGGTCATTGCCTCAAGGACAATGAACTATTAATCTCATTTACCAATAGGGAAAGATAAAAAGTAAGTAAAAAGTATGCCGAGGAAACTCCAAGCCGAAAAATTACCGGCCGCAGGAGTGCCGGCACGGTTTCAATGCATAAGGGTGACCAAATGACTGAAGTAAATACTGATTTGTCCATGGACCAGAAGCTCCGCAACCGAGCGTTACTGAGCAGCCGCGTGTTCCTGCTGGTCCAGTGGCCGGCCTATATCGTTCTGGGCGTCGTTGGCGTGCTGCTGCCCGCCCTGACCCATGTGGACGAAGCGCCCCTGATTGGCGCCATCCTGCTGGCGCTCGCTTTTTCGAAAATTATCGTCATGATCAAGACCGGTCCGGGACCCGGCACCTGCCTCTGCTGGCGCGCCGGAGTTACGGTCCTCAATATCCTGGCCGCGCTCCTGATCCTGGTGAATCCCTTCTCGCTCGATCTGCCGCTGCATATGGTCGTCGGCGCCTATATGGTACCGGCAAGTTTCTATGTGGTGCTGGAGGGCAGATATTCCTTCCTCGACCGGCGCATTGAAATCGTAACCTACAGCGGTTTCCTGGGCATGGCCATCGGTGTATCCGTGTTTGCCGGGGTCCCGGATATTTCTTTCTGGACACCGACTTTTGCCTACAGCCTCTATCTGCTGATCCTGGGATATACCTCGCAGCATTTTACCTTCCTGAAAATTCCAAGCGGAGACTTCCAGGGCGCAAAATAGCTGCCTATTCCGGAAATGAACGGGATCAGAGTACTAGACAGCAACAGCCGAAGTGTGGGCGGAAGAATCATTGCAGGGGACCAGAATTGTCACTTCGGTCCCCTTTCCGACTTCACTTTCAATAAGCAGTTTTCCACCATGCAGTTCAACCAGATGTTTACACAGCGGCAGGCCAAGGCCGGCCCCGTCGTGGCTACGTGACTGGGCAGGCGCCACCTGCCCAAAGGGAAGCAGGGCTAATTTAATATCATCCCGGCTCATGCCAATTCCCTCATCCCGGACATAAAACACCAGATGTCCGGAAGAATTACTGGTCAAACCTAGGGATACCCGGCCGCCCTCGAGAGAGAATTTAATGGCATTGGAGAGGAGGTTTGACAGGATCTGGCGGACAGCACCCTCATCCATATAGACCTCATCAATCTGATCCGGGTTCTCGACGACAAGATTTATGCCCCCTGCTGCGGCAACAGGGGAAAATTTGTCATATTTGTCCTGCAGGATTTTCCCGATACAGACCGCTGCCGGCGCAATTTCAAATTTTCCGGTCTCGAGCCTGGAAATTTCCAGCACATTGTCGACAAGGCCGAGCAATTTCTCGCCACTGTCATGAATGTCCCGAATATATTCCTTGTATTTTTCATGCCCCAAACTGCCAAAATATTCTTGCATGATCATTTCGGAATAGCCGATGATAGCATTCAAGGGCGTATGCAATTCATGACTCATATTGGCCAGAAAATCATTCTTGACCCGACTGAGTTCCAGCGCCTGTTTCATCAGATCGTCATGCCGCTGCTTGCAATTCTTCTGCTCAGTAATATCAGTTCTGACTGACACATAGTGGGTTGGCGTACCGGAATTTTCCTCAAGAAAAGGAACAATTGTTGAATAGACCCAATAGGGTTCTCCCGCCTTGTTCAGGTTACAGATTTCCCCCTGCCATACTTCACCCGAGGAGATGTCCCGCCAAATCTCTTTGTAAAATTCCGGTTTGTGTTTCCTGGATTTGAGAATTCGGTGATTTTGCCCCATCAATTCCGAAGAAGAATATCCGGAAATATCACAGAACTTCTGGTTCACGTAAATAATGGTACCCGATGTATCTGTGATCGAAACCAATGCATGGTGATCGAGTGTTTTTTCCAGATTCTTGGTATAATTTTCCGCCAGCGATAGCTTTTCGCTGGTCGCTGCATATCTGACTTCCGTTTCTGTTTCGCGGGTCTTGTCCCGAACGGTTCCCGACACGGCCTTTATCCGCCCCTTGACATTGATTTCGGGCCCCCCTTTCACTTCTATATATTTGCTCCCCCCCGCCACTCCGGCAATTGCAAAAGTGTGAACGAAGGGCTTGCCTTTCCCGAATGCCTCCTCAATGCTGTTTTCCAGTTCCCGCCAGTCATCCTCATCAAAAAGTTCACCCATAGTTTCCAGTGTCGGTGCAAAATTCTGAGCAAAAACGTCATGAATTTTATAGACCTCGAGAGACCAGTGAACATGCCTGGTATTTTTGTCTACGCGCCAGAATCCTACCCCTGCCTCTTCCCCTATTTTCAGCAATCGCTTGCGGAGATACCCTTCTGCTGAAACGTTAGTCCCGACCTTCAGACAATATTGCTTGCCGCGCAAATAAAAGCTGAAGCTGCGCCATTTCACCGAAATTACATTTTCATCACGGTCTTCCTGGTCCCACACAGTCTCTTTGGGTTTATCATCGAAAAGCTGCTTCTTCACTCCAACGGCTTCGTCAGGAGTAAGATCTGAAAAAACGCCTTTTCCCCCTTCACCGAAAATATCGGGAGATTTTGCTGGGAACGTCTCCTGGTAACGCCGATTGGAAGCGAGAAGACTGCCGTCAATACCCGTCAGGACGAGAAATTTATATTCGATTACATAATGCCCAAAAAAATCCGTCAGGACTTTAAAAAAATCCATTGTATCCTCTACACAAGGTCTCTGCCTGGCTTGGCGCTTCCATCAAATAATTGAATATACATGCATTATTTGACGTGACGCCCGTTAATTACCTCTTCTATCCCGGAAATCCACGGGACACTGCTGCATCGCCCCTGCCGATATCCGGCTTCACATATATGCTATAATGTATAACATTACAATATTGTAAAATGATAAATCAATATTGTATATTGAGGAAAATTCTATCGTCATACATTTTCGCACGCCTTCGAGATTTTCTTGCGTGCCGGAGGCACTCTCGGCTCCGGCCGGGCGAAAACGACAATTGACCTTTGAAAAACATGGCCGGCCGGCCGGCACCGCCGGTCAGCCGGCGATGGATTTTCTTTTCAGCGTTATTTCATCTGTGGGTATGCGGACAGTGATACAGGTCCCTGCCCCCGGCTCGCTGTCCAACAGCAGTTCTCCGCCGTGCAATTGGGCCAGATGCTTGCAAAGCGGCAGGCCAAGGCCTGTGCCCTGATACCCTCTGGACTGGGCGTCCTTGACCTGACCGAATGGCGACAGGGCAATCTCCATGTCCCGCTTGCTCATCCCGACACCGTCATCCTTGACTTCGATGGTTGCCATCCCGGCACACTCCCCCCGAACGGTCAGTGTTACCTGCCCCGCGGCAGAAGAGAATTTAATGGCATTGGAGACCAGGTTGGCGATGATCTGTTTTACGGCTTTCTCATCCACATAGACCATATTGAGGCTATCCGGATTTTCGACCTGTAGTTTGACTTCGGCAACCTCAGCCATCGGGACAAATTCATGGAAAATGTCATCCAGAATTTTTTCCATTTCAGCAGGCGCAGGAGTAATCTCATAACGACCGGCCTCAATTTTTGAAATATCCAGCACATCATTGATCAGCCCCAGCAAACGATCGCCGCTACTATGAATATAATTCACATATTCCAGATATTTCTCGTTGCCAATTTTCCCGAAATATTGTTCCTGCAACATCTCTGAATAGCCGAGAATGGCATTGAGCGGCGTCCTGAGTTCGTGACTCATGTTGGCCAGGAAATCGCTTTTGGCCTGACTCAGCTCGATCGCCTTGTGCAACAGTTCATCCTGATGTGACTGGAATGTTTTCAACTGGGTGATATCGGTCCGCACTGATACATAGTGCAGAGGCTTTCCGGTTATGCTGTCAAGGAAGGGAACAATGGTGGAAGAAACCCAGTAGGGGTCGCCGGATTTCCTGAGATTGCAAATTTTACCGCGCCATACGTCACCGGAGGAAATGGTCCGCCACAGGTCCTCGTAAAACGCCGGCTCATGCTCATTGGATTTCAGTATCCTGTGATTCTGGCCGATCAGTTCCGCTGAAGAATAGCCGGAGACGTCACAGAATTTCTGGTTCACATATATGATCTTGCCGGCCACATCTGCAATGGAGACAAGCGCATGCTCATCAAGCGTTTTCTCCAGATGCTTGGTAATATCCTTCGCCCTTCGCAGTTCGTCATGGGTATCACTATGCCGGCTTTCCGCCTGCGCCTCGTCCGTCCGGTCCCTGAACGTGCCGCTGATGGCGATGATCTTGCCGTTCCGGTTAAACTCGGGCGATCCCTCGATCTCTATATGCTTCACCGCGTCCGCGTTGCAGGTGACAGTGCACCTGTTGGTGAAAGGTTTTCCCTTGCCTACGCAGTCGCGCATATTGTTATGGATCAGCGCGAAAACGTCTTCCCCATAGAGGGAACCAAGACTTCGCGTGGTAGGTACAAAGTCGCTCTCTGACAAGCCATGAATTTTATAGACCTCGGGCGACCAGTGGACTTCCCTGCTGTCGGTATTCACCCGCCAGTATCCGATCTTGGCGACGGAACCGATTTCCCTCAGCCTTTGCCGGAGATATTCCCGCTCGGTGACATCACAGCCGATTTTCAGCAGGTAATTCTGTCCGCCATGGTTAAATTCATAACAAAGCCATTCAATGCTGACAATGTCACCGGACAGGATTTCCTGGGTATGAACCTTGGTCCATGGTGCAAATTTGCGAATTTGGGCTTTGATGTCTTGCAGGTTATCCCGGTCCAGGCCGGCGAATTGCCGTGCCGATACATCATAACCGTCGTGCAATCCAAAACGGCTGATATAGAGATCATTGCCGACAATCAAATTGCCGTCATGATTTACAAGTGCCAGGTAATTGTTTTCCAGAGCAAAATAGCCCAGGAAATCCTGAAGGTGCTCAAAAAAACCCATTTCAACCCCGAGTACTATGCGTTGAGTGCAAGACTGCTATTGCGCTGACTTCCTGCAATGTTTTTTTTCGAGCACCCTCTACTTATCAGCGAATATTCTAATATAATAAGTGCTAATAATATATTAACGATAATGGGGGGATATCCTGTGGCGGGGTATCAACACTCGGGGTCAGGAGGGCGATTTATCCTTTTCCGCCGGCAGGGTTACGGTTATCCGCGTACCCTCCCGGGGCTTGCTTTCCAGTGAAAATGTGCCACCATGCAATCGGACAAGATATCGGCTCAGGGGCAGGCCGAGACCGGTCCCCTGATGGTTTCTGACCAGGCTGGACTGCACCTGGCCGAAAGAGGTAAGAGCCACGTCAATTTCCTCCTGGCTCATGCCAATCCCTTCGTCCTGAACAACGAGACACAGCTGACCGGCGTCTTTTCTCATGACGCTCAGCCGCACCTCCTTGTCCTGATAGGAAAATTTAATGGCATTGGAAACCAGATTGGACAGGACCTGTTTCAGGGCCTTCTCATCCACATAAACCCGGCCAATCTCTTTTTCGCAGTCCACCACCAGACGCACTTGAGCTGATTCTGCCAGCGGCACAAATTCGTGATACAGGTCCGCCACAATATTCTCGAACTCAACGACGTCCCGCACCAGCTCATAGCGTCCGGCCTCTATTTTTGAAATATCCAGAACGTCATTGACGAGATTCAGCAACCGGTCACCGCTCAGTTTTATGTAGCCGGCATATTCCAGGTATTTTTCATGCCCGATTTCGCCGAAAAACTGTTTTTCCAGCATCTCGGAATAGCCAATAATCGCATTAAGGGGTGTCCTGAGCTCATGGCTCATATTGGCCAGGAAATCGCTCTTGGCCTTGTTGGCGCTGATGGCTTCCATGGTGGCCCTGCTTGCCAGCTCTTCGGCCTTTTTACGGCGCTGGATATCCCGTAACGTACCGATGAAGTACACGCGTCCGTTTTCCATCGTGTCCGTGAGCCTGAGCTCGAACGGCAGGAATTCGCCGGATTTATGCCTGCAGACAACATCCCGGCCGACCCCGATAATCTTTGGATGACCGCTGCTCAGATAACTTGTGACATAATCCTCATGCTGTTGGCTGTCCACCTCCTGCATCAGCATTTTCACGTTTCGGCCAAGGACCTCTTGCGGTGTGTAGCCCAGCAGTGTCTCGATCACCGGGTTTACATATTGAATATTCGCCTTTTCATCGCTGAGGACCACAATATCCGTCAGCTCCTCAACGATATGGCGGAAAAAGTTATCCTGCCCCTCGAGCAGGGGACAGAGTATGTCCAGCTGATCCTCCAGATCATCCAGTTGCTGTTTTTTCGCATGTATTGCCGAAGTGGACGAATAGGACAGGCTGTTCCTGAGCACTGCTATCCGCGATCTGAGAAGGCTGATCTCTTCATGCGGGTCAAGCCCGCCTGCTTCATCATATACCCCTCTGCCCTTTACCTTTTCCAAGCACGGTCCCCTCTCTGCGCGCCGGGGGGGTTTTATTATTTTTATGAAACAGGTCTGCGACCTTCAGGCCTGTCTCCCCCGTGGCCATGATTAAATATCTAAATTTTATTTGCCTAATATGCTATCGAAGACGGACATTTTTGCAATTGAGCATATGGCCTATACCGATCACTCGATTCCGATATAGCCATTTGGCATATATCCTCTAGTGGCTGTATATTGTCGTCATACAATGTATAATATCTTCAATTAAGAATGCCGTTGGGTACCATGAGGGAAAACTCTGGCGAACATTAATTTAGGGCAGGGTAAGAGTTTAGTAATGCGTACTCTATTAATCGACGAATTTGACATCTGCCGGGACGGCATGAAAATGCTGCTCCTGGAAACCTTTTCAGAACCGGAGGTTTCGGAGGCCCGCTCCATTGAGGAGGGCCTGGATATTTTGTCTGAGCAGCAATTCGATCTGATCATGATCGACCTGGACAGTGTCAATTTGAGCTACACGGACCTTCTGAAGCCGCTTGTTCCTGCAGCCGGTGCCGCACCTATTATTACCCTGGCCCACAAGTTTACCCCCGAAATCACCGCCTTTGCCATGCGAACTGGCGTCGCCGCCTGCATGATCAAGGTGACCCCCAAGCAAATGGGGTCCCTGATCCTGAAAATGGTCATGGCCGGCGGGCGATACTTCCCCCCGGAAACCCTGGGCGGCGATGAACAGCAGACCAAAATCTGCCCGGTTAATTTCGACAAAGAGTCCTGCCCGCTGCATCAGGAAACACCGCTGATGGCGCCGGAGATCACCAGACGACAACTGGAAGTCCTGAAATGCATCGCCAAGGGCAAGACCAACAAGATGATTGCCCGGGAAATGGGGATCTCCGCCGGCACGGTCAAGGTCCATGTGGCCTCGATCCTGAAACTGTTCAATGCCAATAACCGGACCCAGGCGGTCAATATCGCCATTCATATGAAATTGATCTAAAAAAAACGGCGTCTTCGCAGACGCCGGTTCTTAAAGTAATTTATTGAGCCGCCTAGCGGGTCAGTTTCTTATACTGCAGGCGATGCGGACGGTCGGCCTCGGCGCCGAGACGGCGGCGGCGGTCCTCCTCATATTCCTCATAGTTGCCCTCGAACCAGACCACTTGGGAATTGCCCTCATAGGCCAGGATGTGGGTGGCGATACGGTCCAGGAAGAAGCGATCGTGCGAGATGATAACGGCGCACCCGGCGAAATCCTCAAGCGCCGCTTCCAGCGCCGACAGGGTTTCCACATCCAGGTCGTTGGTCGGTTCGTCAAGCAGCAGCACATTGGCCGGCTTGCGCAGCATCTTGGCCATATGCACCCTGTTGCGCTCCCCGCCGGACAGCTGCCCCAATTTCTTCTGCTGATCAGTGCCTTTGAAATTGAAATTGGACACGTAGGCCCGGGTCGGCACGTCGCGGCCGTTAAAGTCAAACACGTCCAGCCCCTCGGAAATTTCTTCCCAGACAGTTTTATTGTCATCGAGGGCGTCCCGGCTCTGGTCCACATAGCCTAACTGCACGGTCTCCCCGAGACGCAGGGAGCCGCCGTCCGGTTCTTCCTGTCCGGTGATCATGCGAAACAGGGTCGTTTTACCGGCGCCGTTCGGACCGATAATGCCGACGATGCCGCCCGGCGGCAGACGGAAGTTCAGGTCTTCAAACAGGATCTTGTCGCCATAAGCCTTGCTCAGATGCTCGGCCTCGATCACCACCTGGCCGAGGCGCGGGCCGACCGGGATCATGATCTGGGTGGTGTCCACTCGCTGTTCCTGGGATTTGGCCAGCAGTTCGTCATAGGCCTTGATACGGGCCTTGCTTTTCGCCTGTCGGGCTTTGGGCGACTGACGGATCCACTCCAGTTCCCGGTTCAGGGTGCGCTGGCGGGCTTCTTCAGTCCGGGCTTCCTGACGCAGGCGTTTTTCCTTCATTTCCAGCCAGGCGGAATAGTTACCTTCAAAAGGATAGGCCTGGCCACGGTCGAGTTCCAGCACCCAGCCAACCACATTATCCAGGAAGTAGCGGTCATGGGTCACCAGGATGACAGTGCCGCTATATTCCTGCAGATGCTGTTCCAGCCAGGCCACGGATTCCGCGTCCAGGTGGTTGGTCGGTTCGTCGAGCATCAGGATATCGGGTTTTTCCAGCAGCAGGCGGCACAGGGCCACCCGGCGGCGTTCCCCCCCGGACAGTTTGGTCACATCGGCATCACCTGGCGGGCAGCGCAGAGCCTCCATAGCCAGTTCCACCTTGCTGTCCAGATCCCAGGCGTCGGCGGCATCGATTTTTTCCTGCAGCTCGCCCTGTTCGGCGATCAGATCGTTCATTTCATCGTCGCTCATGGGCTCGGCAAATTTCAGGCTGATTTCCTCAAAGCGGTCAACGATATGCTTGAGTTCGCCCATGCCTTCCATCACGTTACCAAACACATCTTTGTCAGCATCAAGCTGCGGCTCCTGCGGCAGGTAGCCGACCTTGACCCCTTCGGCCGCCCAGGCCTCACCGGAGAATTCCTTGTCCATCCCGGCCATGATTTTCATCAGGGTCGATTTACCGGCGCCGTTGACCCCGATCACGGCGATTTTGGCGCCGGGCAGGAAGGACAGGGTTACATCCTTGAGCACCTGTTTGCCGCCCGGATAGGTCTTGCTCAGACCCTTCATCACATAACTATATTGGTAAGATGCCATTTTGGCTCAATCCTCGTAAATAAAATCCGTTGCCCTCTCTTAACCTAAAGAGACAGCAACGGACAAGATGTTTTCACGATGATTGCGGCTTACTGCAGGGTGTTTTTATAGACCTTGCCGTCTTTCATGACGAAACCGATCTTTTCGAACAGGGTGAGGTCCTGAAGCGGGTCTCCCTTGATGGCGACCAGGTCGGCCAACATGCCTTCCTTGATCATCCCGACCCGGTCCTCAAGACCGAACAATTTGGAGGTTTCCCGGGTCGCGGTCACCACGGCCTGCATGGGGGTCATGCCCCATTCGACCATTTTCACCATCTGCTTGCCGTTGCCGCCATGGGGATAGACCCCGGCGTCTGTGCCGTAGGACATTTTCACCCCGGCCTTGACGGCGCGCTCAAAACTCTGGCGCTGGCGCAAACCAACGGCCCGTTCCTTGGCCAGGGATTCCTCGGTCATGCCGTGTTTCTCCCCTTCCTGCAGGATGAAGTCGTCATTGTAGATATCCATGGAGAACCAGGTGCCGTGTTTCCTGGCCAGCTTGATCCCCTCGTCATCCAGATAACTGACATGCTCGATACTGTCCGCCCCGGCCAGGATCGCCGACTTGATGCCCTCGGTGCCATGGGCGTGGACCGCCACCTTGCGCCCGGCCATATGGGCTTCGTCCACAATGGCCTTCATTTCCTCCAGGGTATATTGCTGGGCGCCCACTATGGTGCCTTTGGAAAAGACCCCGCCGGTGCCGCAGAATTTGATCACATCGACACCATATTTGATGTTCTCGCGCACTTTCTGGCGCACTGCCCAGGGGCCGTCGGCCACGCCTTCGGCCTTCTCATGGAACTCATAGGGCAGCATGTTGCTGTCGCAGTGGCCGCCGGTAATGCCCAGCGCCGGACCGGAAACCAGCATGCGCGGCCCTGGTATATCGCCCTCATTGATGGCATCGCGCAGCGCCACATCCATAAAACCCTCCGCGCCGACGTTCCGCACGGTGGTGAAGCCCGCATCCAGGGTCTTTTCAGCATTGACCACACCAAAGAGAAGCTGGCGCCCAAGAGAATGCTGGTAAGCGTCATAGCCATAGATGGGCGACCCCACCAGATGCACATGGCTGTCCATCAGGCCCGGCATCAGCCAGCTGTCGGCCCCGAGATTGATCAGCTCCGCCCCTTCCGGCACTGCGATCTTGGCGTTTTGATTAATGACCTTGATGATTTTATCGCCCTCGACCCAGACGGACATATTGTCCAGCACCTTGCCCTTTTCCACGTCGATCATATGGCCGGCGGAAATGACGGTGAGTTTCGGTGCCTCTTCGGCCAATGCCGGAGCGATGAGACAGAGGGCCGCGGCCAGGCCCAGGAACAGCTTTTTCATTGGAATGATCCCCTGACAGTTACATGGTTATCGGGGAAGCATGCCAATTTTTGTACAAACATACAAGGCGGATTATTCTTCCGGAACAGGCGCCCCTTCATCCATTTCCCGGGGCGGCAGGGGATCTTGTCGCCCCCGGTCCCGCAGCCTGTAAACCAGAAGATAAATCACCAGCCGCAGGATATAAGGCACGAAAAGCCACAGTCCCCAGCCGATCACATTAACGGTGCCGGTAAAACCGTAGGCAGTCAGGAGTTTCCCGAGCCCCATACCCAGCGGCACCAGGGCGGCCAGCAGGAATGTAGCCAGCAGTTTTTCCACCGTGACCCGGTGGTGGTCGATGAAGGCCAGACTGCGCACCAGGATGAACAGGAAATAGAGGATCAGAATGGCCAGCAGGATCAGGGGCATGGTTATTTTCCGAACACTTGCGTCATCAGAGACTCGAGCTTCTTCCGGTCGATCTCGTCAAAGGCGGCCTTTTCCACGCTGTCCACATCAAAGACAGCGATCAGGGCGCCGGTGGGATCAAACACCGGCACCACAATTTCCGAATTGGTCCGGCTGTCACAGGCGATATGCCCGGCGAAGGCATGCACATCCGCCACCAGCTGGGTCTCCCCCGTCGCGGCGGCGGCACCGCACACCCCCTTGCCGATCGGAATACGCAGGCAGCCGAGCGTGCCCTGGTAGGGGCCGACCACAAGCTCCCCCGGCTTGTCGGGATCAACCATATAGAATCCGGTCCAGAAATAGGTTTCGAACGCCTGCGACAGCAGACAGTTGATGGTCGCCATGCGGGCGATGAGGCTGCTTTCCCCCTCCACCACCGCCAGGATTTCCCGGGTCACTGAGTCGTAGCGTTCCGATTTTTCATGCATATAGTACACCCTTTTTGCCCTGTTTGGCCCCAACTATAACACCCCAATCCGCCCGGTTCGAGCAAATATTTCATGCCTAACCATATGATTTATATGGTTTTATACAAAAAATCCAAAAACATAGATTGACAAATGTTGTTTAGGTGTTTTATGTTACTACAACACTTAAACACCACAACAGCATAACAGTGCCGTAACGAAGATTGGAATTTGACCGTGGCAGAACAGTGGAAAAATGATCAGCCCATTTACCTTCAACTGAAGGAACAGGTTCGCACCATGATTCTGGAAGGGATCCTGGCGGAAGGCGAAGCTCTTCCTTCAGTTCGCAAGGTAGCCGTGGAATATCAGATCAATCCCATCACCGCCTCCAAAGCCTATAGCGAACTGGTTGATGAAGGACTGATCGAAAAAAGAAGAGGTCTTGGAATGTTTGTCCTCGAAGGCGCCCGTGAAAGTCTGCTCAAAGCAGAACAACAGAAATTCCTCAAAGAGGAATGGCCGGAAATCATGAAACGCATCGCCCGTCTGGGCCTTGACCCGAAAAAACTGGTGGCGGAAACCACCGAAGATAACGCGTAAGGGGTAATAGAATGACCAAATTGATTAAAGCCCGGAACCTGAGAAAATCCTTCGGTCCCTTTGAAGCCCTCAAAGGTGTGGATCTGGATATCGAACGGGGTCACATCATTGGCATTATCGGCGCCAACGGCGCCGGCAAAACCACCCTGATCAATGCCATCCTCGGCCTCACCGACTATGACGGTGAGCTGGAAGTCATGGGCCTGCCTCCCTATGCCCAGCGGGATGAACTGATGAAAGACGTCTGTTTCATTTCAGATGTGGCCATCCTGCCGAAATGGATGACTGTCATCCAGGCCATTGACTTTGTGGAAGGCGTGCATCCCAAGTTTGACCGCCAGAAGGCCATTCATTTCCTCGCCGACACAACAGTACCGCTGAACAAGAAGATCCGTCAGCTGTCCAAGGGCATGATCGTTCAGGTCCACCTGGCCCTGGTCATGGCCATTGACGCCAGCCTGCTGGTCCTGGATGAGCCGACCCTGGGTCTCGATATCCTGAACCGGAAGAAATTCTATAGCCAGCTGCTGGAGGATTATTTCGACGAGGAAAAAACAATCCTGATCACCACCCATCAGGTGGACGAGATCGAAAATATCCTGTCCGACGTGATCTTTATCCGCGAAGGGCGGATCATGGAACAGTCCTCCATGGAGGAAATCAGCCAGCACTGGTTCGTTCTGCATCCGACAACGGACAATATTGATGCCGCCCGCGCCCTGGGCCCGCAGCAGGTGCAGAGCACACTGGGCCGGACTGCAATGGTTTTCAATAACCGCCCACGCAGTGAACTTGAACACCTTGGTGACGTCAGCCGGCTCAGCCTGTCCGACCTGTTTGTCACCCTGATGACCCGGGACGCCTAGTCCCGGGACGAGGAGAAGAACAATGAGCAGCATTTTTGCAAGCAGCATTCCCCCTCAGAGTTTCATCGGTCTCGTCAAAGACCTGGAAATGGAACGGGTGCGCATCCAGAAGCTTAAACCGCTGCATAATTTCATTAATGCGGGACTTGCCACACTGCTGCTGGCGATTGCCATCGTCGGCATCAACAGCCTGAACGACGCCCGGGCCGAAAACGCCCGGACCGGCATGGCCCACAAACAGATTAACGACCAGGTGGTGGTCTGCAGCCTGGACAACTGTCGCAGGACACAGACCCTGGATGCCTGAAGACATCCGATATTCACGGAGAAAAGAAATGATAAGTGATATTGTCAAAGTTACCGGTTACAGCCCGTTCAAGACCCTGCTTCTCAGGGAATTCTGGGAAAACCGTCGCAGTATGTTTTACGGGCCGATGGTCACCAGCAGCATTTTTGTCGGGCTTATCCTGATCGTCTTGTTTTCCGCCTATTTCGGCCTGGGACAGATCGGCGTACACTCAGATGAAATCGAAATTTCGGACCTCGCCGGTTTCGCCAACGAAGATCTGGAAACACGCCGGAAAGCGATCGGCATCTTTTTGATGGGATCATCGATCCTGACCATCATCGTAGCCTGGTTCAGCATGGTCTTTAACAGCCTTGGCAGCCTGTATGACGAGCGCAAGGACAACAGCATCCTGTTCTGGAAATCCATGCCGGTTTCCGACACCCAGACCGTGCTGTCAAAAATGCTCAGCAACGTCTTTATTACGCCGCTGATCGCCCTTGGCTTTATCTTTGCCACCCAGATTATTGTCCTGGCGATCCTGTGCCTGATCGGCCTGATCGCGGGCCAGAACCCCTGGGAGCTGTTTATTGTGCCGGCCAACCTGCCCAATCTGTTTGCCCGCGAACTGACGATGGTAATTATGTATTGCCTGTGGGCGCTGCCCGTCTTCGCCTACCTGATGCTGGCTTCTACGGTCGCCAAACGCACGCCGCTGCTGACCGCCATTGTTCCGGTCGCCGTCATCATTGTTGTTGAACTTTACCTGTACGGCCACTCATACCTTGGCCATGGCATCCTGGAACACATCAGTGCCGAAAAAATGTTCGACCTGGTCCGGATGGGTGACGATGAAGTAGTCAACCTGAAAGACACCCTGGTCCTTATCAAATCCGCCGCCCTGCCGTCCTTCTGGTTCGGGCTGGCCGCCGCCGCCGCCATGCTCTGGGGCGCCATCCAGCTGCGCAAACGCAGCAACCAGTGAGGCGGCAAAATCGAGATCCTATTGGGAGCTAACTCCTGATATCTTCCACTGCCCCGGCTTTGCGCCGGGGCTTTTTTTTGCCGCCTGCAACAAGGCCTCCCGACGCGGCAGGCTTTACTCTTGGCCCAAACTATTTTAAGATCAAACTAGTTCTATATTTTCATATAGTTAGCCAGATTAACCATTCCCTAATCCGTATCCCTTAAAATAGAACTTTAATCATAACAGTATTGTATAAATAGTATTTACGAGGAAATCTAACGTGTACCGTTGTAATGGTGTTGCCATGCCAACCACTCGCAAGCGCTCTGTTGAGCACTGTAAAATCGCCCTGCTGATGTCTGCCGTCATTGCGGCAACAGCATGCCCCCCGCTTTACGCCCGGACAATAGATGATGTGGATGACGAAACTGCCTATGAGGAAATCGTCGTCACCTCGCAGAAGCGCGCCCAGAGCCTGTCGGATGTCCCCATCTCCATATCTGCCTTCAATGCGGACAACATCCAGCAGAGCGGCATCAACCAGCTCAGGGAAATTTCCGATTTCATCCCCAACATGCTGATCACGGCCAACAATGATTTCAATTCCCAGATCACCATCCGCGGGGTCGGTGCCAACAGCCGGAACATCGGTTTTGACACCCGCGTCGGCGTCTATCTGGACGGAGTGTATCTTGGCCAGTCCCCCGCCATCAATCAGGAGCTGATCGATCTGGAACGGGTCGAAGTCCTGCGCGGCCCCCAGGGCACCCTGTTTGGCAAGAATAACGTTGCCGGTGCCCTGCTTCTGGTGTCCAAGGCACCCGCGGATACGCTGCAGGGCCGCGTCGGCGGCAATGTCGGCTCCCTGGGAACCGTGGAAGTGGACGGCAATATTTCCATCCCGCTCAGCGACCGGGTACGCACCAAATTTTCCCTGCTGCGGCAGACCCGCGACGGCACGCTGCTGAACATTCTTGACGGCAAAAAGCTGAATGATCGGGATTCCTACGCGTATCGCGCCCAGCTTGCGGTCGATTTGTCGGATAACCTGGATGTTAACTTCTCTTTTGACGGCCTGAACTCGGACCATCTCGCCTTCCTTGGCGAAAACCTCAGCGACAGCCTGGGCCTGACCGTCGACCCCAACGCACCGGAAGACCGCGAGGTCAGCTTCAACATTGACCCGCTGGAGAAGCGCGACCTGTACGGCGGCAACATGACCGTTAATTATCGCTTCGCCGGGGACTATGCCCTGAAGTCCATTACCGCCTACCGGGACAATGACGTTCACTACCGCAACGATACCGACTATTCGCCGCTGGACCTGGTCTATATTGATTATTTCGACCATTACAAACAGTTCACTCAGGAATTTCAGCTGATCTCGCCGGATCTGGGGAGCCTGCGGTATGTCGCCGGCCTCTATTATTACCACCAGAAAGCGGATACCAACCGGATTGTCACCAACGGCGCCCATTCCTTCTTCCTCGGTAACGTCCCGGGGACAACGGTGACCAACGACGGCACCGTCACCACCAACAGTTATGCGGCCTATGCGGATTTCGACATTGACCTGGCCGATCGGCTGACCCTGAATGTGGGCGGCCGCTACACCTATGAGAAAAAGGATGTGGACTGGAGCCTGAACGGCGATAATTCCGGTATCTTCATGATCGCCACAAACAGTCTTGTTGACGACCGCAGCGACGACTATCTGTCGACACGCGCCAGCCTGTCCTATGAAGTTTCCGACCAGTTGAACGTCTATGCCTCCTATGGCAGCGGCTTCAAGAGCGGCGGCTATAACCTTGACTATGTCCGCGCCCCGGATTTCATGGAAGGGCTGGAATATGGCAAGGAAACCGTCCAGAGCTTTGAGCTTGGCCTCAAAGGCGCCCTTCTGGACAACCGGCTGATTGTCAACCTGTCCGCCTTCCTGGCCAATTATGACGACTACCAGGTCAATCAGTTCATTGATATCGGCGGCGGCTTTACCTCCATTAGTATCCGCAATGCCGCCAAGGTGGAAACCAAGGGCCTGGAAGCGGAACTGACCTGGCGACCAGTGGACGGTCTCGAGCTGCAGGGAGCGGCGGGCCTGCTGGACGCCAGCTTTGACGCTTTCCCGGGTGGCGGCGCCCAGGGGGGAGACGTCTCCGGCAACGACCTGATCCGGGCACCGGAATTCACTTTTGCCGCCAGCGCCCAGTATGAAATCCCGCTCAGCCCCATTGACGCCCGGCTTCTGCTGCGCGCAGAAGTGACCCATGCGAGCAGTTTCTACACCACCGAGGACAATGTCAGCACGGCAACCCTGGCGGACATGAGTGTGGTGCCGTTTGGTCAGGTCGAAGCCCTGACCCTGGTTAACGCCCGCGCCGGCCTGTTGTCGGACAACGAGAGCTGGGAAATCTATGTCTGGGCCCGCAACCTGTTTAACGAAAAACAGGCGATCGACTATTTCCGGGACTTTTTCGGCACCATCGTCAGCACGCCCAATGATCCCCGGATCTACGGCGTGGAGCTTGTCTGGAATTTTTAGCAAAATGGATGATCGGCACATAGTAGGATGACAGTTTATCTGCGGCTCGCGGCCATCGGCTGCCTTGTTCTGGCGACATGCCTTTTGCCCGTAACATTGCGGGCGGAACAAGCCGCGGAGACGACGATAGAAATTCCGGATTTCCCAGCCTATCCCGCGCCGAAGGAAGTTCTTCAGGAAAACGACCGGGGGACGCTGTATTTCCCGTCGCGAACGCCCACCGACTTCCGCTGGCTGTTTAACCGGAACGCCCCGCGCTACCCGACAACAGTACAGGGCGATCTGTATCTGCCAGAAAACGCCTCGGCAGAAAATCCGGTGCCGGCCGTCATCATTTTACACGGCAGCGGCGACGTCAGGGAAAACCGGGAAATGGCCTATGCCAGGCTGCTGCAGTCCCGGGGTATTGCCGCCGTTGTGGTCCATTCCTTCGCCGCCCGCGGCCTCAGCCAGGAAATCCCCTATGTGAGCCGGGTGCTGGCCATGAGCCACGTGGATCTCATGACCGATGCCTATGCGGCACTTAAATTCCTCAACCGCCACCCGGCCGTCCGGGCGGACAAAATCGGCCTGCTGGGCTTTTCCTATGGCGGTATGGCGACCCGGGCCGCCATCGACAGGCGCATGTATGACCTGCTGGCCGACGGGGTGCCGCCCTTTGCCGTGCATATTGATTTCTATGGCCCCTGTCACACCAGACTGAATACCAGGAAAACCACTGGTGCGCCTTATGTCAGTATCCGCGGCACCGAAGATGCCTCCAACGACCCGGCCGCCTGCGCCGCCCGGGCCAAAACGCTGGAACAAGCCGGCAGCCCGGTCATCAGCGAGTGGATCGAGGGGGCCGGCCACGCCTGGGAATTCTACCACGAACGTCAGTTCGTCCCGACCCTCAACGCCGCCCCCTGTGAGCTGGTGTTGACCGGTGACGGCCAGTGGCAACTGGGCGACCGGGTTATGGACTCACCGGCCGATGCCGATCGGGCGGAACGGATCCGCGTCCGCCGCGAAATGGTCGGGGCCATGCGTGAAGAATGCATGAGCAAGGGCTATATCATGGGCAATGATCCCAAAAGCGCCGGGATCGCCCGCAAACTGCTGCTGCATTATGTGGAAAAATACCTGCAGACCGAGTAGACTGCCCCGAACTGACATTCCGGGGAAAAATATATGAAATTCTATCTGCTGCTGGCCGCCGTTGCTCTATTTATCGCCTGGCTTACTGTCCCGCCCCTGTTTCTGTCCCCGCTTAAGGGCGTCGCCCCCGCTGCCGAAGCCGTCAACCTGCCGCCGCCCGAGCAAAGCCTGGACCGGCTGTCCCGGGCGATCCGGATCCCGACGGTTTCCGCCGAAGAGGAGGCCAAGGTCGACACCGCCCCCTTTGACGACTTCCACCGCTTTCTCGAGCAGAATTTTCCGCTGATCCATCAAAAAATGGAAAAGCAGGTGCTGGCCGGCCATACCCTGGTCTACAAATGGCCGGGCCGCAATCCGGCCCTGAAACCGGTCCTGCTGATGAACCATATGGATGTGGTGCCGGTGCTAAACCCGGAGCTGTGGCAACAGCCGCCCTTCGGCGGCGTCATTGCCGACGGTTACATCTGGGGCCGCGGCAGCCTTGACGACAAGAGCGGCCTGATGGCCCAGATGGAAGCGGCGGAAATCCTGACCGCCCAGGGGTATGCGCCGGAACGCAGCATCTATTTCCTGTTCGGTCATGACGAGGAACGGGGCGGCAAATCAGGCGGCGCCGCCACCGCCGCCCGCTGGTTCGCCGACCAGGGCATCCGTTTCGAGTTTGTATTGGACGAGGGCATGGTCATTGCCGACGGCCTGTTGCCGGGGGTCGAGATCCCGGTCGCCATGATCGGCATTGCGGAAAAAGGCTATATGGACCTGAAACTCACCGCCCGCAGCGAGGGCGGCCATTCCAGTATGCCGGAGCCGGGCAGCAGCATCGAGCGGCTGTCCCGGGCGCTGGACAAGCTCTATGACCATCCGCTGCCGCAGCAGATGATGTATATCGAAATGCTGGGCAAAAACCTGAAAGCGCATATGCCCTACGGCATGAAGGTGGCGTTCCATAATTACGGCCTGCTCAAGCCGCTGCTGAAAAAGGGCCTCGGCAACAACAGCACCCTGTCGCCCTTCATGCGCACGACCACCGCGCCGACCATCCTCAGGGCCGGGGAAAAATCCAATGTGATCCCGGCGGAAGCCTCGGCCGTGGTCAATTTCCGCATCATCCCCGGCGAAAGCAGTGACGACGTGGTCAGGATGGTGGCCGACATCATCGACGATCCCCATATCCGGCTCGAAAAGCTGACGGCGTCCGAGCCGTCGCCGGTGTCCGACCCCGACAGCGCCAGCTTCCAACTGATCCGCCAGACCATCCTGGAGACCGCCGGCGACGAGGACATCGCCACCACCCCGCAGCTGGTGACCGCCGCCACCGACAGCCGCTTCCTGCGCGACGTCACCGACAATACCTACCGTTTCCAGTATGTGCATGTGACACCGGCGCTGCGCCCCGCCTATCACGGCCAGGACGAACGGCTCAGGACCGATGACTACGCCAAAATGATTGAATTTTATGTCCGGCTGATGAAAAACACGGACGGGATGTAAACTCCCGGCCGTGTTTTCCCCTCCCCCAAAAGCTTGCCTCAGAGCGGGATATTTTCCGCCCGGATGTTAAGGCCCTCGGCTTTCAGGTCAGCAAGCCAGCGACGGCACAATGCGGGATCGCTGATCGCGGCATGGACGCCGGGGCGGAAGTCGCCCGCAAGCACACTCTCGGCCGCCCGGGCCACGGTCAGCGACACGGTGCGGGCCATGGCGGTCTGCCAGCCGGAACCTTTTTCATCCAGCGCCAGCGCCGCGCGCCAGGGGTTTTGCTCCCCGGCGTCAATCTCCAGCGCCACATAAAGCACCACCCGGTCCTCCTCACCCTCACCGTAGCTGTGCGCCGCCTGCAGCTGGGCCGACAGCTGTTTGAGCGCCTCCAGGTCGGCGCTTTCCACCTGGGTGAAGATCTCCGCCCAGGCCTGTTTCCAGCCTTCGAGCCGCAGGGTGCCGCGCACGAAATCCTTAAGCCCCGCTTCGCCGTCCAGGCCATAGTCCTCGATATAGGGCAGGCTGTTGCGGTTGGGATAGACCTCGAAGGTTTCGCCGGCAATGTCGAGCCGGCTCACCGCCTCCCAAGCCTTGTCCACCACTTGTTCCGCCCCGCCCGCGAGGAAGCGGGCCTGGTTCTTGAGCGCCGTCAGCACGCCGAGCGGGGTCCAGCTGAATTTATAGGTAAAGGCGTCGGGTTCGGCCGGCACGCCGCCGCAGTAGGAGACGAATTTCATCGGCAGATCCTTGCCCAGCAGTCCGGCCGACTGCGCCGCCGCCACCACCAGATGGGCGAACAGATGATCGATGCCGGGATCAAGCCCGACCTCGTTGACCAGCGCCACCCCGGCTTCGCGGGCCGGGCCGTCGAGCGCCTGCATCTCCGGTGAGACATAGCTGGAGGTCACCACATGGCAGCCGCGCGCAAGCACCAGCTCGGCGAGATCCGCATGCAGCGCGGCGGGCAGCATGGAGACCACCACATCGCCCGGCGTGAGGCTGGCGCGGAACTCCTCCACCAGCTGTTCGTCGTCCAGATTAAGACGGCGCCAGCCGATGTCGAGGCTGGCGAGAAGCCGGAGTTCCTTGACCCGGTCCGGGCTCACGTCCCACACGGTCAGGTCGGCATGCTGGCGGGCCAGGGCGACGATGCCGGGACCGGAGGACAATCCGGCGCCGACCCAATGCAGTGACGGCCTGTCAGGAACTGCTGGTGATGGAGTCATGCTATCCCCTGTTTTTATCGTTGTCCCGGCCTAGGCGGACAGGCTGTCGCAGGCGCTCTCATAGGCGCCGAGCGCGGCCCGCCATACCGGGTTGGCGTCCAGCTTATCCACCGCCTTGAGGTAAGGCAACAGCAGGCCGGCAAATTCCTCGCTCGCTTCGCGCGGCAGCAGGCTGGGCAGATTGTCGATGGCAATCAGGTCGATGGCGCCGCCGTTGACCCCGGCCCTGACCACCGGATGGTCCCAGCTGGTCGGCGCGGCATAGAGCGGCAGCGGGTTGAAGTCGGAGAAGGGATCGCAGGACACGTCGGAAATGACGCTGAGCCGCTGGTTCCGGGCCAGATCCTCCAGGCGCACGAACGGCGGGATGGCGTTGTCAACGAACACACAGTTGATCAGGATGTCATGGGCGAGGAGCGCGTCCCGGTCGAGCTCCCGGGTTTCGTCCCGGCCCCAGCAGGTCACCTCGACACCGTGGCGCGCGAGCAGTTCGCAGGCGCCCTTGCCGCTGCGGCCCCTGGCGCCGATCACCAGCACCTTCGGGCTCGGTCCGTCGGCCTTGCGGGCGCGGATATCCTCGTCCAGCAGCCCGGCATTGTCCCAGGGACTGAGGCCGGTGGCATTGAGGCCCTTGCGGCCGGCGGTCTTGTCATACCATTGCATCAGCGCCAGCGCCGCGCCCATATAGCCGGCCCAGTAGCCGAAGGCCACCACCCGTCGGCCGTTCCCGTCGACCATATATTCGATGTCCAGCAGTTTGCCGCCGCCGCTCTGGAACCGGCCCAGCAGCTCCTGCCAGCCGTTCTGCTGCTTGAAGGCATGGGCGAAATAGATGTGATTGTTTTTGAGCACCGCGGGGGCGTGCGGCAGTTCCTTGAGGCCGAGGATCGTGAAATCGGCGGGGGCGTTGACCCAGCTGCCGCTCGCGGCCATTGTGCAGCCCGCCGCTTCATAGTCACTGTCCGGGAAAATGCGCTTCGCTGAGCGCTCCACCACCACATTATACCCAATATCGATCAGTTGTTTGGCGCCGGACGGCAGCAGCGGCGTGCGCCGCTCGGTTTCGCGATCCTCGTCGCGCAGCCAGATGGTGAACCTGGACATGGCAATCGTTCCTTCTTTTTATATCCCCCCAGAATCTTAAGGGAGGGCTGTAATGCCCTTATGAAACGAGTTTCCGTCAATTTTCCGCCGATTCAAACCCCCGATCCGTCGAATCGCCCGGCATTTTGCGTGGATTTGGCGGTTTTATCCGGTGATTTAACAATTTTTGTATCATCATTTCATAGAGTAACAAAGCCTCCCTAAAAACCTTAGACAAAATTTAAGCACCCATATAAATTGAAACTTGAAAAAATATTCAATTATTAGTGGGGAAAATGCCGTGATGAAAACCATTATAATCACTGACGAAGAATATTTGGATTATGCAGACCGCGATGAATCACATTTCTTTGATTTAAAATCTCGCGAAATCTCCCCACAAAAAATTCAGAGGGCTGCTGTGGCATTTTCTAATGCTGATGGGGGTGAAATAGTCGTCGGCATCAAAGACAAAAAAACCGGCCTTCCTCCTGAAGATAGATGGGAAGCCATTCCAAATATCGAAACGCTCAATGACCATCTACAAGTCCTTTTTGCCGTTGATCCTCCTTTGGAAATTCAATACGAAATCATAAAAAGAGACAGCTGCGATGGTTACGCTCTAAGAATATTGATTGAAAAAGGTTCTCTCGTTTGTACCACAGCTGATGGGAAGGTTTATGTGAGACAAGGTTCTCAATCTTTGCCTTTGCAAAGCGCAGAGAGGATACAACAACTCACCTTCGCAAAAGGGGCAAAGTCTTATGAAGACATGTGCATTGAAGAGTGCGCTCCGGAACAAATAGTAGATTCTGAAGAACTTGCTTCCTTTTTATTAGATTACTCCCCAAAGACTGACCCTTTGGAGTTCGTAATAAACCAGAATCTACTAGATTACAAAACATGGCACCCGAGAATAGCATCAGCACTACTATTTCACGACATACCCAGCGCCGTTGTACCGAGAAAATGTGCGATAAAAATAACTCGATATGAAACAAAAGAAGATGATCCGGAAAGAGACCACCTTGCCAATCAATACACTATTGAGGGTCCCTCATATAAAATTATCCATGAATCCGTAACCAAAATCACCGAAATAATGTCTGCAATCGACGTTTGGACTGCTGATGGACGAAAAAGACTTGAGTATCCCCCGGAAGCTATCTGGGAGACAGTTGTTAATGCTGTAATCCACCGAGACTATTCGATCTCAGATGACATTCAGATTCTCATTTTTGATGACCGCATCGAAATCTTAAGTCCCGGAAAATTACCAGGATATGTAAATGTCGAAAATATCTTAGATGCTCGTTTTTCTAGAAACCCAAAAATGGTTAGAACATTAAACCGGTACAAAGATCCACCTAACCGAGACTTGGGCGAGGGCCTAAATACAACATTCCAAAAGATGAAGGAGTTTGGTTTAAAAAATCCCATTATTGAAGAAAAAGGGAACTACCTCAGTGTAATACTGCCACATGCTCCCCTCGCCGCGCCTACGGTTGCAATAATGAAATTCTTGGAAAGCCACGAGGAAATTACTAACAAACAAGCCAGAGATATAACAGGTATAAAATCAGAGAATCTTATGAAGATCGAATTCTACAAATTGCGGGATGAGGGCCATATCGAGCTGGTACCTGGAAAAACGTCTGGTCCTAGATCAGCTTGGCACCTTACTAACAAAGGAAAGGCCTACAACAAAAGCAAAAAGACTAATTAATGTTGCCCTACCCGTAGAACTCGAACCCGCCCGCATCATTGTCGAGCTCGGCGCGGACGGTGAGATATTCGAGCGCGTGACGCGTGGCCATGCCCTGCATCATCCGGTCCCAGTCGTCGTTGAAAAAACCCTCGGCCAGGGCGCGGGAGGTCCATTCATAGATGCCGATCGCCTCTCCACTATCGGAAACGGTGAAATATTTATGGCGCAGCCCCTCCGCCCCCGCATAGACATGCATGATGCCGTCGAGGAATTTTTTATACTCCACCGACGGGCGTTTTTCCTTCGGGGTAAAGCGCACCAGCGTCACGCATTTCATGGCAGCCTCCTTCTGTTCCGGGCCTGCCATTGTGGCCCGGCACGGTGCATGGCTTCAAGTAAAAAGAAAGGGTGAGCGCTACTGCTCCGTCGCCCGGGCCAGGTCCCGGCAATAGTGGGTCACAATCGTCTGCCAGGTCGCGTTGGCGTCAAAATTCGCCACCAGGCCGTCGGCCTCCGGATCGCGGATCGCCTGCAGCCCGAACAGTACCAGATAACGCGGCGTGTATCCGGGCGGGCCGATCAGGGTCAGACTGCTGCAGAACGCGCGATGCTCGTCGCTGCCCCAGCCGATCTTTTTTGAATAGTCTGTGAATTCACGCACGACCTCCGGCGACAGGGCGGCCATCATGTCCATTTGCAGCACATCAATCCCGGCCACGGCGGTCTTGTCGGCGACCCGCTGGGCGTCAAAAATACTGTAGGCCTCGGCCAGCAACCGCAGATTGGCGGCCTGCTCATAGTTACCCTGCTGCGCGCAGGCGGCCGCCGCGGCATAAATGGTTGGCGGGATATCCCTGCTGCTGAGCTCATCGATCGACACACAGCCAAGCTGATACCTGGGCAGCAGAGCGGTCGGGATCGGCCGGTACATCATATAAGGGGCAAACCTGGAGTCATTGAGCGGACCCTCGACCGGCGCATGATAGGTAAAGCTCTCTTCGTCCTCCCGGCCGTTTTTTATGAAGTCAAACCAGTCGTCGGCCAGCTGCAGCCCGGCCTCGATATTCTCCGGCGGCGTACCATGTTTCGCCAGCGTCACCAGATAATCGCCGCCCTTGACGCCGTTGCGGCGGGCGATGTCCGCCCACATTACGCCGAAGCCGCTGGTGCTTTCGATCATCCGGCCGGACATATACAACAGCGCCAGTTCCTTCTGGGCCTCGGTCACGCCCTGCAGGGCGGCCTCGTAATACCAGCGGGCGGCCGCCCGGTAATCGCGGTTTACCCCGCGGCCTTGCGTGTACATTTCGCCGATCCCCTGCTGGGCGTCCCGGTCGCCCAGCATCGCCGCACGCTCCAGGTAAAAGGCGCCTTTCTGCTCGTCCGGCTCGCCCGCCAGCCCCTTGAGGTAAATCTCGGCGAGCCGGCCGGCCACCGCCCAGTTGCCGTCCCTCTGGAACAGCCGGCTGTATTCGTCACGCGCGGCGGCATAGTCGCCGGCGGCCCAGGCGGCATCACCCGCCGCCTGGTCGGCCCGGGCTGCGGTGAGCGACAGGGACAGCGGAAAAAGGACGGCAAACAATGGTAAGAACACACGGAACATCAACAAGACCCCCTGGATACGGTACGAAATACAAAGGGCCACTATAGTCCCGCCGCCGGTTAACAAAAGGTTAATCACCGGAGGGAGGAAACGGGCCAGGCTGGACGAGCCCCCACGACCAGACCGCTAGGCATCCAGCCCGAAGGCTTCGTGATGGCTGAGTTCGCCTGACGGCATACTGTCCGCGAAGGGCAGCGCCAGCACAACCTCATCCGGCACGCCGGGGAAGTTCAGGCCGGGCCAGGCGCGAAAACCGAACCGCCCGTAATAGGCCGGATTACCGACCAGGGCGACGCCCGCCATCCCGGCGGTGCGCAGCTGCTGCAACGCTTCGTTCATCAGCGCAGATCCGATGCCCTGCAACTGGACCTCGGGCAGAACCGCCACCGGGCCGATCAGCGCCCAGTTCTCCTCGTCGCCGATCACTGTGGCGGAGACGGCGAGATGGCCGACGATGGTACCGTCCTGTTCGGCGACCAGCGACAGCATCAGGGCGTCGGCTGCGCGCAGCCGTTCGACGATCTGCGCCTCGGTGCCGCTGGAGACCCGCGCCGTTTTGAACGCGGCCTCGATGACAAAGCCGATGCGGTCGATATCGTCCGGTGTTTCTTTGCGAATGAGCATATCGGGTTCCCTGATCCCTCTGTTGTTCCGACGGGCATTGTGCCTTACGGGGCCGGATCGGGACAAGGGGAAATGCTCATTAATACGCCAGGCGTACTACAATCTTGACATAATACGCCCTACGTATCATACTCCGTTAATGATAAAAAGCTTCAGATGCGGGGAAACGGAAAAGCTGTTTGCGACCGGACGGTCGCGCAAGTTCGGCAACATCAAATCCGTGGCCCTGCGCAAGTTGGATATGATCGAGGCGGCGACGAGCCTGCAGGACCTGCGCAGCCCGCCCGGCAACCGGCTGGAAGCATTAAGATGAGTAAACACATGACACGTATTACCACACATCCGGGGGAAATTTTGAAGGAAGAGTTTCTGGTGCCGATGGAACTGTCGGCGCGGCAGCTGGCGCTGGCCATCGACATTCCCGCCAACCGGATCACGGAAATCCTGCGCGGGCGGCGCAGTGTCACTGCCGACACCGCGCTCAGGCTAGCTCGTTACTTCAACACCTCGGCGGAATTCTGGATGAACCTGCAGGTGGCCCATGACCTGTCGAAGGCGGCGGCGGAGAGTAAAAAGGAGCTCAAGCGGATCAAACCCGCGGTTTGAGGTTACTTCCCGTTCATCACCGCCATCAGTTCGTCGACGATTTCGTCCTTGTGTGCGCAGTCGGCGGCGAAGGCGAAAGTAAACGTGATCTCAAATAAATCTGTCGCCGGTCCCTTACTCACCCCTGTTCCAACAATATGGCCACGTCGCAACGCCACCCTTGTCATTTTACTGCTTCCTTCGCGAAGTACTTCCCACGGCCCCATCTCGTCGTGCAGGACTACTTCGCAAGCAGGGGCACGTGAGGTAGGGGCTCTTTTAGCCAGCTCTACCATCTTCTCCGGGTTGTCCCTAGAATGAATGGTTTCGTTCCAATGAGGCACATATTGCAGATACTCATGCAATGGACTTTGTCCGGGTTCAGTCATCTTAAGGCTGGCTGAAAGAAAGGGAAAATCAGTTTCGGCAATTACATTCCGGACTTTCGCGCCTTCCTCTTCGTTCAGTGTCAGGACATATACGCCATTAAAGTTATCATATTCACTATAGAGCCAAGACCTCGGGTCCGGCCCCAGCGCTTCATAGATCCGCGTCGTCGCCGCGTAAAATTGCTCCCGGGTCGGCTCCGTCTTCCAGTCAAAGCGGATAAATTCAACCGCCCCTTCCTCCGCCCGGGCGAAGAGAGGCAGGATCAGGAATAGAAGAAAAACTGCAAAAAGACGTTTCATCGGCTCCCCCAAAGCATATCGGAGGATAGTCTAGCACCATTACAAGCAGGATGGCAAAGCGGAAGGAATTGGTGGGCCAGGCAGGACTTGAACCCGCGACCAAACCGTTATGAGCGGTTCGCTCTAACCAACTGAGCTACTGGCCCCCCGAGAGGAATATTGGTGAATAGCAGACGGGGGACAAGAAGGGCAAGCCGAAAGTATCGTCAACTTGGCCCCGAATGAAATTATTTCAGGTCGTCTATTTGAGTTTATCTATTTCTTGCGCCAGGTTATGGCTCTTGTCGGTGACGATCCGTTCCAGCACCTTGATGCGTTCCTCAAGCCCCTCGATGCGGTCGAGATAGGGCTTGATCTGCTGCTTGGAGTAATAATCGTCAGCCAGGCCCAGGTCATGAGCCAGATCGTCGAGATTGATCTTGCCGCCGTTCTGCTTCGCCTTGAGCCATTGTTTTATGATGCTGGCCACAAAGACGATCAGGACGATCAGCACCACCATTTCAAAAACCTGCATGTCTATCCCCTTATATCAGCAGATCAGGTATCCAGGAAGCTGCGCAGTTTCCGCGACCGGCTCGGATGCTTGAGCTTGCGCAGCGCCTTGGCCTCGATCTGGCGGATACGCTCACGGGTCACGCTGAACTGCTGGCCCACCTCTTCCAGGGTATGGTCGGTGTTCATGCCGATGCCGAAACGCATGCGCAAGACACGTTCCTCACGCGGGGTAAGGCTGGCCAGCACCCGGGTGGTGGTGTCGCGCAGGTTGGACTGGATCGCGCTGTCGACCGGCAGGATGGCGTTCTTGTCCTCGATGAAATCGCCGAGGTGTGAATCCTCCTCGTCACCGATCGGGGTTTCCAGCGAAATCGGCTCCTTGGCAATCTTCATCACCTTGCGCACCTTCTCGAGCGGCATGCTGAGGCGGGCGGCGAGCTCTTCCGGGGTCGCCTCGCGGCCGATCTCGTGCATCATCTGGCGGCCGGTGCGGACCAGCTTGTTGATGGTCTCGATCATATGCACCGGGATACGGATGGTGCGGGCCTGGTCGGCGATGGAGCGGGTGATGGCCTGGCGGATCCACCAGGTTGCGTAGGTGGAGAATTTATAGCCGCGCCGGTATTCGAATTTGTCCACCGCCTTCATCAGGCCGATGTTGCCTTCCTGGATCAGGTCGAGGAACTGCAGGCCGCGGTTGGTATATTTCTTGGCAATGGAGATCACCAGGCGCAGGTTGGCTTCGACCATTTCCTTCTTGGCGATGCGGGCTTCCTTCTCGCCCTTCTGCACCATGGCGACAATCTTGCGGAATTCACCGATGGTCAGGCCGCTTTCCTGGGCGATGTCGGCCACCTGGGCGCGCATATTGTTGATCACTTCGCGCTCGCGCTCGGCAAAGTCAGCCCAGCCGCGACCGGCGAGAGAGGCCACATCGTCGATCCAGGCCGGTTCCAGTTCCCGGTCGAGATAGGCGTCGAGATAAGCCTTGCGGTTGATCTTGTAGCGTTCGGCGAGGCGCAGCATCTTGCCCTCGAGCCCCATCAGGCGCTTGTTGAGGCTGTAGAGCTGCTCCAGCAGCGCGTCAATGCGGGCATTGTTCAGACGCAGGCCCTTGATGGCGTCGGCCAGTTCGTCGGAAATCTTCTGAAATTTCTTTTCCTGGGCATCGGACAGAGTCTCGGTCTTGAGGCTGGCTTCATGACGGGCGTCCTGCAGCTTGACCAGCTTTTTATAGCTCTGCTGCAGCTTGGTGAAGGTTTCCATGACTTCGGGACGCAGCGCCTCTTCCATGGCCGCGAGGGACATGTTGTTTTCAGCGTCCTCGTCGTCCTCTTCCTCATCCTCGTCTTCGCCGCCTTCGCCTTCTTCACCCTCTTCGTCCTCTTCATCGTCGAGGACGTCCTTGGCTTTTTTCTTTTCAGGCGCCTTTTCTTCCTTCTCGGTTTTTGCCGCGGCCGGCTTTTTCTCTTCCTCGCCGTCGTCCTCGTCGTCATTGTCCTGGGTCGGGTCCAGGCCGTACATGGCGTCCAGGTCGATCACATCACGCAGCAGGATTTCCTCTTCTTCCAGCAGCTGGGCCCAGTTGACCAGGGCGCGGAAGGTGAGCGGGCTTTCACACAGGCCGGCAATCATGGTTTCGCGGCCGGCCTCGATCCGTTTCGCAATGGCGATCTCGCCTTCGCGGCTCAGCAGTTCCACACTGCCCATTTCCCGCAGGTACATGCGGACCGGGTCGTCGGTGCGGTCAGTGGTGGCTTTTTCCGGCGTCGCGGCTTCAACCTCCTCCTCGTCCTCATCCTCGTCGTCCTTCTTGGCCTTGGATTTTCTCTGTTCGCCCTCGGCGGCTTCATCGGCCTCGTCGGCTTCGATGATGTTGATGCCCATCTCGGAAATCAGGGACATGACATCCTCGATCTGCTCGGACGACATCTCGTCCTGGGGCAGGGTGTCATTCAGTTCGTCATAGGTGATATAGCCCCGCTCCTTGGCGGCGGCGATCATCTTCTTGACCGTTTCCTGGCTCGGATCGCTCAGGGGGCTTTCTGCTGCATCTTCTGATTTATCGACGTTTTTATCTGCCGCCTTTGATGCCTTCTCAACCATATTTACCTCAATATCCCAGACGTAGTATCTACTGTACGCGGTAATTACCAAATTTGCCGGACCGCCACGAGTGGAAATCCGTTGTTCACATCAATTTCCTCAGGACGAGCTGCGCTTTCCCGAGGCAATTCCATATTCATCCATGCTGGCTTCGACTCTGCGGGCGTCTTCAATTTCTGCATTCAATGCCTGAAATCTTGCGAAAACCTCTTCCGTCATATTTTCTGCCAGTTCCTGCTCCACGGCCTGTTTTTCCTGCTCCAGAACAAACAAGCGTTTTCGATTGACTACATGCAGCCATCCCTGCTCCACATCCTGTGGGGCAGCATCGGGCCACGCGAACCAATCGGCCTTGAGGACTTCCTGATCAAATATGACTTCTATTGCCTTGCCGAATCCCTGATCTGTCAGGTGGCGATGAAGGCTCTCTCTGTCAAGGTCCGAGTCGCGAATTGATATACGTATGATTTCATTACGGAGTTTGTCAAGCTCCTGTGATTCGAAATCACAGACGGCAAGTTCCTCATGATGCTGCTCCAGCAGCCAGGGATGGTTCAAAACCGTTAGAATCATTAGCCTTTCAAGGTCGAGCAGCACCCGGCCGCCGCTTTTTCCGCGGGCCGTATCCTTGAGGGTCCGCACCCCCTGTGGGGCTTCCCCGGCCGGACGGCGACGCCCCCAGGGCCGGTTTCTGCCGCCGGAGGCATAGCGATTCTCTCCCGAGTCCCTGTAGTTGGTCGGGGCGGAAGACATATTTTCCGGCTGGATTTCTTCACCCAGATGCTTTTCCAGCCGCTTGCGGAAATCATTCTGGTAATAGCCGCGAATGGTCTCATGCTTGATCTCGGCCAAGGTCTGCTGGATCTTCTGCTGCAGGCCGGCACGCTGTTCCGGGGTGTCGGTCGGATTTTCCCGGATCAGCATCTCCCACAGCACCGCCGCCAGCGGCTTGCCCTGTTCCAGCAGTTCCCCGAACGCCCGGGCGCCGTGGCCCTGGACGAAACTGTCCGGATCCTCGCCTTCCGGCAGATAGACAAAGCGCAGGGAATGGCCCGGCTTGAGAAGCGGCAGGGACCGCTCCACGACCCGCTCGGCGGCCTTGAGCCCGGCCCGGTCGCCGTCAAAGCACAGGATCGGCTCCGGCGCCAGACGCCACAGTTCACCGATCTGCTCCTCGGTCACCGCCGTGCCGAGCGGCGCCACCGCATATTCGAACCCGGCCTGGGCCAGGGCGATCACATCCATATAGCCCTCGGCCACCAGCACCCGGCCCTGGTCGTAGGCCGCCTTGCGCGCCCCGGCCAGGTTATAAAGCAGCCGGCCTTTATGGAACAGCGGCGTTTCCGGGCTGTTGAGATATTTGGCCTTGGCGTCTGAGGACAGGGCCCGGCCGCCAAAGGCCACCACCCGGCCCTGCCGGTCAGTAATGGGGAACATCACCCGGTGACGGAACCGGTCATAACTTTCCTTCCTGGTCCCGGGGGGATCATGGGGATCAGGTTCCGGCTTGATCAGCAGTCCGGCCTCCACCAGCATCTCCTCGGTGATGCCGTCCCGGGCCAGCATGGCGTCCTTCAGCGCCGTGCGGCTGTCCGGCGCATAGCCGAGCCGGAAAGCGCGGATGGTCGGTTCGGAAAGCCCCCGACGCAACAGATAGTCCAGACCTTCCTTGCCGGCGCGGGTTTTAAGCTGCGACTGGAACCAGTGGCAGGCGGCTTCCATCACATCATAGAGGTTTTTACGCTGTTCGGTTTTGGCCTTGTCCTCGGGGGTATATTCCGGCATCGGCAGGCCGGCCTGGGCGGCGAGCCGCTCCACCGCCTCGGGGAAGCTCAGCCCTTCGGTCTCGGTGACGAAACGGATCACATCGCCGTGGGCGCCGCACCCAAAGCAGTGGTAGAAGGCCTTGTCGTCGTTGACGGTAAAGGAAGGGGTCTTTTCATTATGGAACGGGCACAGGCCGGAATGCTCGCGGCCCTTGCGGACGAGGCGCACCTTGCGCCCCACCACTTCGCTGACCGGAAGGCGCGACCTGATTTCTTCAAGAAAGTCCGGCGAAAAGCCCATTTAAATCTACCACCCCTGGTACCCGACCTGCCCCTCTTAAAACAGATAGGATTTCGGGCACATAAATCAATCCCCGATAAGGCTCAGGATAAACTGTTTTTGGCGGTTGCGCTGGCCTTGGCAAAATCCATCTGGCCGGCATATTTGTCTTTCAACAGAGCCATGATCTTGCCGATGTCCTTGAGGCCGGAGGCTTCGGTTTCTGCAATGGCCTCTTTCACGGCAGCCGCAATTTCGTCATCGCCCATCTGGCGGGGCAGGAATTCGGAGATGATTTCCATTTCATCTTTTTCCTGTTCCGCCAGTTCCAGGCGGCCGCCTTCTTCATAAGCCTTGATGCTTTCCTTGCGCTGCTTGACCATCTTGGACAGGATTTCGATGATGTCGTCATCACCAACCCCCTGGTCCCCCGCTTCCGTCCGCTTGCTGATATCACGATCCTTGATGGCGGCCAGAATGAGTCGAACCGTCGCCAGACGGCGCTTATCCTTGTCCTTCATCGCCTGTTTCATCGCGTCGTTGAGTTTTTCACGCAACATATTGATTTTATATCCTTTTTTACAAAAAGGCCGACTTGATCATTAAAGGAACAGTCGGCTTTCTCTTTCAGGAAAGAAAAGACTCTATCGCATATGAGTTCAAAAAGCAACCTGAAATAAAGTTTTAACCCATTGATTTTAAAGGATAATTTTTTAAAATCTTTTCCTTGACCTTGGAAGAGTGATTGCTTAAGTTCCGGTCAATTTGCGTCGGGGCCAGGGACAGGATATGCTGTCCACACCAAGCCGCCCCGTAAGTCGCCTGACGAAAATCGCCTTATACTGTTTGACAAAGAAATAGAGCCGTTCATGAACCACGATCAGACCGACCATATCCCTCCGCACACGCAAATCACAGCCGCCCTTGTCCTTGCGGACGGCACCGTTTTCTGGGGCTACGGGATCGGCCAGGAAGCGGATGTGGTCGGAGAAGTCTGTTTCAACACCGCCATGACCGGATATCAGGAGATCCTGACCGATCCGTCCTATGCCGGTCAGATCATCACCTTTACCTTCCCCCATATCGGCAATGTCGGCACCAATGACGAGGATATTGAAACCTCCCCGGAGCAAAACCCGGGCGGCGCGGCCCTTGGCCTGATCGTGCGCGAAGACATCACCAGCCCGTCCAACTTCCGCGCGGGCGAACATCTGGACACCTGGTGCCGGGAACGGGGACTGACCGGCATTTCGGGTATTGATACCCGCAGGCTCACCCGCTACATCCGTCTCAACGGCGCCCCCAACGGCGTCGTTAGTTTTAACAAGGCCGGCAAATTCGATATCCCGGCCCTGGTTGAGAAGGCCAAAGCCTGGCCGGGACTGAACGGTATGGATCTGGCGAAAACCGTGACCTGCCGGGAACCCTACAGCTGGGACGAAACCCGCTGGACCCTGGAAGACGGCTACGGCAAGCAGACCTCGCCCAAGGCCCATGTGGTGGCCATCGACTACGGGGTCAAACGAAACATCCTGCGCTGCCTGGCCAGCACCGGCGCAAAAATCACCGTGGTGCCGGCCACCACCAGCGCCGCCGACGTCCTGGCCCTGAAACCGGACGGAATTTTCCTCAGCAACGGCCCCGGGGATCCGGCCGCCACCGGCGAATATGCCATTCCGGTGATCAAGGAACTGCTGGACAGCGGCATTCCCCTGTTCGGCATCTGCCTCGGCCACCAGATGCTGGCTCTGGCCATCGGCGCCAAAACCGTCAAGATGCACCAGGGCCATCGCGGCGCCAACCATCCCGTAATGGACTATAATACCAACAAGGTTGAAATCACCTCCATGAACCACGGCTTCATGGTGGATAAGGACAGCCTGCCCAATAACGTAAAAGTCAGCCATATTTCCCTGTTCGACCAGACGCTCTGCGGACTGGAACTGGTGGACCGGCCGGCTTTTTCCGTCCAGCACCACCCGGAAGCCAGCCCGGGGCCCCAGGACAGCCACTATCTGTTTGACCGTTTCATGGAGATGATTGAGAAACATGCCTAAACGTACCGACATTGAATCCATTCTCATCATCGGCGCCGGCCCCATCATTATCGGCCAGGCCTGCGAATTCGACTATTCCGGCTCCCAGGCCTGCAAGGCCCTGCGCGAGGAAGGATACCGGATCATCCTGGTCAACAGCAACCCGGCCACCATCATGACCGACCCGGAGATCGCCGACGCGACTTACGTCGAACCGATCACCCCGGAATATGTGGAAAAAATCATTGAAAAGGAAAAGCCGGACGCCATCCTGCCGACCATGGGCGGTCAGACCGGCCTGAACACGGCATTGAAACTGGCCCAGCGCGGCGTGCTCAAGAAACACGGCGTCAAGCTGATCGGCGCCAATGAGGACGCCATTGAGAAGGCCGAGGACCGGGAAAAATTCCGTGCCGCCATGGACGCCATCGGCCTGGAAAACCCGCGCGCGGCCATTGCTTCCTCTCCGGCAATCAAGGATGAAGACGGCAATATCATTGATTATGACCGGGCTGCCGGCATCCGTCATGCCATGGAAGTGATGGATGAAGTGGGCCTGCCGGCCATCATCCGCCCAGCCTTTACCCTGGGTGGCACCGGCGGCGGTGTCGCCTATAACCGGGAAGAGTACGAGCATTATGTCAAGAGCGGCATCGAGGCCTCCCCGGTCGGCCAGGTGCTGATCGACGAGAGCCTGCTCGGCTGGAAGGAATATGAAATGGAAGTGGTCCGCGACAAGGCGGACAACTGCATCATCATCTGTTCCATCGAGAATATCGATCCCATGGGCATCCACACCGGCGACAGCATCACCGTCGCCCCGGCGCTGACCCTGACCGACAAGGAATATCAGATCATGCGCAACGCCTCTATCGCGGTATTGCGGGAGATCGGCGTGGAAACCGGCGGGTCCAACGTGCAGTTTGCCGTCAACCCGGAGACCGGCCGCCTGATTGTGATTGAAATGAACCCGCGGGTCAGCCGTTCTTCGGCCCTGGCCTCCAAGGCGACCGGCTTCCCGATCGCCAAGGTGGCGGCCAAGCTGGCCGTCGGCTATACCCTGGACGAGCTGCAGAATGATATCACCGGCGCCACTCCGGTATCCTTCGAGCCGACCATCGACTATGTGGTCACCAAGATTCCGCGTTTCACCTTCGAGAAATTCCCGGGCACCCAGCCGACCCTGACCACCGCCATGAAGTCGGTCGGTGAAGCGATGGCCATCGGCCGCTCCTTCCCGGAAAGCCTGCAGAAGGCGCTGCGCTCGCTGGAAACCGGCCTGACCGGTCTCAATGAAGTGAAAATCCCGGGCTATGATCCAAAGACCGGAGACATGAACGCCATCCGGGCGGCGCTGGCCAGCCCGACCGTGGATCGCCTGCAGGTCATGGCCCAGGCCCTGCGTGAGGGCATGGAACCGGCGGAGATCCATGCCATTGCCAAATATGACCCCTGGTTCATCGAACAGATCAAAAAGATCATCGACGCCGAGGAAGTTGTGCGTCAGAACGGCCTGCCGGAAGAGGCCTTCGAATTCGGCAAGCTCAAGTCGCTGGGCTTTTCCGACGCCCGCCTGGCTGAACTGACCGGACAGAAGGAAGCCCGGGTCACCGCCAAGCGCCTGGCCCTGGACCTGCATCCGGTGTTCAAGCGGGTTGATACCTGCGCGGCCGAATTCGAGGCCCTGACCCCCTATATGTATTCCACCTACGAGCGGGATGCCGCCGGCGGCGCCGAGTGCGAGACCCGGCCCACCGACAAGAAAAAGATCGTCATTCTCGGCGGCGGCCCCAACCGGATCGGCCAGGGCATCGAGTTCGACTATTGCTGCTGCCACGCGGCCTTTTCCCTCAGTGACCAGGACTATGAAACCATCATGGTCAACTGCAACCCGGAAACCGTATCCACCGACTATGACACCTCTGACCGGCTCTATTTCGAGCCGCTGACTGCCGAGGATGTGATCGAGCTGATCCGCAAGGAACAGCAGAACGGTGAGGTTGTCGGTGTGATCGTCCAGTTCGGCGGCCAGACGCCGCTGAAACTGTCCCATGCGCTGGAAGCGGTCGGCATCCCGATCCTGGGCACCTCCCCCGACGCCATTGACCTGGCCGAAGACCGCGAACGATTCCAGGACCTGATCGCCCGGCTTGACCTGCGCCAGCCGGAGAACGGCCTGGCGACAACGGAAGAACAGGCCGTGGAAGTGGCCGAACGGATCGGCTATCCCATCCTGATCCGCCCCAGTTACGTGCTGGGCGGCCGGGCCATGGAAATCGTTTACGATACCACCAGCCTGCGCCGCTATATCAATGAAGCGGTGACCGTGTCCGGCGACAGCCCGGTTCTGATCGACCGCTATCTGGGCGGCGCCACGGAAATTGACGTGGACGCCCTGTGCGACGGCAGCAAGGTCCATGTGGCCGGCATCATGCAGCATATTGAGGAAGCCGGGGTCCATTCCGGTGACAGCGCCTGCTCCCTGCCGCCCTATTCCCTGAAGGACAGCGTGATGGCGGACATCTGCCAGCAGACCGAAAGGCTTGCCCTGGCGCTCAATGTGAAGGGCCTGATGAATGTGCAGTATGCGGTCAAGGATGATGTGGTTTACATCATCGAGGTCAATCCCCGCGCCAGCCGCACCGTGCCCTTTGTGGCCAAGGCCATCGGCGCCCCGGTCGCCAAAATTGCCGCCCGCCTGATGGCTGGCGAATCCCTGGATAACTTCGACATTCCCAGCTTCAGAACGAATCATGTGGCCGTCAAGGAAGCGGTCATGCCCTTCACACGGTTCCCGGGCGTGGATATCCTGCTTGGCCCGGAAATGCGCTCCACCGGCGAAGTGATCGGGCTGGATACGGATTTCGCCCGCGCCTTCCTGAAATCACAGGTCGCCGCCGGCACCCATCTGCCCCTCGAAGGGACTGTCTTTATCTCGGTCAAGGACCGGGACAAACCGAAAATGGTAAAAGCCGCCCGGGAACTCACGGATATGGGGTACAAGGTGATCGCAACCGGCGGAACTGCTTCATATCTGAAGGAAAATGGCGTTGCTGTGGAGCGGATCAACAAGGTCCTGGAAGGCCGTCCGCATATCGTCGACGCCATGAAAAACGGTGAAGTCCAGCTGGTCTTCAATACCACGGAAGGGACGCAGTCCATCAAAGACAGTTATGAGCTTCGGCGGACCGCCCTGGTGAATAATATTCCCTATTACACCACCACCCGCGGTGCGCTTTCGTCCATGGAAGCAATAAAAGTCTTGAAATCCAGTGAACTTACCGTTAAACCCCTTCAGTCTTATGCGCGTTAGGCGAGTTTTCACGCCTGACCTGTCAGTATAGACCGAATGAACTATCGCATTGCTCCCGGGAGGCAGGGGCTGTGCGAAGGATTTTTATTTGCCGAACAGAAAAAAGAGCGATGGTAGAAAAAGTTCCAATGACCGCAGCCGGTCATCTCAAACTTGAAGCAGAGCTGAAACATCTCAAGCACGATGCCCGCCCCGCCGTCATCAAGGCGATTGAGGAAGCCCGCGCCCACGGAGATCTTTCGGAAAATGCCGAATATCATGCCGCCAAAGAACAGCAGGGCATGATCGAAGGCCGGATTCAGGAAATCGAGGACAAGATCAGCCGGGCCGAGGTGATCGACCCCGCCGATCTCAATGGCGACAAGGTGGTGTTTGCCTCCACCGTGACCATTGCTGACGAAGATGACAAGGAATTCACCTACCAGATCGTCGGTGTGGATGAAGTGGATGTGAGCAAGGGCAAGATCTCCCTCAGTTCTCCGCTCGGCCATGCCATGATCGGTCGCCGCGTCGGTGACGAGGTGGAAGTGAAAACCCCCCAGGGTGAAACCTATTACGAGATCGTCAAGATCGACTTCATTTAGGGGTTCCCCGGATCATATCAAAACAAAAGCCACCCCATCCGGTGGCTTTTTCTTTGCCTGAAACGGAGTGAAAGCGTCCTAGTCCACCGGCACGCCGTGCAGGTGCTTGCCGCAGCGAATGCTCAGCGATGTTTTCACGCTCGCCACATTGGGCGCCGGGGTCAGCTTGGTGGTCAGGAAGTTCTGGAACTGGGCCAGGTCCCGGGAGACTATTTTCAGGATAAAATCGATCTCGCCGTTCAGCATGAAGGCCTCGCGCACCAGCGGCCATTCATTGACCAGTTCCTCGAACGCCTTGAGGTCGCTTTCCGCCTGGCTGTGCAGCCCGACCATGGCGAACACCGTCAGGCCGTACCCAAGAGCCTCCGCATTAAGATCTGCGTGATACCCCTGGATATAGCCGGCATCCTCCAGCGCCCTTACGCGACGCAGGCAGGGCGGCGCCGTAATGCCGACACGCTCCGCAAGCTCCACATTTGTCATGCGGCCGTCCTGCTGCAGGTTCTCCAGAATACGGCGATCGATTTCGTCCAGCTTCACCTGATGCATAAGGTCCCCTTGGGTTTAACAACATTACTCGTTGATCTTTTTATACCGGATAACAACCGAAGCAGCAAGAAAATGTCGTGCTATTGATAGAATATATCCAATATTTTTAAATGAATATAATATTATGCATTTCAACTATTCACAAAAGAAAATCCCTTCCTGAAACGGACATTCCCCAAAAAGGTTATGTTAGATATTAAATCGACACCCCGCACCCGATTTTAACTGGTACTTTCGGGCGGAAAAAGTTATAGTCTCTGAACGGGGAAAACATGCATCCGGAAGATAAAATTTTAATAATTAACAGTGATGCCTGCGCACTGTTAAGATTTACGCAGTAAAAGGGAATGCAGTGCCGAAAAGCGCTATGTACGATGACAGAATCCGGAATTTGCTAGAGTTGGCGCAGGATGACTCCCTGCAAAGCAGAACACTTCTGTTTTCCCATATCTGTGACCTTTTCCTGCAGCAACGTCCCCTGCAGTCTGACAAGCAGGCCCGTATGCTGCTCGACATCCTGCGCGAGCTTTTGGCCAATGTCCGCATCGAAACCCGCAAGGAAATCGCCAGCCTGATCGCCGACATGAACAATCCACCGCAGGAGCTGGTTAAACTGTTCAGCGAAGATGTCATTGACGTCTCCGCCCCGCTGCTGGAACGGGCGCCGATCCCCGACGACCAGCTGATGCATCTGGCCAAATTCGGCAGCGACGCCCATCGCCGGCATATCAGTCGTCGGTTTGGCCTGTCTCCGCTAATCCGGCAGGAACTGAGCCAGCAACAGCAGAAACATTACGAACAGGTCCGGCACAAACTGAGCCTGAGCGAGCTTGAACAGCGGGAAGCCGACCGCCAGCCTGAACTGGACGAATCCACAACCGCAAGCATTCTCGAACTGATCAAGGCACAGAATATTTACGGCCAAAACCCCGATGAAGCTGCCGCGGAAACAGCTGCGGCCCCTGAACGCGCGCCATCGGGCCTGCCGCAACGGCAGGAAAAAACAACCACCGGCCCGAAACTGGTGCTGGACAACAAGCTGGCCTTTTCCGACGAGGTGCCATCGTTTCTGAAACAAAAAAAGGAACCCGAGGAGCAACCTGCCGCCGACCAGACGGAAACAGAGACCGACCAGACACCGTCCCAGATCAGCATGGCGGCCCTGTCCAAGGCCATCTTCAACCTGGAGGAGGAAGCCAGGCTGGCCATGTCCTTCGGCAAGGAAAACAGTACCGACGCGGCAAAGCCGCAACGCCCTCCGCAGGATCACGCGCCGGACTACAGTGAAGCCGCCAACGACCTGGCCGAGCAGGAGACCGAACCGGAAGCGGAAACTGTGAAAGAGACTGCAGCAGAAGAACCGTCCAAGGCCCCGAAAGTCAGCCAGGCCGGCGCGCAAACCAGGGATTTTGTACGCGCCAACGCGGACTGGTTCTGGGAAATCAACCGCATGGGGACCATCAAGTTTCTTTCGGAAGAGGCCTTCACCGCCTTTGGCCGTCCGGCCAACAGCATGATTGGCGAAGATTTTATTGAAATGTGTGAAATCACACCGGACCGGGATGACGATCTTTCGTTTGAATCCCTGTTCGAACGCCGTACCCCGTTCCGGGACGAGGCCTTCCTGATCCGTTCCGAAGGCGGGGAAAGCACCAAATGGCTGCTCAGCGGCATTGCCGTCTTTGATATCCAGACCGGCCGCTTTACCGGCTTCCGGGGCAGCGCCAGGGCCGCCGAAACGGCGCCGGAGCTGAATGTCCCGGCAACAGCGGTTGTCGACAGGCCGGAAAACCGGGAGATTTCCGAACCGGAAGCGCCCGCTGCGGCCACATCGACGCCGCAAAGCCGCAAAGACACCAGCGACAAGGAAGATCATATTGCTTCCGAACTGCTGCAGAACCTGTCCCACGAATTCAGGACTCCCCTCAATGCCATCATCGGATTTTCCGAAATGATCGACATGGAAGCCTGGGGACCGGTCAATGAACAATATCGGGAACATACAAAAAATATCCTGAGCGCTGCCAACCTGCTGAAAGACGCCGTCAACGACGTGCTGGATTCCGCCAAACTGGATTCAGGCCTGATTGAGGTCACCCCGGAATCTTTCTCCCTGAAAAGCATCATTGATGCCTGTGCCGAGAAGATCGCCCCGCTGGCCAAAAGCAAAAAGGTCAAATTCCACAGCAGCAGCGATAATATCGATGTCATTCTCTATAATGACCGCCAGTGCCTCGAAATGTGCCTGAGCAAGCTGATTTCCAGTGCCATGAAAAAGGCCGGCGAAGGCGATACCCTGAATCTTTCCGTCCTGATGAGCAGCAATGCCCAGGTCAGAATCGAAGTCCCCCTTCTGGGACAGAAAATTAGCGAAAAAGATGCCGAAACATTGTTCCAGAAGGTTATCAATGGAGCTTCTGAAACAAAAAAGTACGAAAAATCGGAAAAAATTTCGACCCCCAGACTGGCGCCGGGATACGGTCTATCCGTTGCCCGGGACCTTGCCCGGCTGATTGGCGGCGACCTTTCCTGCCATTGTCAGGACGGTTTTGTGACCCATCTGGTCCTGACAATTTCCAATTACCCCCACAATAGCTAAGCCTTTAATATTCTTAACCCTTTCAAGGAATAAGGGTTAACCATTTGCCCGCCTGACCCGTTCCGGGTCCCCTGCACAGGTAAAATTTTAACAGATTTTGATTAAATCACAGTTTAACAACAAGTTAATTTTTCTTCAATTTAATCCTTGTAAGTATTTGTAATAAAACAAGAAAAAAGGAAATCCATTAACTTTTTGTTCATAACTTCCGTGCATATTGATAGTCACAAATTTGGCATAGGAACCTTATTTAACTATTGGCACATTGGAGTAAACAAAATGACTAAATTCTTTGCAAAACTGAAAAAATCTGAAGCTGGTGCAACCGCTATTGAGTATGGCCTGATTGCTGCCCTGGTGGCTGTTGCTGCCATCGCTGGCCTGAGCGCTGTTGGTCAGTCTCTGGATACCACTCTGAAAGGTGTTTCCAGCTCTCTGAACAACGCTGGCTAATTAGCACTTCAGAAAAGTTCCAAAAACGGCTTTGGCCCCACAAGGCCAAGGCCGTTTTTATTTTCCCGAATACCTGTCCTGTTTTTATACCGGACATCCGCTGCAACAAATTTTTGAGAGGACCCACACCATGAGCAAAAAAAACCTTTCAGAATTGAAAAAAAACCAGAAGGGCGCAACAGCCATTGAATATGGTTTGCTTGCGGCACTTATCACTCTTGCTGCCATTGGCGGCTTCAGCGCTTTCGCCGATTCATTCCTGAACATGAGCAACACTACGGTTGCCGCCGTCCAGGAAGTTACCGGCAACTAAGCGGCTTTCCATCCGGCATTAACCATTAAATCACCTTTCTCCAATATGACTGTATGTACGACAATCTGACAGTCCAGGGGAAAATCGTGCTAACACTGAGTTCAGTCATCATATTTGCAGGCCTGATGGTCTGGGCCGCAATTTCCGATATCAGGCATTACCGCCTGTCAAACAGGCTCTGCCTGACTGTCCTGGCCCTCTACCCGATCCACCTGGCCGCCTTCTTCATCGACTATAATACATTTCCCCTCGCCCTGGCCGGCTGGTCCATCGTCATCGCACTTGTGATTTTCGGTGTCTGCCTGGTCTTTTTCGCCATGAATGTCATGGGCGGCGGCGATGTCAAGCTGATCCCTGTGGTTGCCTTGTGGGCCGGACCGGCGCTGGTTTTGAACTACCTGATGATCATGTCCCTGACCGGCGGGCTGCTGGCGGCACTTATTTTAGCAAAAAACAAATTTATCGCATCAAAAGCCGCCAAATCTTCAGAGAATATAAACTTCTCTATGGCACAAATGGAACATACAAAAGTCCCCTATGGAGTCGGCATCGCACTCGGGGGCCTATATGTCGCCATCCGGCTTTATATGTCATTGAACGGACGAGCGTAACAAGGAAACAAGGTTATGAATATCAATATGCGCAGCATCATTCTGGTTGGAATTGCCCTGGTCATCGCGGGAATTACCGCTTTCATGGCCCGCAGCCTGATCAAACCGGCTGCCGCTCCCCAGGCACAACAGCAGGTTGTAAAAGCGGCGCCGGCAAAAGTACAGGTGCTGGTAGCGGCCTTTGACCTTCATACCGGTCACTTCCTGAAAAAGGACGACCTCGTCTGGCAGTCCTGGCCGGATGACAGCCTGCATGAGAATTATGTTCGGAAAACCTCTGATTTCGACCTGGAACAATTCGCCGGCGCCGTGGTCAAAAACACCATCGTCGCAGGGGAACCCCTTACAGAATCGCGAATTGTCAGGCCCGGGAACAGTGGTTTTATGGCCGCCGTACTGCCGGTCGGCCAACGCGCTGTATCCATCCGGGTGAACGCAACTTCCGGTATCTCCGGCTTTATCTTTCCCGGAGACCGCGTGGATATCCTTCTGACCCATAAAGTCTCTGCCGGCGGCAAAAGGAAGGCGCAGGCCAGTGAAACCGTTCTCCGTAATGTGCGGGTTCTGGCCATCGACCAGAGGATTGCAAACCCTACTCATACACCCGCCGTTGGTAAAACAGTTACCCTGGAAGTCTCACCCAAGGATGCCGAGAAAATCTCTCTGGTTGAGAAAATGGGCAGCCTGTCCCTGTCCCTGCGCAGCCTGGCCCAGAATGAAGGTTCAGATGTCGAACTGACATCTGCCAGCCCGGAAGACAACTCCGTCACCTGGGACAGCGAAGTCAGCCAGCTGCTGACAAGCAATACAGGAGCCCCTGCCGCCAAGGGCGGAAAGAGCTTCAATGTCAAAGTGGTAAGAGGAAATAAAGTTCAGCAACTGGGCTTTACAAAGCAAGGAAACTAATCATGACAGCGCGTAAGAACATACGTCGCCGGATTGGCAAGACAATGAAGAAGTCGGTTTTTTGCCTGATCGCGGTATTCGGCCTGCTGATCGGCAGCCAGCCCCTGGTTGCAGCTGCTGCCACCCAGAAGGAACATATCCAGGTGGAAGTAAGCAAAGGGACGCTTCTGCGCCTGAAACAGCCGGCCTCCAACATCTTCATTGCGGATCCGTCCATCGCTGACATTCAGGTGAAATCCCCCACCCTGGTTTATATCCTTGGTAAAAAGCAAGGGGAAACCAGCCTGTACGGCGTCAATGACGAAGATGAAATTCTGCTGAGTGGCGAAATTTCCGTAACCCATAACCTGGGCAGTCTCGAAAACGCCCTGAAGACCGTTATGCCGGACGCCCGGATCAACGTGAAATCCTATGAAGGCCTTCTGGTGATGACCGGGCATGTGGAAAACCCGGACCAGGCAGAAGAAGCCCGCCGCATGGCCGCAGAGTTCGTCGGCAAGGATAATACCATCATCAACCGGCTGACCATTGCGACACCGGTACAGGTCAATCTGCGCGTACGTATTGCAGAGGTTGGCCGTGACACCATGAAACAGCTCGGCTTCAACTGGCAGAACAGTTTTGTCAATGGCAGTACCGCCATTGGTATGTTCCAGGGATCTCAGGTCTTTAGCGTTGTTGATGGAGTGAAAAATTTTGCATCTCTGGGCCGCGGCAACAACATTGCTGGCGGATTCACCAGCGGTAACTTTGACATCAATTTCATCATTGACGCCATGGAACAGGAAGGAGTCCTGTCTGTTCTGGCCGAACCGAACCTGACCACACTTTCCGGAGAAAGCGCCAGCTTCCTGGCCGGTGGTGAATATCCGATTCCAGTGTACGAGGACCGCAGCCTTTCCATCCAATATAAGGAATATGGTGTTGCCCTGGATTTTCAGCCGGTTGTGCTTGAGAGCGGCAAAATCAGCATGCATATCAAGCCGGAAGTCAGTCAGCTGTCTTCTGCCGGTGCGGTAAACATTGACGGTTTCGCCATTCCTGCGCTCACCACCAGACGGGCTGACACTACCGTTGAGGTGGGCTCCGGGCAGAGCTTTGCCATTGCCGGCCTGATCCAGAACAATGTCTCCAACAATATCGCCAAATATCCCTGGCTCGGCGACATTCCGATCCTTGGCGCCCTGTTCCGTTCGACGGAATTCCAGCGCCAGGAAACTGAACTGGTGATCATCGTCACCCCCTATATTGTCAAGCCGCACAATGACAGCACCATGCCGTTGCCCAACGACAATCTCAGAGTGGCCAATGATATGGAACTTTTCCTGCACGGCCAGTCCTATGAACTGCGTGGTCCGGAAAGTTCTCCGGCCGCCCAGGGTAAGACCGGCGAAAAGATTAAGGGTGCTGCCGGCTTCATGCTGGACTGAGGAGGATACTGATGACAAAAAATATTCTTAAACTGATCGCTGTCGCCTCTCTTCTGATGACCGCCGGATGCGCGGGACTTCATGAAAGCACCGGCCTGGAAAACCAGAAGCGCAACAAGGTCGAAATGGTGCGTGTGCCCTATATGATGACCTTTGCAGACAACAATTATCGCCTGGATTCAGATGAGGTCCGGGCCCTGATTGCCTTCCTCGGCAACAGCAATGTCGGGTACGGCGATGAACTCAGCATGGACTTTCCGCTGGAAAAAGACGGCAGCATGTCCGACCTGAACAAAAAACGCCTTTCCTACATTGCGGAAGTCCTGAAACGACATGGCATCATCATGTCCATGGAGGTCACACCTTACGGTGTCGCCCCCAAAACCAACCAGGCCCGTCTGCTTGTTTCCCGCTATGTGGTGACACCGCCACAGTGCGGAGACTGGTCACGTGCCAGTTCATCCAACTACAACAATGCCCCCATGCAGGACTTCGGCTGCTCGACCCAGGCCAATCTTGGCCTCATGGTCGCCAATCCGCGTGACCTGATCACCGGCAACCGTTCTGATCACCCGCACGCGGAGAAGACAGCCAAAGCAGTCAATGGGTATATGACGGGCACCGCCAAAAAATCTGCCGGATCAGCGACGGGCGGCAGCAGCAGCAGCGGTTCCAAATAAGGGAATTTGAGATGAGTGTAGCGAGCCTTTTGAAAAAAGAAGACAGTTCAGCCGAGAATATTTTCGGCGCCTTTGTCTGTGATGACGAGACCACCCAGGCTCTTGTGCCGGTCCTGACGGAGCGAGGCTGGAATCCTGCCGGAATCAAAACGGGCGGAATCGAAAGCGCCATCAGAACCCTTTCGACCCTGCCCTCTCCCCAGTTCCTGGTTGTGGATATTTCAAAATCCGCAGATCCCATGGACGACCTGACATCACTTGCGGAAGTGGTGGAACCCGGCACCATGGTGATTACCCTGGGAAATACCAATGATATCACGCTTTACCGGGAACTGATTTCTTACGGAATTCATGACTATCTGGTTAAACCGGTAACCGCCGACCAGCTTCGGGACACTATATCGTCTGCCGAGCATGCCGCACGCATTCCCGAAGAAACAACGGTCGCTGCCACGGCAGAAGATACCGACAAACTGGTCGCGGTAGTAGGCGTGCGCGGCGGTGTGGGCACCAGCACCGTGGCCACCAGCATGGCCTGGATACTGGCCCATGACAAGAAGCGTCCGACCGCGCTGCTGGATATGGATATTTATTTCGGCACCGGCGCCCTGTCCTTTGACCTGGAGCCGGGCCGCGGCCTGTGTGACGCCCTGGAAAACCCGAGCCGTGTAGACGGCCTGTTCATCGAGCGTGCCATGATCAAGGAAAGCGACAATTTGTCGATCCTCGGCTCCGAGGCACCGTTGAACGATCCCACCTATACGGATCCGGCGGCCCTGAGTCACCTGTTGACCGAGCTGAAAAACAACTTCAAATATGTGGTGCTTGACCTGCCGAAGAACACGGTAGCCGACTACCCCCTACTGCTGTCCGAGGCCGACGAGATCATTCTTGTTTCCGACCTCAGCCTTGCCGCAACCCGGGATACCATCCGCTTCCTGGCCTTCTGCAAAACCGTTGCGCCCGAAGCAGACGTCAAGGTGCTGCTGAATAAAGTGGCCGGGCCGGGACAGGTGGAAGTTGAGAAAAAAGACTTCGAAGCCTCCATCGAACGCGCCGTGGACTGGGAAATCCCCCTGGACAGCAAACTGATGATCCAGGTGTCCAAATCCGGCAAACCGCTGCCCCAGGCGGCAAAACACAGCAAGCCGGTCAAGACTCTCAATCTGATCTGTGACGACCTTCTTGGCAACAGTGAAACAGAGGCCAGCGTGCCCTTCTGGAAAAAATTTGCACAGAATAAAAAAGAAGCCAGCAAGAAGAAATAATCGCGAGAAACCATGAAACCAGCGTTCGGACGTAAAGCAGCACCAGGCACAAAACCGGCCTTCCCCGCGGGGAAATCCGGCGGGCCGGCAGGATTCGGAAAAGGCGGCGATCAGCCCGAGATCGCAGCTTCCGCAGCCACGCCGGCGCCGGTTCCCCAGGAAAGCGGGTCCAATGCCAGCATGGTGGACCAGGCTTTTGACCTGATTGAACCTGTACTGCAGGAACGTATTGATCCTGCAGCGGCCCGTGAAATGGACCGCAACGAGGTCAGGAAGGCCATTGATGAACTGATCGACGAAATGAGCGCCAGCCACAGCCTCCAGCTCAATGAACTGGAGCGGCGGGATCTCCTGACGGTTCTCCTCAACGACCTTCTCACCTCTGAAAGCAAGGCGAGCCAGGAAGCCGAGGAAGAAGCGGAAAGCAGCGCCCGCAAACAGCGGGAAACAAAGACCCAGAGCGCCGAGCAGATCCAGCAGGCCAGCCAGGACAGCATCATGGAGGCCAAGGATCGCCTGCAGCCCCTGTTGCTGGAATATATTGATGCCTCTGCCGCCAACGAGATGGACCGCGCAGAGCTGGCGGAACAGGTTAGTGAAGCCGTCAACGAGTTGATGGCGCAGGAAAAAATCAACCTGAACCTGCGCGAGCAGCGTGAACTGGTCAATATGCTGCTTCACGACATGCTCGGCCTCGGCCCCCTGGAACCGCTTCTCGAAGATGAAACCGTCACCGAGATCATGGTCAACGGACCGAAACAGATTTATATCGAGAAAAACGGTAAACTGACCCTGTCAGATGTCACCTTCCGGGACAATCAGCATCTGATGAATATCTGTACCAGGATCGTGACGGCTGTCGGCCGGCGCGTGGACGAAACCACCCCGATCTGTGACGCCCGCCTGGCAGACGGCAGTCGTGTGAACATCATTATCCCGCCGCTGGCCATCGACGGGGCCTCCATCTCGATCCGTAAGTTCGCCAAGCAGAAAATCACCATCGACAAAATGCTGGACTTCGGTTCCCTGTCCCCGCAAATGGCGACGGTTCTGAAAATTGCATCCGCCTGTCGCCTGAATATCCTGATTTCCGGCGGTACGGGTTCCGGTAAAACAACCATGCTGAACGCCCTGTCCCGCATGATTGATACCGGCGAGCGTGTCGTCACCATCGAGGATACGGCCGAGCTCCAGATGCAGCAGCCCCATGTGGTGCGCCTGGAAACCCGTCCGGCCAACCTGGAGGGCAAAGGGGAAATCAGCATGCGCGACCTGGTGAAAAACGCCCTGCGTATGCGTCCCGACCGCATCATCCTCGGTGAGGTCCGTGGCGCCGAGGCTTTCGACGTGCTGCAGGCCATGAACACGGGCCATGACGGCTCCATGTGTACGCTGCACGCCAACAACCCCCGCGAAGCCCTGACCCGTATGGAAAACATGATCGGTATGGCCGACCTGAAACTGCCGCCCAAGGCGGTTCGCGAACAGATCGCCGGCGCCGTGGACCTGATCGTACAGATTTCCCGTATGCGTGACGGGGGCCGCCGCACCTGCGCCGTGACAGAGGTCGTGGGCATGGAAGGCGACATCATCACCACCCAGGACCTGTTCCTTTATGAATTTACCGGAGAGGATGCGGACGGAAAACTGATAGGCAACTTCAAGTCTACAGGCGTCCGTCCGCATTTTACCGAGAAAGCCGAATATTATGGCTTGCACCGGGCTCTCCTGGAAGCGTTATAGGATGGAACCATGACAGTAGATAACCCAACCATCGTAATGATCGGCATATTTACCGGGGTCTTTCTTGTCCTGGCGACCATTGCCCTTGCCGCCGGTCTGCTTGGCAACAAGCAAAAGGTCATCCAGGGTCGCCTGCGCAAGGCCATTGGCCGACACCAGAAAAAGGGCCTGGGTTCGGAAAACGGGGCAAAAAAATCCCTGTTCATCAAACAGGAAAAATCCTTTTTCGACCAGTTTGTGCCGCGTCCCGATGAACTGCGCAAGCGCCTGCGGAGAACCGGTTTTTCCATCCAGTTCAAACACTATATCCTGGCCAGCTTCGGCGTAGCCGTGGTCGTCAGCGTTTTGGTAAAATTATTCGGCGGGCTCAGCGCCGCACCGAGTATTATGGTCGGCCTTGCCGCCGGTCTGGCGATCCCGCATCTGGTGATCTCCTCCATGATCAAAAAACGCCTGACCAAATTTACCACCCAGTTTCCCGAAGCCATCGACCTGATCGTCAGGGGCCTGAAAGCCGGTCTCCCGGTGACGGAGTCCATCGGCAGCGTGGGCCGGGAAATGGATGATCCCATCGCCGTTGAATTTACCAAAATCATCGACGATATCCGCCTCGGCAAAACCCTGGATGAAGCGCTGTGGAAAGCCGCTGACCGCCTGGACACGCCGGAGTTCAAATTCTTTGTCATCAGCCTGTCCGTGCAGCAGGAAACCGGGGGCAACCTGGCGGAAACGCTGGAAAACCTGTCCATCATCCTGCGCGGCCGCAGCCAGCTGAAACTGAAGGTGAAAGCGATGTCGTCCGAAGGTAAGGCCAGTGCCTATATCATCGGCTCCCTGCCGTTCATCATGTGCGGCATTCTGACCATGCTGAACTATGACTATATGTCCGTCCTGTTTACCGACCCGCGCGGCCAGGTTGCCATGGTTGGCGGCCTGATCTGGATGGGAATCGGCATGTTCATCATTTCCAAACTGATTAATTTCGAGGTGTGACCATGGAACAACTTCTGCCCGCAGGGATCACCATAGAAGACATCATCACTGCTTTCGCAGGCTTATCCGCCTTTATGGTGGTCATGGCCATCTGGAGCACCGGCATCGTCAAGGATTCCATGCACGGTCGCCTCAAGGCGCTGCAGGACAGACGCTCCGACCTGAAACGCGGCTATGTGGCCCCGGTCAAGCGCCGCACCACCGTCAAGTCCACCAAACACATGGGCCTGATGAACAAAGTGGTCAAAAGCCTGAACCTGCTGAAAAACGAACAGACGGAAAAATACCAGAAAAAGCTGGTCCAGGCCGGTTACAGGGGCAAAGACGCCCTGGTGATTTTCATGTTCTGCAAGCTGGTGCTGCCGCTTCTGGTGGGGGTGATCGCCGTGGTCCTGATTTACGGGCTCGGCCTGTTCGACCTGTCCGCCATGATGAAGGCCTTTGCCTGCATCGGTTCGGTGCTGCTGGCGTCCTATTTCCCGGAAATCATCCTCAAGAATGCCACCGACAAGCGCAATACCGCCATGCAGAAATCCCTGCCCGACTTCCTCGACCTGCTGGTCATTTGTGCGGAAGCCGGCCTGACACTGGACTCCGCCCTGCAGCGTGTGGTCAGGGAACTTGGCAACACCTGCGCGGAACTGGCGGATGAGCTCGGTCTTACTGCTGTGGAACTGGGCTTTCTGCCGGACCGCAAGCAGGCCCTGATGAACCTGTCCGAACGTGTCTCCCTGCCCTCCGTCAAGGCCGTGACCGCGACTCTGATCCAGTCCGAACGCTATGGTACGCCACTGGCTCAGTCGCTCAGGGTTCTGTCCAATGAATTCCGGCACGAACGGATCATGAAGGCCGAGGAGAAGGCCGCACGCCTGCCGGCGACCATGACGATTCCACTGATCCTGTTTATCCTGCCGACCCTGTTTGTGGTGCTGATGGGCCCTGCGACCTGCCAGTTGGCGGACAACCTGGTTTAACCTGAAATAACAACGCAAGGAGAGCTTGTTAGTCAACGGCAATTTGCCAAAGAATGAGGAGCTCCAGATATGAATATGGCGAATGAACTGCGAAAAAGGCGAATGGGATGCCTTTTTGCAAACTTGAAAAAGGACGAAAAGGGGGCGGCCCTGATCGAGGCCGCTTTTGTCCTGCCGACCCTGTTGTTGATGATCATCGGCACCCTTGAAATCGGCGGTGTCATGCTGAGCAACACCCTTCTCGAAGGCGCCATTGCCGATGCCTCCCGACAGGGGATCACCGGCTACACGGTGGACGGCATGACCCGCGAGGAATATATCACCCAGGTCCTGGAGGACAGCACCTTCGGCTTTATCAAACTGGACAATCTGGTGATCACCAACAAAGTCTATGACAGCTTCACGGAAATCGCCACCGCCGAACCCTACACGGATGTGGACGAGGACGGTTCTTACACCAACGGCGTGGACAGCTTTACCGACCTGAACTGCAATAACCACTGGGACTCAGATATCGGGGAAAGCGGTGTGGGCGGCCCCGGCGCCGTTGTGGTTTATACCGCCGAATATGACGCCGATTTCCTGACCGGTTTCTTTGCCCAGGCGATCGGCGATGAAGACGGCAGGATCCGTATCGAGGCCAGCACCGCGGTGAAGAACGAGCCCTATGGCTCCCCCACCGCCGACTGCAGCCCCCAAGTGAAAACCTGAGGAAGGAGACTGTCATGAAAAATGGTACCCTTGTCACGGGACTGTTCAGGCGGCTGTTCCGCAAGCAGGACGGCACGATCCTGATGGAATTTGCCTATACTTTTCCGATCATCCTGATGCTGCTGATTGGCGGTTTTGAAACTTTCCGCATCCTGTTGATCGAACGAAAGGTCAACCAGACGGTAAATGCGGTCTCCAACCTGGTGTCCCAGAATGAAATTCTGCCTGCGGAAATGATTACCGACACCTTCGACGCGGTCGACAATGTGATGGCGCCGTTCGATATCAACAGCGGTGGCCGGGTGATTGTTTCACGGTTCAAGGGCACACCGTCGGGGACACTGATCACTGACCAGTGCATCTCGGGAAACGGCATAATTGCCGAGAGCAAGTTCGGCAACCAGAATGAATATGCCGATCTTGAAAACATTCCGGGCACATTCACCCTGGCTGACGATGAAATCGCCATCGTGGCCGAAGTCTTTTTCAGGTACGAGCCCATGTTTGTGGACCTGAGCTTTATCTTCCCCACCAACCTGTACCAGCAACGGCAGGTCTACCAGATTTCGGTGCATAAACCGCGTTTCGGCGATACCGATTTCACCGAAGGCTGCCCGGCCTGACCGGAAAGCTCGTACTCAAAGTGACGTCACCAGCATGCGGATCGCCATAAAGCCGAGGATAAAGGCGAAGGTGATCCGCAGCTTGTCGTCATCCATCCGGTGGGCAACCCGGACCCCCAGCGGCGTCGCCAGCATGGTGGCGGGAATGACACAGAGAACCGCCATCATATTCACATAGCCCAGGCTATAGGGTGGCAGCCCCTCCGCCGACCAGCCGGTGATCATGAAACCGATCGCCCCCGGCAGGGCGATCAGAAAGCCGATGGCGGCGGAGGTTCCCACGGCCCGGTGAATGCTGTAGCCGAGCTTGCTGAGCACCGGGACGCTGAAGGTGCCGCCGCCGATCCCCATCAGGGCGGAGATGCTGCCGATAAAGAACCCGCTGATGACTTCGAGCACCCGGCCGTCGCCGTTTTTGGACGTCACCTCCCGGCGCACCACCGCCAGCCGGATAGCGACCAGGAGCGCCACCACCCCGAAGATCAGAGACAAGACCTGGCCCCGGAGACTATCCGCCAGGATGGATCCCACCATCACGCCGAGGATCACGGTCGGCGCCATATATTTCAAGAGCTGGAAATGCACCGCCCCCTTGCCGTGATGGGACCGGGCCGAGACGATGGAGGTGGGGACAATAGTCGCCAGCGATGTTCCGACCGCCATATGCATGGTCAGTCCCGGTGCAATGCCGGCCTGTTCGAAAATAAAATGCAGCACCGGCACCAGCACGATCCCGCCGCCAACCCCGAGCATCCCGGCCAGGACACCGGCGAAACCGGACGCCGCGACCAACAACACCACAAAAACCCAGATATTCTCCAACATATTCTCCTCTGCGGCGCGCTCCTCCGCCGGCTCCCGACGTCCCCGACATCTCCGCGGCAAGGCTAGCAGCTGTGCCGGCAGAAATCCCGTCTTTTTTGACAAAATGCGAATTGTCAAAGGCTTTTTTAATCCGATGGTTAATGAATCGTTAATTTTTTAGTTGATTCGGGGATTCATTTAAGAGATGATTCTCCTAGTGATTTGAATCTTATTGGTGAATCTTGTCTGGCAAGAGGGAGAGTGCGGACTCTAGTTTTCTGTAAAAGTCAAACAGTTTCCAAAGGAAACAGGTAATTAGGGTCCGGATTAGATGTCATGAATATAACAGCACGCGAGTTTAAAACATCAGGTGCAGATATGATTTCCCCATCGGAAGCCGTCGACAACAGTCGGTATAATCGGGAGTTCGGGCTGTTTGACTCCGTGTTCCATGAAGTCAGCGACGCGATCCTGATTATCTCCGCCGGCGACCAGTCCACTCCCTCCTACATCGAAGACATCAATCACCAGTTCGAACTGTTTACCGGCTACAGCCTGGAGGATGTGCGCGGCACCGACCTGTCCACCTATTTCGCCGACCATATCCCGGAAAGCAAAATTGAATCCATCACCCGCGCCCTGGAAAGCCGCCAGTCAGCAATCTTTTATTGCCACTGGAAATGCCGCAACGGCGATGTGATCGACGTCAACATGACCGTCCGCCCCATCAGCAGCGACGACGAATGCCCGCGCTTTATCTGCGTGCTCAGGGAAAGCCGCAGCGAGAAGAATGACCGGGACGAGGCGGCGCGGGAAATCAAGCAGAAGCTGCTGGCCGCCATGCATCACAATTTCCGCACCCCGCTCAACGGCATCCTCGGCTATTCCGAGGTCATCATGACGGAAATGCTCGGCCCGATCGGCAAGGACTCCTACCGGGAATATGCCAAGGATATCCACGGCGCCGGCCAGAACCTGCTGTTCCTGATCGACAATCTGCTGGATCTCAAGGAACTGGAAACCACCGAGTTCGAGCTCTGTGAATCCATGTTCGACCTCAGCGACCTGGTCGATGACTGCCTGTCCGCCATGACCGAACCGGCCGCCAAAAAGGATATTACCCTGAAAAAATGCGTCGCCAAAGGGCTTCCGCTCATTCACGGCGACCGGGAGCGGCTGGAAAAAGTCATCTACAGCCTGCTGGAAAATTCCCTGAAATTCACCCCGGCGGGCGGCACCATCTGCCTGTGCGCGTCGCGGGAAAAGGACGGCACCTGCCAGATCACCTGCCAGGACAGCGGCAGCGGCATGACGGCGCAGCAGGTGGCCAAGGCCTTCAGCCATGACTCCCACCTGGCCGATATCTATTCCAACCCCACCACCGGCATCGGCTTCGGCCTCGCCTACGTCAAGAAGCTGATCGAGAAACACGACGGCACCGTCTCCATCGCTTCCAGCCCTGAAAGCGGCACCACCGTCTATGTCCACCTGCCGGCCGAGCGGTTGGTTTAGGTCCTTCTTCTCAGATATTACTTACAGCCCCGGGACATTCAAACCGCCATACTCACTCGACCTCAAATGCCTTCCCAAATCCTCACTTTCCCATATACCGCCCTTCAAATATGCGGAAACACCGAGAACATATCCGTCATGTTGTAAAAACACAGCGTATACACCGGTATCAGAGTAAACTTTTTTACGACTGCACTTACAGCGCCATCCAATCTAATAATGTCTCCAACTTCCATGTTCGATCCTTTGATTTACCAGCGCATTATGTTCCAACGGCCTTCAATCTTGATTTCAGAATCCTTCTAATGGCCCGCAAATGCGAGCGTGGCGCTATGCAGTATATTCAACCTGCTAGCAAAGCCTCGGGCGGAACGCCCCAGTCCCGATACAGCCGTTTCGCCTGGTTCATGGACAGGGGACGCTTGCGGCTCAATATCTCGGACGCCCTTGATTTTCCGATCAGGGCAGCAAAATCCTTCTGCTGATAGCCTCGCTGTTCCATAACGAACTCAATGGCGGTCACTGGGTCGGGATTATCAAGGGGAAACTGCGCTTCTTCATAGGCTATTACCAATGTTGTCAGCAGTTCCAGCTCATCGCCTTCTTCGGTGCCATATTCCGCATCCATCAGCGCGTCAATACGCGCCAGAGCGGCGTCATAATCTTCCTCGGAATGGATCGGTTTGATATCAGCCATGATAGATCTCCACAAAACTCATACTTTTGTCACATCGATCTTGTCGTAGTCGCCATGGGTTCCAATGAATCGAATATAGCCCATACGATAAGGATAATTGAATTTCACCACCAGCCGGTAGCTTCCCCCGCAGATGTCAAAGACAACCCGGTTGTCTGCAACGATACTCGCTTTCGGAAGCTCGTTTTTCACCTCCTGCGGACTACCCCAGTCCGCCCTTTTCACCAGATGCCACCAGGTCTCAAGCTGTCCTTTGGCATCCGGATGCTGTGCCGAAAAATCGACAAGTATCTTCCTGGCGACAATTCTCATAGTTAAAGTTCCCATAATGGGAATAATAAGTCAAGAAAAAGTTCCCATATTGGAAACCTTAGAGCTAATTTGCGTGAGGCTCATAAAAGCCACCACCTAGGTTTTCATGGCCCCAGGCCATCAGGTCCCTGAGGATGCCCTCCAGCGACCGGCCCTTGTCGGTCAACTCGTAACGGTAGCGCACCGGGCGCTCCTGATAAGGCTCGCGCCGCACCAACCCCTGCTCGATCAGTTTTTTCAGCCGGCCTGACAGCAGGTTGGAGGGCGGGCCTTCGGCGCTCGCCTGCAGTTCCTGGAACGTGTGCTTACCATGCCACATCAGGTCGCGGATGATCAGAAGGGTCCATTTATCGCCCAGCAGGTCTAGGGTGCGGGCAACGGAACAGGCGGAGCGAAATTCCGAGTCTGTATTCTTCCTTGGATCAGTCATCTTTTTCCACCATTACTTACGATTTGAATCATTATAGCTTAGTTACTTCACTTTTTAAAGTCTTTGCATTATAAGTCACTTTAATAAATAAAGTAACTAGTCAAAAAAAGGGGATATATCATGATCAACAGCTCCATCCTTGACTGTATCGGCAATACGCCGCTGGTCCGGCTCGGCGCCATGGTGCCGGACGGCTGCGCCCGGATCCTGCTCAAGCTGGAAAGTGAAAATCCCACCGGCAGCATGAAGGACCGCATGGCCCTGGCGATGATCGAGGCGGCGGAACAGGACGGCAGGCTCACGCCCGGCGGCAGTGTGGTGGAATATACCGGCGGCAGCACCGGCGTGTCGCTGGCTCTGGTCTGCGCCGCCAGGGGCTATCCGCTGCATATCGTCACCTCGGACGCCTTCAGCCTGGAGAAAAGAAATCACATGAAGGCGCTGGGGGCGGCGCTGACCATCGTGCCGAGCAAGGACGGCGGCATGGATGAGGCCCTGACCCGCAACATGATTGCGGCGGCCGGAGACATCGCGGACCGAACCGGCGCCTTCAGGACCGATCAGCTCAACAATACCGACCAGATTGCCGCCTATCACAAAATGGGTGAGGAAATCTGGAACCAGACCGGCGGCCGGATCGATGGTTTCGTCCAGTGCACCGGCACCAGCGCCTCGGTCCGCGGCAATGCGGAAGTCCTGCATCGGCATAATCCCGCCATTCATTGTGTGGCGGTGGAACCGGCGGAATCCCCAGTGCTGTCCGGCGGCCGCTCCGGCGTGCACAAGATCGAGGGCGCCGGGGTCGGCTTCCTGCCGCCGCTGTGGCAGCGGGAGATTGTGGATGATATTTATGCGGTGAGCACGGAAGAAGCGATGCAGACCGCGCGCGAACTGGCCCGGCGGGAAGCCATCTTTGCCGGCACCTCGACCGGGGCCAATGTGGCAGCAGCGATCCGTCTTGGCCGCACACTCGCCCCGGACGCCACCATTGTCACGGTGATGTGCGATTCCGGCATGAAATATCTGTCAACGGCGCTGTACGGGAACTGATCCGGCTTGTTCCCTCTTGATCTCCCGGGCTATCTGGGCCATATCAGGGCAGGAGAAATTTACAGCGAAAATTTAAACAACAGGGCCACATCATGAGCGAGAAACAGATCATCACTGCCAATCACCTGCAGAACGGGCTGAATGTCTATTATGTGGAAAGCGCCGACAGCGTAACCTGGGACCAGGATAGTGCTGCTGCCAGCCAGTTTGACAAGGAAGAGATCGAGGAAGCGCTGCACCGCGCCGCCGAGAGCGAGAAGAACAATGTGGTGGTCGGCATTTATGCCATTGCCGCCGATGATGACAGCGCCCGGGAAAAAATCCGTGCACAGGGCCCGTCAATCAAATATGGTCATGAGGTAAACTAATCCTGTCCCAAGGAGTGCCCCATGCTTGTTGAACAGCTTTATGCCGACAACCCGTTGCGCAACTTCCATTACCTGATCGCCTGCCCGGAGACGCGGGAAGCGCTGGTCATCGATCCGCTGGATGTGGACCGCTGCCTGCATGCGGCGGAGAAGAACGGCTGGAAGATCACCCAGATCCTCAACACCCATGAACATTGGGACCATATCGGCGGCAACGAGGAGATGATCGAAAAGACCGGCGCCAAGGTGCTGGCCCATCATGGCGCCGCCGCCAAGATCGACCATCTCGACCGGGGGCTCAGCGCCGGGGATATTGTCGAAGTGGGCCGCAGCGTGAAGCTGAAAGTGCTGGATACCCCGGGACATACCATGAGCCATGTCTGCCTGCTGTCCAACAGCGACCAGCCGGGCCTGTTCTGCGGCGACACCCTGTTTAATGCCGGGGCCGGCAACTGCAAGAACGGCGGCCATCCCAACGAGCTGTATGACACTTTCTCGCACCAGCTCGCCACCCTGCCCGATGCCACCCGCATCTATCCGGGCCATGATTATTTCGTCAATAACCTGCAGTTTACCCTCGATCGGGAGCCGGGCAATGAGGCCGCCAAACGCTATCTGTCAAAGCTGGAAGGCCAGGATCCGCATCACGCCTATGTCTCCTCGCTGGGCGAGGAAAAGACCTTCAATACCTTCTTCCGGCTCGACAATCCGGAAGTGATTGAACGGCTGCGGGAGAAATTCCCGGACCTCAGCGACACCCCCACGGAAAAAGAGGTTTTTATCGCCCTCCGGGAGCTCAGGAATAGCTGGTGAAAAATTCAAACGCGTGTTAGATTTGCAGCTGCACCGACCAACTAGCTATCCAGAGAATGGAAGGAAAGAAAAGTGAGTCTTGAAGAACAAACCAATGTCGTCAAGGAAAAGCTGGCAGGGGCCGAAGGCTTCGGCAAAGTCGTGAAGGTTGATTTCGAGGGGGATGGCGTGATCGTGATTGACGCCACCGCAACGCCGCCCAGCGTCTCCAACGACGACCGGGACGCGGACATGACCCTGATTGTCAGTGAAGAAAACTTCGCAGGCCTGATGGACGGGTCACTCAATCCGCAAATGGCCATGATGACCGGCAAAATCAAGATCCAGGGTGACATGAGCGTGGCGTTCAAGCTGGGTGAAATTTTCAGCTAAGACCCGCTATACCTGAACAAAAAAGGCGCCCGTTGAGGCGCCTTTTCTAATTTATGCGGGATGGTCCTATTTCAGAACAATCGTGGCCCGGCGGTTGCGGGGCTCTTTCACACCGTCACCGGTTTCCACTTCGCAATCGCATTCGCCATGGGACGCCATCACAATCATGTCGGCAGGCAGTCCCTCGGCTTCCAGGGCTTTTTTGACAGCTTCCGCGCGTTTCGCCGAAAGCTTGTCGTTATAGTCGTCCGCCCCTGACCGGTCGGTATAGCCGTCAACCATGACAACGATTTCCCCGGCCTTTTTCGCTTCGGCGGCGGCTTCGGCCACTTTGGTCCGGCCGGCGCCGTCCAGTTCGGAACTGTCAAAGGCGAAATAGACGATAAAAGGACCCTTGTCGAACATGGGACCGGCCGCCGGCTCCGGCATCGGTTCAGGGACCGGCACCACTTCCGGCTCGGGTTCCGGCTCAACAACCGGGGCCGGTTCTACAGCAGCGGCCTGGATCGGCTGCGGCATTTCATCTGCGGCAGTTTTGGCCTTGCCGCCGAAACGATAGTAAAGACCAAGCATGAAATCATGAGCGTCATAGCTGGCCTTGAAATTTGTGTCACCGGATGACGTCAGGCCGATATCATCGGTTGCCAGGTAACGATATTTGGCAACCACGTCCAGACTATCCGTAGCCGGCACACGCACCCCGGCAAACGCCTGGTAGGCAAAGGCCGTTTTCTTGTTTGCCACATAGGCGATATTGGACCAGTTCACCCGACCGAAACCGAGACCGGCACCAATGAAGGGTTCAACGGCCTTGCCGTCCTCACGGTTGAAAACATCGACAACCACATTGGCCATCAGCGTTGTCAGGCTGGAACTTCCACTGGCCGACCCGCTGGAAACCCCCAGCCCGCCGGCATTTGTAACCACCAGATTGTCCAGGTTGTGCCGATGAAAACCAAGTTCACCTTCCAGACGCAAGGTGCCATAGTCATACCCCAGGATCGCGCCAATCGCCGGACCGTCCTTGAATTCGTTTCTCAGGTTCAGGCCCGACGACGGGCTTGTCGCTTTTTCCGCACCAAGCAGGCTGTAGCCGGCTTCCAGTCCGGTGTACCAGTTACCGTCTTCAGCGTGGACAGAAGTCGCTGCTATGGCCGCCGTGCAGGCAGAAAGGGCGAGAATTTTCTTTAGCATAGTCTTTTCACTCCCATGTGAATGTTTCTAAAATTTGAACTAAACATTAACTTATTCTTAACTATTTTCCACGGGATTATGTCATTTGTGCGAAAGTGTAAAGAAAAATATTCAACTCTCGATAAGTCCATGGGCACGGCAAACCTGCAGCAGTGTATTTATCGTTGTTCTTGCTTCTGAATCAATTACTTGGCCACCAGATACATCTGCTATGGCCGAACCTCGATCACCCACAACCTGCTGTCCGTTGACGCTGATTTCCAGACCGTTCACCGCACCGGTTCGCCACATTCCGGACCGAAATATGGTTAACATGTCCAGATCCCTGACCTGGAAATGCATGCCCTCGACCGGCGCATAAAAACTCCAGGCACCGCCGAGCCAGTGGGCAATGTTATCCTCCTGCCCGGCCCAGTCGCCGGTCGCTCCGGACGCAACGATCCAGGCCTGTCCCTCTCCCGGTTCTGCCGGTGGCGCGGAAAGGTCCACTGCCTCCACGATTGGCTGGACAAACAGATCCAACATATTCAGCGCCATATTGTGGGTAATTTCCTTCTGCGCCTGACTTGCCATGATATAGGGCAGCGCCAGTTTCGTTGTCATGTCTGTCATTCTGAATTTCCTCTAGAGTGTCGCTTCCGCCGGAATTCCGCGACCGGCCTTGTCACTGATTTGATAAATGCGCGTTGAAATTTCCGCAGGAATTTCGCCAAAATCCGCCAATTGCTGGCCGGCCTCATAAATTACCCGAGGGTCTCCGCACTCCAGGGTGCGTATGACGTCCCCGTTCTTCAGGATTTCCACCGCGTATTTCTCAAAAGCTTCCCCCAGCGGCACATCCTGTCCGTCCCGCCAGGCCCCGCCAAACCGGCTGCGGCGAATCCAGTTTATATCCAGGTTGCCGAGACTGTCCCGAGTGCCTCGCACATGCACCGGAGAAAAAGGCTTGAGGCTCCGGCCTTCCACGGTCCGGACCTGATACTGAATATCCTCGAGACTCTGCCCGAAAGTCCGGGCGCCGAAAGAGAGCTCCTGGCCCATATCAGAAAGCAACAGCTGCAGGGGGACAAGGCTCGTCCGGCTGACCAGGATAAAAGGGGCGCCGATTTCATGACCGGCGATCCGGTCTTCTGTCCCCCGCCGTCCCCGAAGCAGGCCACTCAGTTCATAGAGCCCCGGCTCCATGAGGCTGGCCGAGGTAAACTGAATGACCTCCCCGCCGATGATAGCCAGGTTGGCGCCGTTCAGCACGTCCGGCCAAGTCCGGTTTTCCAGAACATCCGCAGCATGGTCCAGCCGAACAAGCAGACGGCTGGCCTGGTCCGGGAAACAGGCCGGTCCCGGCGCAAGCTTGTTCTCGGTTACACCTGTCACCGCCGGCATGGCGGACGACGCCAGTTTGTCCGGCGATCCACTACCGTCCCGGGACAGATAAAGAGCCGCCCCGGGCCAGTATCCGGCCGCGTCGGCGTTGACTGCCGCCAATAGACAAACCGCCTGCTGCTCCTCGTCATCCAGCGCCGGAACATCGACAAGCAAGAGCCGGCTGTCCGCCAGCGGAACAATCTGTTGACCGGGGAAACCGCCGGTTTCCGCCGCAACCTCCCGGACCGGAAGGCTTTCCCCATCCCTGACCGCCAGGCAGTGCAATCCCTGTCCTGACAGTTCTGTTTCCAGAATCATTACCGTGTAATTCGAATTGCCGCGGGAAAGGTGGACAACATCACCCGGAGACAAATGACAATATCCCGGCGGCAGGTCAAAGCTGAGTTTTTCCCGGCGCCGCCAACGGTTGTCCAGTAGCGCTTCGGCCTGTGTCTTGGCCTCAACAGACGTTAACACCAGCGGCGCAAATTTCTGTTCGGCGACTTCGCTCCGTCCGGTCTGGCGAAACGCCCGCTGCAGCCCGGTCTGGTAATCCCGCCCGCTGTCCAGATAGCTGACGGCAATTTCCCGGGGCAGGTCCAGTTCCTGTGCCCGGACGATCTGCAGCGGTGCCTGCCCCTCCCCGCTTTCCGTACGCAAAAGGACCTCGCCGGTGATTTCTTCCTCGACATCCCGCCCCAAGGAACGACAGATCAAAACACCATCCTGTTCAACCATGTCAAAATCATAGAGCTCCGCCAGATCCTCCAGCACATCCCGTGGTCGGAACTGACCGGACAGGACGTAACCGTTGACTTCCCCGTCAAGGCCTGTCGCCTCAACCTGGCTGAGGCCGGCCAATTCACAAACCTCCTCGACCAGTTTCGCCAGCGGCAGCGTGCCACCTTCATCTGCAATGATCTCAAACGTCAGGTTTGGTATCCGGTTGGCATATTCAGCCAGTTCAAGATCTTCAAACATGACATAGGCCAGGCCACGAAATGCCGTCGCATTATCCAGACCGTCCTCAGCCTCAAGCAGGGGGTCCGGATCCTGGTCGGCCAAACCCGTGTAGAGTCGCACCTTCCCGCCCGTCGCTACCTGGCCGCCGGCATCCCGCAATAGCTTGCCGTCCGCCCAGATCCGGCCGATGGAAGAAACCTGCCGGGCCGAAAGGCCCACGGCAAAGGAAGCGGAATAGGTATAGCTGACGGTCGTGACGGTCTGGCTGCTGCCCTTGCCGCCGACCGTCTCGCTGTCTTCATGCCGGGTTTCACTCAGGCCAGCAGACCAGATCAGGTTACCGGACAGGCGCATGGTGCCGAAGACCAAGGGCACCGCTTCCCCGTAAGACGCCGTCTGGACCGAAAGGTCAGACAGCCGCGCCCCTTCAACAGTGCGGGACGAGTGACTGCCAAACAGATACGCATCGACACTCCGACCGGCCAGCGCCCCGGCTATTCCCCCGAACGGTCCCGCAATCATTGTCCCAACGGCAGATAAAAGTAACGTGGCCAAATTCAATCTCCCAGGATTGGAAATCGGTAAATCGAAGCAATCCTGTCCGGATTGTATCCCTGTTCCACCACAGCACCGCGCCGCGCATCCGCGTGAACCATGCCCCGATCAGTCAGGATGGCCGCATGCTGGATAATTCGCCGGGGACGGATCAGGAATATATCGCCGGGTTTTCCGGCATCTTTTGCCACCGGCAGAAGCCCCGCCGTCCGGGCTGCAGACTCGAGCTGGCCCCGTCCCGGCAGGGCAGTATAGGCGGGATTATCTCTCAGAATGCAGCCGATCTGGCGGCCCACAAAAAGCACAAGACCGACACAATCCAGGCCTTCCCCGGCTTTTTTTCCCGGAATCCTTCCCTGATGTCGAAAAAGACTTCCCACACAGAATCTTGCCGCTAGAATAGCTTCTTTTCTGAGAGGATCATTTATGACTTCCATTGATGATTTTCCGGACCAATAAAATGAATGCAAGGGATGTCTAGTCATGGAATTAAATGTTGTGGGGATGCACATACACGAACTGCGTAACCAGTGTCGCTTCATCGAAGCGAACGTGGGCGTGCTTAACCAGTCACTGGAAAAGCAGGCTCCGGTCGGGATCTTCTTCGCCCTGCAGGGCATTATGACTGCCGCCAACCAGCTGGCCCGCATCCTGTGGACACCCCGTAAAAAAGGCAAGGATCGGGCCACCAAACTGCGCGAAATGCTCGGCCTGCCGGAAAAACATCCGCTCAACAACGAGAATATCCTGACCATCTGGGACTTTTCTGACGAAGCCAACGACCAGTGGATTGCCCAATCCAAGGACGCATATATTCTTTATGATTTCATTGGCGACATTGCCAACAGCCAGCATAAAGACGTGGAAATGAAGAATATTTTCCGCGCCTTCGACCTGGTCACAAAAATCTATACTTTCCGCGGCGTCGGCTACAATATGGACGCCCTGCTGAAAGCCATCGGCGACGTCAGCAACCGGGTCAACCAGATCCATGTGCGTATGTTCCCGGAACAGTGGAAACAGGTGGACGATAAAGGCAATCCGGTTGAGGCTGCGGAAACAGTTTCCGGAAATGCCGAACCTGCCACTGAAGAAAAAGAACCGGCCGCTGAAACTGCGGACAGCAAATAATCCTATTTTAGTCCCGGGTAGTAGTAGAGACTGTCGCTGCCCGGGACCATCGGCTCTCCCCTGAAATTCCGAAAATTGTCAAACTTGTCACGACAGGTCACCGTTCGCTTGTCACACCCGGCCTGCGCCTTGAACCTGTCTCCAGCCTCAATGGGATTAGGCATCACCTCGCACAGGGCAAACGCACCTGAGCTATAGGTTTTTATTTCCACTTTGAGACCGGCGTTCCTCCCAGAAATCCACCACAGCAGGCCATAGTCAAACCAGCCGTCCGGCTCGGTGATGTCATCAGCCGCGAAAGCCGCCGTCCCGGTCACTGCCGAGACCCTGCCCACCCTGCTGTGTTTCAACAGGTCGGCATGACATGTTGCGGACCCGAGGATCGCCCGGCACTCCGGGGAATATTGCTGACCGACGGTCTGCTGCAGCCGCTGCATCAGCCCCCTGATTTCAACCGTAAAATCAGTATCCGCCAAGGATATTTCACCAAGCCAGCCGGACCGCATGTCGATCCGGCCCATATCCGGCGCCGCCCAATTAACCCGGAATATTTCAACCCGCGCATGGTCGTAACGCCCGGCCAGGATATCCTGCTCGCTGATGGAATTATGGGACAGGATGGCGGTGATATCCAGATTGTCCACATTGAACGCGTTACTGCTGCTGATATCGGTAGGGATAAAGCCGCTGGTGGGGACAAAACGCTGCCCGTCCATAACAACCGGCCGGTCATGGCTGGTAAAGGCCCGGTGCACACCATCGGTCCGGGTCAGGACGCAACACCAGGCCAGGGTCAGCACTTCCTCCTGCAAATGCTGTCGAAGCTCTTGTGAAATCGTCTTCATCTAGAGTCGCACTTCAATCAGGGAGATGGAGGGCATCTGGCCAGCCCTGAAAGTCTCCAGGGTCACGGACAGGCTGTCGTCGGCAAAGCGGACCGGCACGTCAAACTCGAAGCCGGCGCTAATGGTACTGTCCGCCAGCGGCGCTTCGTCAAGGGAAACCAAGCCGGTCGTCTCATCCAGCTGCCAGCCGTCGGCCAGCTCCACGCCGTTCACAGCCACCCGCACTGTCCCGGCCACCGGCTTAAAGATGGCTCGGGCCTGGGAATGCTCGCCGCTCTGGTAGATTTTTGCCAGTTGAAAATCCGTTTCCTCACCATCGCCGACGCCGATCACCTGATCAGTCGGAGCAACCTCGCCGGACGGCGGACAGCTTTTATAGTCGGTCCAGTCCCGGAACCGGAATCCGTAGGCGCGGCCGGCCCGTCCCCGGAAAAAGGCAATTAACGCCGCAAGATCATCCTCCGACCGGATGCCGCTGCCCACGTCAAAGGCCAGCCGGGCATCGGCCCATTCCCGGTTGCGTTGTTCAAAGCCGGAGGTCATTTCCGCCACCGCCGTGGAGAAGACCGGGCCGCCGCCGGCGCCGAAGCTGATGTCCAGCGGGAACCGTACCTCATGAAATCCGCTCATATCCTGTTCCTGATCCTTGTTGTAGACAAAACCGTCCCGCACCACCTGGGGATAGGCCCAGACAAATATCTCGCCAAAGCCCCTGGCAAAACCGTCACCTGCCGCCAGGTCAATATTGCGCCAAAGATGCGTAGTTTCCGGCCGCAGGTTAAAACCGGCAAAATAATACATATCCGGCAGGGCGTAGCCCAAGTCCCCTGTAATCTGCTCCAGAGACTGGCGGTGACGTTTCCATTGCCCGTCGACGATGAAGTCATAGTCCTCGATCTGGAAGAAATCGAAGGCGGGCGACTGCCAGAAGCCTGCCGGATAATTGACTGTCAGCAGCATGGGCGCCGCGGCCACCATCACCTGCGGGGCATAAAACAACAATCCCACTCTGGCGTCCGGCCAGTTGCCCCGGATCCCGTCGCGCAGTGCCAAGGTGGATTGCCCCAGCTTGGCGCCAAGCCAGTCGAGATAAAGCTGCTGATCCGGAGAAATTTCCTCGGTCGCGCTGACATGCTTTGCTGGCAGGCTGTTGCCGGTCTCCGCCACATAGAGCGCCGTGGTCACCGGGTCATAGAAATGCGGCACCCGGTCCTCGTCCAGGCTGACCCACCACCAGGGTTCGCCGATCTGCAACTCGACTTGCTGCCCCGCCTCATCCAGCAGGTCCGCCAGTGCCTCGAATACTGCGGCCAGATAGTCCAGCGCCCCCGCATTGGCCGGCGCCACCAGGCCCGACGGCGGTTCCCAGCCGGTCCGGGCCGGATCATTATCATGGGCGCGCTGCTGCCAGTCGTCCGGAATATGCTCGGCCAAAATTTCATAAGACAGAGACAGGATCACCTGAAAGCCGAAGAATTGCGCCTGCTGCAGGTAGTTCCGGTGCCAGGTCGCTGCCGCCACATTCAGGGGAGCACCGGCCGGATCAACGACAAAACGCTGTTCGGTCCCCGACCAGAGGAGGCTGAAATAATGGCTCATGCCCACATAGTGGGTGATCCGGTCGCGGTAGCCGAGCTGGATCATGTTCCAGATCACCCGTTCCGGTGTCAGGTGATAGCAGTCATCATACCCGTTGCAGATCCGCAAATCATGGGGCAGTACATAACTGTTCCCCACCTTCAGGGTCGAGGTGCTGCCTTCCACCCGAAGGTCCGACACGGTCACCTGCCCCACGACCGGCTGATCCAGCGGTTCCGAGGAACTGTCGTCATAGTCCGGCGCGACCAAACTAATGAACAGGCGGTCGATGTCGCCGGGCCAGACCGGATCGGCGTCCGCGGGCAGGGTAAAGCCGCCAGCCAGAGTATCGAAATCAAGCACGATTTCCGCGTCCTCGGCGGTACCGGTCGCGTAGTTGGCCAGGCGCACATACCAGGTGTGCGGCAGCCCCTGCTGATCCCGTCCTTCAATGGTCAGGGTCGGCCCGTGCAGGTGATCGAGGTCGGCGATGCCGCTACTCTGCCAGCGGAAGCTCAGCACCGTATGGCGATAATCCCTGCTTGTGCCATAGCGCAGCAGCGGATGATCATGCAGATCCTCGCTTTCCCAGATCAGGCCGCACAGATCTTCCTTGCGGTAAAACACCAGGTCACAGCGGAGCGCATCCACACCTTCGGTCACGACCGAGGCCACCATCGGCCGGGGGAAATTCACCGTCCAGTAGCGGGGTGAAAACCGCCGGATCCAGTTCGTCTCCGCCTGATCATATTCCGTTGCCAGCCAGTACATTCAGAGGTTCCGTTCCGCCTTTTCCACCGCCCGGCGCACCGCGACGGCAATCTGGCCGGCGCTTCTGCGCCCCGCCTCTGCCGGCTCCCGCCCCCCGTTCACATTGACAGTGATATTGGTCACCCGGGAGGCAGTGCCCCCGGCAGTGCCGTCATTTCTCAAGACCCGACCCGGAGTGTGCGGCATGAAAAGTTCGGGCCCTTTCTCACCGACAATGTAAGGCCGGTTCGGCGCCACTGTGCCGCCGCCTTCCCGGCCGAACAACAGACTGGATAAGCCGGTCACCAGCGACAGAGGGCCCGACGAGCCCGCACCGGACAGGCCGGCGGATACCATATGGCCGAAAATCTCATCCAGCACCGACAAGGCCGTCCGCCGGAGTCCCTCAAAACTGAGCTCACCGGTTCGGGCGAAACTGTCGAAGGCCGTGGTCATGCCGTCCATCACGGACGATGTCGTGCTTTCCAGTGATCCGAGGTTCTGTTGCAGGCTCTGAACAGACTTGTCCAGGTCCGAAGTGTCCGCACGCAACCGAACGACCAGCGAGTCCAAAATGGTTTCCGTCATAATTTCCCCATAAAAAAAGCCCGCCGGAGCGGGCTGTTTACCTTGAGTGAAGTGAAACTCAGCTGTTCTTGATGAACAGGATACTGATCCGGCCGGTCAGGAAGAAGCCGGCGGCAATGCCGATCAGTTCTTCCATAAATTCCAGATTGCCGTCATTGAAGCGCATAACCACCAGAAGCATGATCAGGATGCCGAGGGCCTGGAAGGCATTGCCTCCCCACCTCAGCCACTTGCGGGTTTTTATACCCGAAATACTCTTGGGCGCCTTTTGCTCAGGGATGCCGGCCTTGCGGTCAGCGACCCGCTCGCGCAGGGATTTTCTCCGGGTCTGTGGTTTTTTCGTCAACATACCGGGAATATGGTCCTCTCCCTGCACAAGGTCAATGGCTAGAGCCAAGTTTTTCCATCAGGCCGGTCAGTCCTGTCCGGTCAAGGGGGCGGTCCCCCGCCGCCTGATAGTCAAAATATTTTTGCCTGGCCTGCAGCACCAGCGCCAGATCCCAGGGCGTTACCTTCAGGAACTCCGACGGCATCCAGCCCAGCAATCCGAACGCCAGCATGGCCCAGACCGGGATGATCCGGCCGTCCGCGGCCCCGGTCACGACTTTCCCGGCAGCACGGGTTCCCCGCCGCCGGTCAGGCAGATCGCCAGCAGGTCACGCACCGCTGCCATGACATTAACAAGACCGGCCGACAGCACCATCTGCCCCAGGTCCTCGAAGACCGGCCGCTCGTCCATGGTCGCCCACAGAATGACGCTGACTTCCCTGAGGCCGATGTCGCCGTCCGCCGCCCGGGAAGCGAGGCCGACCAGGCCGCCGAGGCGCTCCTCAATCTCGATGATGGCCCGGAAGCTGGGGACGCAGAGACGTTCCCTGCCGTCGAGGGTCAGCCTGACCTCGCGCCCGCGCATCAGTCCGCCGCCGCGAAGGTGACCGGACCGGAGCTTTCCAGCGCCAGGTTGTAGGTCCGCTCGCCGTTATAATCGCCGGCATAATCCAGACTGGTGACCTGGAAACCGCCACTGAAACTGTCGCCGCTTTCAAAAATGATGCGGTAATTGTCCACCGTTCCGGCCAGCGCCTTTTCCTGCATCAGCTGCTCGCTGTCGGAATTGGTAAAGACACCGGCCCCGCCCAGCGATACATGTCGGATGCCGGCGCCAGACAACAGCTCGCGCCAGCCGGACGAGCCCTTGTGGGTCACATCCACCACTTCGTTGCTGATCTTCAGCGATGTGGAACGCATGCCGCCAATGGCGGTGAAGGTTTCGGGATCTCCACCGTCGCCGATTTCCATCAGGAAGGCGCGGCCTTTTTCTATGGTCATGTTATTCTCCTGGAATGATCCTGGCCCGGTAGCGCATTACTCCGTGGCGAATGCGACCGTCCGTTTCAAAAAATGTCTCGAAAAATATGAACTGCAGGGAGGCGACCTGGAGCCCGTCTCTCTGCAGCACCTCTGGCGTCAGCAGACCGTGCACCAGGTCGGCAAGTTCGCGAATTTCCAGATTGCCCCTGTGGCCGGACCAGAGATGCAGGTCAAACAGCACCTCCAGGCCCGTAAAGCTCTTGCTCGACCAGTCCCGGACCGACATATCGCCGATGGCGAGATAGGGCAGGCTCATCCCTTCCGGCACATGATCGAATATACCGGACAACCGGCCTGCCAGCTCGACGTTCCCCGAGAGCAGCTCATGGAGGGAGGCCTGCAGTAGATTCAAAGCTGTCAGAGTCATTGGCCGCCTCCATAACTTTCCGGCGACAGCTGGAAACGCACCTTCACTTCTTCCGCCGCCGGGGTGAGGAAAGGCTTTGCGGCCATCCGGCTGGTGCCGAACTCCACATAGGGGGCATAGGAAAGTGACGCCATGACGTCATAGCCGTTCTGTTGTTTCACCGTCTCGATACTTTCCGCCAGCGGACTGCTCGGATTTTCCGATTTCCGGTTGCGATAGACCCGGCACCGGGCGCCGGCGGCAATCTCCGTCGCCAGGCCCCGCACGAAAGCGGTCAGGCGGTTTTCGTAGTCCTGTCGGGCTATCGCCAGGCCCGCCTGCAGTTTATCTTGCCCTTCAATCATGTACTTCTTCCTCCACCCGCAACAGGAGCCAGCGCCCCTGCCCGTCCGGGTCCTGCACAGTCAATATCCGGTAGTTGCGATTGTCATGACGAAGCCGGCGACAGTCTTCCAAGGTCGCATTGTGGCGCACACGAATGTCCCCCAGGCGCCTCTGCTGTTGCTGTCGGGATTCGGTGACTTCCGAGGCCGAAACCGGCGTGAACGCCGCCCAGACCGTGGCCACGTCCCGCCATGTTGAGGCAAGCCCGCCGCTGCCGTCCGGTGCCTGTTCCTCGGTCTGGAACGTCACCCGGTGGCGTAATTGCCGGTAGGTCATAGCTTCACCCGGCGATAGGGCCGCCACAGGTCTTCAGCCAGCCGCCGGTCCCGAACAGCCTCCTCACCCTGCTGAAAGGCGGCTGCGATCCAGTGCAGCAGCCCCTGGCGGATATCGGCCGGCACCTCGTTCCAGCTTTCGCCATATCCGGCCGTGAAGCTGATCCGGATACCGGCCACCGGAATGTCCGGGTCAGGCCAGCCATGCCCCGGCGTACCAATCAGGCGCGGCCGGAAACTGTCCAGGTCCAGCAGCCAGCTTTCCGCCGCAAGGGGGACATAGTCGCCGTCCCGGAATACCGCCACTTCTTCCACCGACCGGATGGGTGAGAACGGCAGGTAGACCGACCCGGCACCCCAGTCATTGCGGAAGCAGCGCCAGTGCTGGCTCACCAGCTTGCGGTCGATGAAAATTTCGCAGGCCAGCCGACCGGACCGGATCAGGCCCGAAAGCAGGCTGTCCTCATCCCCATGGTCGATTTTCAGGAATTCCTTCACCTCGGCCAGGGTGAGCGGTTCCGCCGCCGGCGGTATCATCAACTCAAGTTTCATTGCTGTTCCACCCGGATGGTCAGGGAGCGCTCATCCGCGCGTCCCTGGCTGGTTGAAATATGATTGGTCAGCCGGTAAATCACCCCGGACTGGCCGCCGCTGACGAATACCGCCGTAACGCCCGTTTCCGGACCTGCTTCCTGATCAATCGCCAGACTGCTGTCCCCGTCATCCGGGAAAATACTCCAGCTGCTGGCAAGAATGTCTTCGCCGGCTTGCAGATAGTCCGCTCCCCAGTCGATGCTGAAATCGACCACCGCAGAGGGATCCTTGAGAAACACAGTCATCAGACAGCCGGGTCCGCAATTTCAATGTCCCAGCCGTTGAAGGTCAGCTCGCTGGACGCCACCAGTTCCAGGGAGGTACAGGTGGTGACATAGAGCAGCCTTGAATTTGCCGTGTCCAGCAGCGCCACATGATCAGCGATACCGCCCTGGTCCACCGTCACCCCCGACTTGGAGGCCACCGCCAGTTTACGTCCGCTGACATCGCCGTCAGACAAGGTAAAGTCTCCGGCACTCATGGCAACGTCCGCCAGGAAATTGGCGCCGCCAACATTAGCCTCAGCGTATCCGGCCGGTTCTCCGGCACAGACCGTCATCAGGTCGCAGTTGCCCGCGATCTCGTTCAGCGCCGCATCAAGGACGCTGTCATCCACTTTTTTCGCCATTTTTCAAAGTCTCATCATTCGGTTCGAGGTGGGCGTGATCCGGCGTGCGGACCCCGCAATAATTTCGGTCTTTCGCCGCCCGTCAGGACTGACCTGTCGGTCCAGCGCTGGTGCCGCGGCCAGCAGCAGAATGACTGCCGAAGACGCCAGCCCCTGCAACGCCGCCTCAGCGTCCAGAAGCTGAAACTGCCCAAGCCACGGCGTCGCTGCCTGGTGACCAAGGGTTGCCGCGGCAGGCGACAACGAAACGCCGGAAAGCAAAACAATTCCCGGATCGGCCAACAGGTGTGTGCTGTCATTGGGGAAAATTTCCTGCCATTGCGTCAGAAGCGCGGCCCCGCTGGTCAGGCCATGGCTACTACCATCCGTCCCCAGGATCGCAAGAGAGGTCAGGCCAACATTATCCGACCAGACATCCAGTGTGGCGGTCTGGGAGAAAAGTTCCAGTGCGGCGCCGGCATCATGCTGGAAACGGACAAAATTAAATCCGCTGGAGGATTTATTGACCTGAATTCCGGCCAGACCGGCCCCATAGGTGCTATCCTGCGCCTGGGCTTTCAGTTCCCCATCGGCATAGAGACTGAGGCTGTCACCCACCGCCTCCAGCCGGATCACCACGCTGTTGTCATGATTACTCTGTGGACCGACACTGGCGAGGACGGTTTCATTACCCTGATCCAGTCTCAGGATCTGGTAGCTGTTGTTCCCGGCGCTGTAGTTTGCCAGATACCCGCTGCCGCCATTTGCCGTGTCGCTGTATCTGAGGAGCACCGCGTTGGGGGCCGTCACATAGGAAGATTCGATGGCCTGGTCGTCTGCGGGAAGTTCTGCGGTTGCCAGCAGATAGATCGCCTCCGCACCGGACCACCAGGGTGAGGCAAGCCATTCAGCATCCCAGTCCACATAGACGGAGCTGCCCGGCCTGATTTCATCAATCCAGCCATCGCCCAGCAGGGACGGCAGATGGTCCTGCAGGGACACATCCGCCGTTTCCGTGTCAAACTGGTCCTCGAACAGGGTGGTCCAGGTCATTGAATAATCCTGCTAACTCACAAACCAGATCAGGCCGCGAACTGCAGCAGTTTGATGGCCTGATCGTTGGTCACGGCCCCGCCCACGCGCTTAGTGGTATAGAAATGGATATAGGGCTTGTGGCTGTAGGGGTCGCGCAGGATCCGGGTGCCCATTCGGTCGGTCACCGTATAAGCGCGGCGCATATTGGCGAAGGCAACGGACAGTGAGCCCGACGCCCGGTCCGGCATGTCGGCAACTTCCACCACCGGGTAGCCCAGCAGGCTGGAAGCCGCCCCGCTTTCCAGACCCGGCCGCCACAGATAATTGCCGTCCTGGTCCTTGAATTTGCGGATTTCCGCCAGCAGGCCGGTATTGAGATAGAATTTTGCGCCAGTGCGATAGCCGGTCTTCATGCTGTGCACCAGATCGATCAGCACATCGGCCGGATCACTGGCCGCCCAGTCCCCATCCACGCCGCTGGCAATAGCCTGGATTTCACCGAAACTGCGGCTCGTATCCTCATTAGCGGAGGTGGTATAGGTCAGGAACCCCTTCGGTTTATTGACCCCGTCGCCGGCGACAAAGGCGGCATTTTCCTGGATCGCGAATTCCTCGGCCAGTTCCTCGCCGAGCCACTGTTCCACATCGAAATGGGCATCATCCAGCATCACCTGGGTCGCCGCCGGATTGGCGTAAAGTTCGCCCAGCGGCGGATCGATTTCCGCCAGTTTCGGCGTGTCCGTTTCGGCCCGGGCGTCAGTTTCCGCCACCCAGCCGGAGGCGATGCCGCCCACATTGACCAGCTTCTTGTAGCGGGACGAGCCGATGCTGACCACCTTGGCGTCAGAGCGGATCGGCGACAGCAGGCGCAGGCGTTTCTCCAGCTCCCGGTCCAGCTCCTGCGGCACCGTATAACCGCCGTCTTCGCCACTCAGGCTGTTGAGCGCCTTTTCCTCCAACCCCGTCACCATGCCCTTGCGGATAAAGCCGTCATAAAAGGCGGCCTTGGTTTCCCGGTCGTTCTCCGGACGATCACCGTCGCCCAAAGCGGGGCGCCGGGAGGCGCTGTACAGGCGGTTCATTTTCTGCTGCAGGCCGTCCAGGTCCTGGTTGATCCGGGCCAGTTTTTCCTCGGTCAGCACATCAGTGCTGCCCTTTTCCTCCAGTTCCTTCAGCCGCTGGTCGTTGGCGGCTTTGAAGCTTTCGAAGGAGGAGGTCAGGTTTTCCAGGGCCTCTTTGGTTTCAAGTGTCATGATGTCGTTTACCTTTCCTGTGTCATGAGTTTGCTGAGATGGTGCATGGCGGCCAGCAGGCCCGCCTGGGCCGCGGACGGACCGCCAGAAGTCGGCCGTTCCTCCCCTTTCAGGGAGAGAATCCGTGCCTTGTCATTCATGGGGAATGTCACCAGCGAGACTTCCCACAGGTCCACCTCCCTGAGGATCCGGCTGCCGTCTACCCGACGATCCGCTTTCTGGGTATGGAACCCGATGGACAGGCCGTCGAGCGCCCCGCTCCTCACCAGGCCGTGTGCCTCTTCAGCCCTGCGGATGTTGGTCAATAGTCTGGCCCGGACGAACAGGCCGTAATGGTCCTCGAAAGCCTCTTCGATGACGCCCACCGGCTCGCGGGGGTCATGCTGCCACAAGAGCTTGATGCCCCGGGCGCCCCGATCCTGCAGAGACCTGCGGAAGGCACCGGGCACAACCAGGTCGTTGCCGTTGTCCACAACATTGAAGACGCTGGCATAGCCTTCGAACCGACCGTCCGTTGTGGCCGGCCGATCGTCGGTCAGAAAATCTGTCATGAGTTTGTCCTGTTTCGGCTTCCTAGAGGGGGGAGCCGAGATGAAGAAGTTTCATTTTCACCGCCAGTCCGAGGATCAGGCTGGTCAGTACAATCTTGATGACCCATTTGAGGATGATCTGGCGCACCGTCCTGCGGGTTTCCCGCCAGCTGTCGAGCAGGGCACGCAATTCATTCAGGTCGCCCTGGGCATTGCGGTCCTGCAGGCCCAGATCGGCCAGCGCCCGCGCGGCCCCTTCCTCGGTCGCCTTCTCAATCAGGTGATAGAGGGTTTCCCGGCTCACCCCCTCTTCCGAAGCCTGGCGGACAATATTCTGCAGGGACGGCGATGGTTCAGGCATCTGGCTGTTCCGTCTTGTCCATAGGCCCGAGACCGACCGCCGCGCGTTTTTCATCCGTGGTCAGGAACTCGGCCGCACCGACCCGCTCCCACAACAGCTGGCGGTCATGGCTCAGGGCCGGTATCGCATCCTGGTCAAAGGCGAGGCGCAGATCCGGCCCATAATCAGGACAGAGCCAGCCGTTCAGGGCCGTGACCACCCGCTCCATCATCGGCAGCAGGGTCAGCCGCCACAGCGCCCGGTTGGCTTCCTGGAAATTGCTGTAGGTATTGTCGCCGGGAATGCCCAGCAACATGGGCGGAATACCGAACGCCAGGGCAATTTCCCGGGCGCTCACATGCTTGCCGTTGATGAAATCCATATCGGCTGGCGAGAAGGCCAGCTTCTGCCATTTGAGCCCGCCTTCCAGCACCATGGGACGGCCGGCATTCTTGGCCCCCTGGAAACTGTCGGCCAGTTCATTTTTCAGCCGTTCAAACTGATCGCTGGACAGGCTATCCTGGCCTTCCCGGCCCTCAAACACCAGTGCCCCGGACGGGCGGGCGGCATTATCAAACAGCGCCTTGTTCCAGTTGGAGGCGGCGTTATGCACATCCACCGCCATGGCGGCCGCTTCCAGCGGTGACAGGCCGTAAAGATCATCCAGCGGATGGAAATATTTGAGATGCAACAGCGGGCTCGACCCATCCACCGGATCGACCGGAAAGACATGGTCCCGGCCGCCCAGGCTGTAGACATAGGCCCGGGGCCATCCTGACCTGCCCTGGTCGAGGCGAATACGATCCGAGCGCAGGACATAGAGCTCCGATGGCAGTCCGTCGGCGCCGCGCACCGCCTCCACATAGCTGTTACCGGCAATATTGAGGAAAGAATAGAGGCTTTCCAGGAAGGTCATCCGTCCCTGCATGGGGTTGGGCCTGGTCAACAGATCCAGCAGCGGGTGATGATCCAGCCGCTGGCCGTCCCGGAACAGCAACAGTGGCACCGAGGCGGCACTTTCCGCCAGCAGCTTGACCGAGCGATGCGCCACCACATTCTTGCGGTAGCCTTCCTCCGCCAGCGACCGATAGGTGCGGTTGCTCCAGCGCGCCTCACCCATGCCAAGCCAGACCGTTTCCGATCCCTGCTGCAGGTGGGCGACCGCACTCGCCTTCTGTTCCCGGCGGGCAAATAACCCGCCCAGTTTAGAAAATGGATTCATGAATATTTCTCCGATGAGGGGATAACGAACGGCAAAGTCACTGCCTGCCCTGCACGTTGCTCAAAAGCTTCTGTCTCACTATTGCAGGAGCAGCACCTTGCCGCCGTTTCCCGGCCGGTCATGGGAGGAACCGGCCACTAATAAATAATCTGCCTGATCCGCGGCCGGCTTTCCCGCCGCAGCAACAGGTCGGTGAGCGCCCAGACCAGGGCGTCAACCCGGTCCGGGCTCTTGCCCTTGCGCACTTCCGTCTGGCTGAAGCCGCACATTTCCTCTTCCAGTTCCGGAAAGATGCCGTGATGGAAGATCCGGCCCTGCTCGTACAAGGCCGCCACCGGCTCGGCCCGGATCGTCTTGCCCCGGCTGGCCCGGACCGGCAGGTAGCTTACTTCCGGATCAATCTGACGGATCAGGCTTTCCACCAGGTCGCCCCCGTTGTTGACTTCGGCCACCAGCCGGTCGGCATTGAATTCGTGATAGGCTTTGATCGCCCGGCTCGCCCAGTCCAGCGGGCCAACGCCATGGATGGTCTCGTCCCGGAGTACATAGCCTTGCCCGGCCAAGTCGCGGCCGGCGACGATAATGCCGCACTGGTCGGCGTCGGGACCGCTGCTCACCGGCGGGTCGACCGCCACCACGATGCGGGACAGTTCCGGCAGCCGGGCGATCCGACAACCGTCCAGCAGGTCCCGGCTCCACAGCGCCCCTTCGATATCGATCAGCAGTTCGCCGTATAGCTCCTGCCGGCCGATGCGCGTGCCTTCATAACGCTGGCGGATTTCCGCGAGAAATGCATCCGGCAGGTTGGCGCTGTTGTCATAGGTGTTGCCGCGGGTGACACAAACCTTTTCATCCTCCATCAGCTTGCGCAGCAGCGGAATGTTACGGGGCGTGGTGGTGACCATGACCCGGGGCTGCTCCCCGAGCCGGAGCCCGAACAACAGATTGTCCCAGGTTTCCTCCACATGGCTCCATTTGGCGATCTCGTCGGCCCAGGCGAGGGCATGTTGCGGCCCGCGCAGTTGATCCGGCGCTTCCGAGGAATAAAGGAACGCCTGGATGCCGTTGGGCCAGACCAGGCGTTTTTTCGAGACCTCGAAATGCGGCCGGAAGGCGTCCGGGCAACAGGCCATCAGGCCGCTTTCCCCCTCGACCATGGTCTGCACCCCGTCGAGGAAACTGTCCGCCACGAGGGCGATCCGTTCCGGCGCGCCCTTAGGCGCCTTCAGCGGGCTCGGCCCTTCCACCTGGCTACGCAGCCATTCAACGCCCATACGGGTCTTGCCGAACCCGCGTCCGGCCATCACCAGCCAGCAGAACCAGTCACCAATCGGCGGCATCTGGCTCCGACGCCCCCAGAACTGCCAGTCATGCAACAAGGCCTCGCAGTCCAGATCCGACAAGGCGGCGACAAGGCGGGACCGGTCGTTGCTCTCAAGGCACGCCACCTGGGCCGCCAGCGACTCAGCCGTCATGCCTTTGCTCTTCCGCCAAGTTCAGCCTGCCCGAGATTTCTTCGAGTTTCTTCTGCAGCTTGCCCCGGGCCGTATCCGCCGACGTCCAGGCCCGCTGGGGTTGGTGCCGGGCGCTGTCCGAAAAGATCTCCGGCCGGTGTGCCTTGAGCAGAAAGATCGCCAGCCGTTCGTCGGGCCCAATGGTCTTTCCTGTTCCCGTGCCGGCACCCAAAGCCCGGTCCCACAGCCGCGCCTCCAGCTTGTCAAGCGCTTCATCCATGGCCTCCTGCCACAGCTGGCGAAACCGGCGGCTGGCATTCCGTTTGCGGTAGGCGAATGTCCGGGTTACTCCGGCGGCCTCGGTGGCGGCGCTGACATTTCCCGTCTGCCGCAGGCGGGTGAGAAATTTCTCCTCCTTCCCTGCGTTCCAGACTATCGATTTTTTACGAATCCGACGTTCCCCAGACATAAAAAAACACCCGGCCCTAAGGGCGGATGTTGATCATTTCTGATAGGGACAGATCATCTTGTCCCAAAGGCTTATTTCCCACTATGTTTTGTATACTACCCTATTAACCCCTATTTGTCAAGGGAAAATAGCAAATAATACGTAATAATAGGATAATATTTTAATAAAATTTTGATAAAATACTTATAAATATATTATATTTGCCTATTTTCACCTATTGTCGTAGACTTATTTTTGGATGAAGGTTTTCAAGCCCCCTTCGTCCACCGGTCTGCATGGCGCGCTTGCGTCATGTTGGGTTGCCTTTTTACGCGATTTTAGGCAACACGTGATCGAAACCCTCCTTGCAACTATGGCGCTCCCTTACGGGAAGCGCCATTTTTTCTTTATTTACAGATACCTGCCGAGGATCGCATCCAACTGGCCGACGTAACTGCCGCCAAACAGGCGCACATGAACCAATAAGGGATAGAGCAGATAGATATCCTTGCGGGTCCTGAAAAAATCCGGATCCAGCGGCCTTTGTTCGCTGTAGCGACCAAAAAAGCGCCGCCCCACCGTGCCGAACAGGGTCATGAATGCCAGCTCGACCTCGGCATCCCCGTAATAGATGGCCGGATCGACCAATCCCGTCACCCTGCCCCGTTCGGACAGGATATTGCCGCCCCACAGGTCCCCGTGCAGCAGCGACACTTGCGGCTGGTGCCCGAGATACTGCTCCAGCCGGTCCGCGAGGCGGAGAAGCCGGCCATAAACCTCCTCCGGCAATTTACCCGCCTCTCGCCCCTGGTCGGCCATATGGACCAGCCGCCGGTCACGGAAAAAGACACACCAGTCTGCGGTCTGGTCATTGGGCTGATTCAGCGGCCCGATCACTGTCTCCCGTTCAAAACCGAACTGTGGTGCTGTGATTTCGTGCAGCTCCGCCACCAGGCTCGCCAGGTGCTGTTCCGCCGCCCCGTCCAGCGCGCTGGCCCGGCCGGGCATATATTCCATGAGGATACAGTCTTCCGCGGAATGAAAAACTTCAGGTATTGGTAGGGACGTATGCCGGCGCAGATAGTCCAGCATAAAGGCCTCACACAGGAGATTGTCTCCCTGCTTCAGGACGACTTCCCTGCCATTTTCCAGCCGCACCAGCCTGAGGTCGGCCAGACACCCGCCCGACAGACCAGACGTGGCGGTGACCCGACTGCCGAAAATCCGCTCAGTGAGATTTGATAACTCCTGTATGGTGCTTCTCCCCGTCCTTCACGCAATGACCGGACTTTTCAACTTGAAAAGTCACGGTCGGACAGGTACAGCATAACATCAGCTACTCAACAGGTTCAAAAGGACATTTTCATGGCGCGATATAATGTCACCCTTAAAGCAAGTCTGAAGCGCGGCACCTTCTACTGGGTCGCCGAAGTCAATGCAGATTCCGAGGATGAAGCTGTTGTCTCCGCCGAGCATCTTTTCATGGAGGAAATGGAAAAAGCCGGCGACTGGGAATTTGACGATTACAACGTAGAACCTCAGTAGGCCCTTCAGAAAGTTCTGGTCAATCCGATCTGGAACCGGTGGCGGTCATAGCTGTAAAAGCTGACATTGGAATCGTTCCTGGTATAGCTGTAGCCGAAGACCGGAGCGACCCCCCACACCGACCAATCCCTTTTTGTCAGGTCCACCGAGACGCTGTAACGGGTATCTTTCCTGTCTTCCCCGCCCGTTTCAACGGCAAAACCGCTTTCCACCGCATCATAATAGCGCAGCAGCAGTTCCGGTTTCACATAAAGCGTCACTCCCCGGCCGAAATCCTGATAAAACCCGCCCCCCAGCCTGAGCGACAGGTTGTCCAGGTCTTCGACCCGGGTTTCCTCCCAGGTGCCGCCCACAAGAAATTGTAGAATACTGGACGACGTCAGGCTGTAGCTGACCCGGGTCGTAAAACTGGCCAGATGGCCATTGCGCCGGATATCACGATCATACTCCAGTTGCTGCCAGCTGAGCGTTCCGTCCAGCCGCCAGCGTGGCGACAGGACATGTTCCGCCAGAAGCTGCCCCCCGTAAGCATGGTTATAGTCCTCGCCGCCATACCAGCGATAATAGCCGGTAAATTGCGGGGTCAGTGCAGTATTTTTGAACACAAAGCGGGGACCGATGCTGCCGGACAGGAAGGTATCATTGAACCGGGACTTGCTATACTGGGTGTGGTATATATCAACGCCGCTCTTGAGTTTGATATTGTCCGCCAGCGGCCAGAAGTAGTCAGCACCGACCGCGCCGATCACGCCAAGGCCCGAGGTTTCCTGCGCATCTTCTGACAGTTCAAACGGCAGACCATAGATATACACCTTGTCCTGGTCGGTGGCGGCCGTGATATTTGTATCCGGCGCAAGGGCAAAGTAGGCCCGGATCTGCCAGCGTTTGCGCTTTCGTATTTCATAGAGGAAGCGGTTGATATTCTGCTCTACCGCCGGCGGCAGATCTTCCCCCAGAACCAGTTCGAAATGATGCCGGGCCGCCCCGTCATCACCGGCTAAAAACAGGGCGCGGGCAAGTTCCAGACGAACCCGGGTCAGTTTCGGATGACGCGCCAGGATATCCCGGTAAATTTCGATGGCGTCGTGGTTACGCTTCTCCAGTCCCGCAATCTGCCCCAGCAGAAACTGCTCCTGCACGGGATCAGGCGTTCTCCCCCTGACCTGCTCCAGGACCTGACGGGCTTCACCAAGTCGCCCATCTGCAATCAGTCTTTCGACGAAAGGGAGGATTTCGCCGGCTTTCAGATTGAATTGCTGCATGGCCGGTTCGGCTTCAGACGCCTGTGCCGGCAGCCAGTGCCCGCCAGCCCCCATCATCAAAAGAAGAAAAACAAGCAATGACTTTGCTACTGGCGATGCTTCGCCACCTGGCCTCCCCCAACTGCAGGTCACGACAGATGTGACTCGAAAAACAGGGCGGCGATCCGCTCATGCCAGGGGATCTTGTTATCCTGGGTATGGAACCCCAAATGTCCGCCGTCAGACGTGATCAAGGCGGTAATATCCCTGTCCTCCGGCCAGTCGCGCTCTTCATAGCTTTGCACCGGGACCCAGGGGTCATTTTCGGCCTCGATCAGCAGGGTGGGCCTGCAGATGGCGTCCAGAAATTGCCCGCAGGACTGGCTGGCATAATAATTGTCCGCCCCGCCCAGGCTATGAATGACGGATACATATTTATCGTCGAATTCGTAGATGGTTTCAGCCGTCAGCGCCGCGTTGGTAACGGCCTCCGGATAGCCCTCGCGCGCCAGGTTGAGATTGGCCTGGTTTTTCAAACCGTGCAGGATATAGCCATGATAAAGACTGTTCCTCTTCTCCATCAGCTTCTGTTCACAGGCGGCAAGATCCAGCGGCGCCGACACCGCAACGGCGGCTGTGACACAGGAGTCTTCCCCTGTTTCGCCAAGATATTTCAGAAGCATATTGCCGCCGAGCGACGCCGCATAGGCGAATACGCCCTGGTCGCGGTATTTTTCCGGCAACTGCGCAAGGACGGCAACCAGATCCTCGGTCAGGCCGGCATGATAGGGGCCGTGGCTGGTTTTCGCCGACTCTCCACAACCACGAAGATTAAGACGCAGAACCGGAAACCCCTGTGAAATCAGATAGGCGGCGGCAGATACCATAGGTGAGGCTTCCTCACTGCCGGCGATACCATGAATCATAATGACCAGTTTTTTTTCGAGCGGAGCCCCCGTCTCGTCTTCCGTATGAAGGGCACCTGCGAGTTTCTGCCCTCCGTCAATATCGAACAGGAGGCGCTCACCGGCCTTTCTCAGCGTCAGCGGCGGTCCCAATATGGTATTGCGCATGGTCTGCAGGTCCGCTCCCCCCCATTGCTTGCTCCCGACGAAGTCCGGGATATCCAGACCTTCCGGCGTTTTGCCGAGAAGTCGATAGCCGCTACTTGCGCTCATACCCCTCTTCTCTCTCGTCCAGCTTCAGATCGAAGGTGACCCAGCGGGTCTCCTTACCGAATTTCTTGTAGAACGCCATGGCATCCGGACGATCTTCATGGGTGATCCAGCGAATCATCGTGCAATTCTGGGTTTCAGCAATATTCTTGATAGCATCGATCAAAGCTTCGCCGACACCATGCCGACGTGCTTCCTTTGCCACATAAATATCGTCCAGAAACATGCCGACTTCACCGGCAAGCGGCCGCAGAAAACGGCGATAATGTACGATGCCGACCGGTTTACCGTCCTGTACGGCGGCAAGACCGCGAAGTTCTGTTTCATGCCCCCCGAGCCATTCCCAGACCTTGTGCAGTTGCTCGTCCGTGATCGGGACACCATAGGAGTCCGCATATCCACGGTATAATTCTGCCCAGTCGCCGAAGGAAAGCTGGCGGATTTCAACGATCTCAGTCATTCTGTCCCCTTGTGCTAAGACCACTATATATAATAAAAAAGCCGCCTATCAAGTAGATAGGGCGGCCTTTTGATTTTTTATAACGGAACGGCTCTTACAAAGCGCCGTCGCGTTCCATACGTTTACGATCCAGCTTGCGGGCGCGGCGAACAGCAGCAGCAGTTTCGCGAGCTTTCTTTTCAGAAGGCTTCTCGTAGAAACGGCGCATCTTCATTTCGCGATATACACCCTCGCGCTGCAATTTCTTTTTCAGCGCACGAAGAGCCTGATCAACGTTGTTGTCGCGGACGATAACCTGCATGGTTAAGCGTCACACTCCTTTCTATATCAAGTGTTTTTACATCAAAACGGGAGGTTCCCGAATATCCGGGCCCTTCCCACGGTGGTCCTTCTAGCAAAAGAAAGCCCTCCTGTGAAGCTTTTTATCAGCCAACTGTTATCATTATGTGAATATGGGCCCGGTTATTGCTTTACCGGCGGCTTTTGAGGGAGCTATACTGCCGCCATGACACGGAAGAAAAAAATCAAGACCGATATTCCGGACGAGCTTCGCGCCCCACTGCTTGAAGCGGCGTTGGTGCATGTGCCGTTTGATGGCTGGACCGCGGCCACGCTCCGGCAGGCCGCCGCGGACCTGGATATCGACTACGGCCTTGCCCGCCTTGCCTTTCCCGAAGCACCGTCCGACATGATCGATGCCCTCGCGGCCCATTGTGATGCGGAAATGTCATCCGCGGCCAAGCTTCTGGGACTGGACAACATGAAGGTCCGGGAGAAAATCACCACCCTGATCCGGCTCCGACTTGAGGTGGAGCTGCCGCATCGGGAAGCCGCCCGCCGGGCGCTGACCTGGCTGATGCTGCCGCAAAACCAGCCCTTGGCCGTGACACTGTTGAACCGGACCGTGGACCTGATGTGGAAACTGGCGGGCGATACCTCTCGGGATTTCAATTACTACACCAAGCGCCTGACCCTGGCCGGGGTCTACAGCAGCTGCTTCCTCTACTGGCTCGGCGACGAGAGCGAAAGCCAGACCGACACCAAGGCCTTTATCGACCGGCGCATTGAGGATGTCATGAAGATCGAGAAAGGCAAGGCCGAGATCAGGACCTGGACCGATCGGCTGCCAGATCTCTGGCGCGGGCTTGGCAAAATGCGCTACGGGCAGTAGACGTGACGGCAGTCGCGGCTCAATACTTAAGGATACACTTATAGGTAGTATTTTCCCGTGATTTCAAATACTTAATCCGCTAACCCGCCAGTTTTGCACCCTGTAAAGATTCCTGACAAAGAGTCGGGATTCTTTACAAAAAAGCAAAGATTTTGGCCATGGTTAATTTAACAAGTACTTATAATATATGGATATTATGATTCTGGCACGGCATTTGCACATTAGTTGGGCGTAACAATTTTTCAGTTTTGCAAGAAGTAGGTGTCAACATGACCCAGTATATTAAAAAGATTGTACTTTCTCTCGCAGCTATGACTGGCGCAGCTCTACTTTATTCTGCCCCCGCGTCTGCGACTGATTTTACCAACCTCTGCAGCAGCCTGGTTTCAGGCGTCGGCGAAGCCGGCCTCCCCTGTACTGTAGAAGTGCCGGAATTCAACTCTGCGCCATCCGGTAACGACAAGGAAGCTACCGTAGAAGAGGCCCTATCCTACGTCTATGGTGAAATCATCGACGTTACCGAAATGAGCAAAATTCCGGAAGACGGTGAATTTGGCCTCGGCACATTTGGTGACTTCACAATCACCAGTGTCCAGGGTGGACCGGAATATTCCACCATTAATTGGGAGTACACCGGCGCTGCCGGCACAGGTCCGGAATTCGCTACCGTGAAATCCTCAACCGGTTATGCCATCTTCTTCGTCGGCGGCCTGACCAGCGGCAGCCTGTTTACTGACGGTCTGATCACCAACAATGGTAACGGCAAAGCCATCTCTCACCTGACTTTCTGGAATGGCGACACGCCGCAGGTTTCCACACCGGAGATTGCGTCCCTGATGCTGATCGGCCTGGCCAGTGTCGTGGTGGGCACACGGCTCCGCAAAAAAGCCTGATCACAGTCGGGACAGACTGTAAGTTATCAGCCCCGCCTTCTGGCGGGGCTTTTTTATTCAGATATCCAGCTTTTTATCAAGGGGATAGAGCCGCGTGACGTGGCCCATCTTGCGGCCCGGGCGGGCCTCCAGCTTGCCGTAATGGTGCACATTGGCCTCCGGGTCCGCCAGCAGGTGCTCCAGGTCGAGGATTTCATCGCCGATCAGGTTCTTCATCACCGCCTGGCCGTACAGCCGTGTATCACCCAGCGGCAGGCCGCAAATGGCGCGGATATGCTGCTCGAACTGGCTGGTGGGACAGGCCTCGATGCTCCAGTGGCCGGAGTTATGGACCCGGGGGGCGATCTCGTTGACCCGAAGACGCGGTTCGTCGGCTGACACAAACAGTTCCACCGCCAGAACCCCGACATAATTCAGTTCGGTGACGATCTTTTCCGCCAGTTCCACTGCTTCTTCCCGCAGGTCCTGACCGATACGCGCCGGGCAGATAGACACATCCAGAATATGGTTGGTATGGATATTTTCTGCCGGCTGGAAAGCCTTCACTTCCCCGCTCCGGCCACGGGCGACGATAACGGAAATCTCCATGTCAAAATCGACAAAGCCTTCGACGATGATCTTGTCGCTGCCAAGGCTGTCGAACGCCGCAGGGACCTCATCCTCGGAGCGGACGATGGCCTGGCCTTTGCCGTCATAGCCAAACCGCCGGGTTTTAAGCACCGCCGGATAACCGATGTTTTTCAGCGCCTCCAGCGCCTCGTTGGCGGTGCCGACGCCGGCATAGGGCGCCGTGGCGATGCCGAGGGCATTGATGAAGGCTTTTTCCTGCAGGCGGTCCTGGGAGACTTCCAGCACCCGGGCGTCGGGGAAAACGTCGACCTTCTGTGCCAGCCGGCCGACCGTCTCTACCGGAATATTTTCGAATTCATAAGTCACGACATCCACTTCACCGGCAAACCAGTCCAGGCTGTCTTCATCGTCGTAGGACGCCCGGGTCACCAGATCGGTCACCTGGTCGGCGGGAAATTTTGCATCAGGACAATAGATATGTGAGCGGAAGCCGAGCTGGGCCGCGGCCATGGCCAGCATACGGCCAAGCTGTCCGCCACCAAGAATGCCGATTGTCGCGCCGGGAGAAAGAGCTGTCATAATGATGTCTCCAGCAAAAACAACCTGTTAACTGTCTTTAGGTTCAAGAGCAACCGCTTCGGTCTGACGCGCCCGCCAGGCCGCCAGGCTGGAAGCCACGGCCTCATCCATCAGGGCAATAACGGAAGCGGCCAGAAGTCCGGCATTCTTGGCCCCCGCCTTGCCGATCGCCAGGGTCCCCACCGGCACGCCCCCCGGCATCTGGGCGATGGACAGCAGACTATCCATCCCCTTGAGCGCCTTGCTCTCGACCGGCACACCAAACACCGGCAGTGTCGTCATGGATGCTGCCATGCCCGGCAGGTGCGCTGCGCCACCGGCGCCGGCAATGATGACCTTCAGACCGCGCTCGCTGGCGGTGTCCGCATAGTCATAAAGGCGCTTGGGGGTTCTGTGGGCAGAGACGATTTTTGTCTCGAAGGCCACACCGAGCTCCTGCAGCACTTCAACCGCATGTTTCATGGTCTCCCAGTCTGACTGACTGCCCATGATAACGCCCACCACTGGATTCTTGTCACTCATCTCTTGTTACCTTGTGTTTCCGTCCTCAAAAATCGATGGCGGTTAAGGAAAGGTGGCGATTATAACGATACCGCGCGCACAGGCAAGTTTGCATTTTCTCAACGACGGTGCCATAATGTTTTTGTAGGGCAAAATTAACAATCTATTGTGTTAAACAGCAAATTAAAGCACAATATGTTGGCATTCTAAGGGTGTACCGCGTACATTTTTATTTTGCAGTAGACAACACTTATCAGGCCAGATTGTAAAGGGTTGCGTATTTTATGAAGGTTGGCAAGACAGGTTCTGTTGGTAAAAGCGGCCCCGTTCGCCGGAAACCGGCCGTCAAATCCGGCAAGGTCGAAGCGACATCTTCCGTTCGCAGCATCTCGGATACAAGTTCAGTCCTGGGCATCCCTCCGGAAGAAATGACAGAACGCGTTCAACGGGCGATCATGACACTGATGTCGGAAGTGGAAAGCATGCGCCGGGAGCTTGAACTTGCGCACCGCAAAATTTCCGAACTGGAACGACTGGCCGACCAGGATTCCCTGATCAATATTTCCAACCGCCGCGCCTTTGTCCGTGAAATGACCCGGATGATCGCCTATTCGGAACGTTACGGCATCAACAGTTCGCTGATTTACCTGGACCTGAATGACCTGAAAGTCATCAACGACAGCCATGGCCATGCCGCGGGAGATGCGGCCCTGGTCTATCTGGCGGAAACCATGGTCACATGCCTGCGTGATTCCGATATCATCGGACGCCTGGGCGGTGATGAATTCGGCATTATCCTGCCCAAGGCCAGCGAACAGGATGCCATTAAAAAAGCCTCGTTCATCGTCGACAAGGTCAATGAAAGTCCGTTGATCTGGGACGGTCAGGAAATTGCCCTGAATGTGGCCTTTGGCGTCTATTCCCTGAAATCCGGGGAAAGCCCGGACCAGGCCCTGGATGAGGCAGACAAGAAGATGTATGCCCACAAACAGGATCTCAAAAAGGAAAAGGCCTGACTGCACAGAGGCGCTAAGTGCGCCGGCCGCCCTCAGGCAATAATGTCCGGAAGAAGTTCGTTTTCCAGCTTGGCCACCTCATCCTTGAGAAGCAGCTTCTGTTTTTTTAACCGCTGGATCTGCAGCATATCCGCCCGTCCTGTCTCCATCAGTGCCGTAATTGCATCGTCCAGATCCCTATGCTGTATCTTCAGCTCCTGAATCTTTTCACGAATGTCATTTTCATCCATTGACCACTAACCCGAACACCTTGATTGATTGACATGACCCCAGCATGATACCGGTAAAGGTCGAAAATATACCATATTTTTTCAAAATTTTCCTGTATAAAGTGTGCCTATGAAGGAAAATGATTTCTGGGAATACAGCCTCGAGGTATATGGCAACGCCCGAGCAGCCGAAGCCTGCCTCGCGCTCCAGAACAACTGCCAGGCCAACGCCAACCTGCTGCTGTTTTTCACCTGGATTGCCCGTCGGCACGGCCGGTTGATTGACCTGGCAGCCTGCGCCCTGTGTGATCGCTGCATATCCGGAATTGACACCACTATCGTCTCCTCCCTGCGCAGCGCCCGTCAGGCAATTGACAAAATGACGACGGACCCCGCCCTGCAGGAAATCAGGAAAAAAATCCTCGACCTGGAACTGGAAGCGGAAAATCTTGTCCAGAGTCGTCTCTTTGAATTGACGCCGACACTGATTGATCAGTGCCCCGGCTCAAACCTGACAGTAGAGGAAAAAATGAGACACAATCTGGAAACCTATGGGATTTTTTTGAACCGGGCCTTCCCGGAAGATGACGTGAACAGCCTGATCCGTTATGCATGAACCGATTCCCGCCGGACAATGAATGACGATAGGGATCTCTGCTCAATTTCAGAAAAAAATATACAACACCGCCTCACTGTGAAAATTCTTCTAAATCCAAGAAGTTCTATTGTTTGCTGAAGCGATAACAAATCACACTGACGGGTTTTGATGACAAGAATGTGAAAATATGTTCTAATTTTAGTCTTGCCAACAAAAAGGAGATTCTCTGATGCGTGCAGAAGCTCACATTAATGCACTTTCCGAAAAACATGCCCTCTTGGAAAAAAGGATTGATGACGAGGAACACCGCCCGGCCCCGGACGATATTGTGATCCATGAGCTTAAAAGGGAAAAACTCAGGCTAAAGGATGAAATCGAGAGATATCGAAGTTTATAGCATCCCCAAAAAAACAAAGGCCCCGGTTCAGGGGCCTTTTTCATTTTCGATTTCCCCAAAAACCGCACTCAGTCCTCAGGGGTATACTCTTCCGCACCGGTTGCCGGTTCCGGGACATCCTCCTGATCCACAGGCGGCTCTTCCTGCGGGGCATCCTTGGCCAATTTAACCGCAGCTTTCCGCACGGCCGCGTCCAGTTCCGTCTGTTTGCACAGGCCGAGAACCACCGGGTCCACAGGCTTGATGTTGCTGATGTTCCAGTGGGTGCGATCGCGAATGGCCGCAATGGTGGGCTTGGTTGTGCCCACGAGCCGCCCGATCTGGGCGTCAGTCAATTCCGGATGATTACGCAGAAGCCAGGCAATCGCATCCGGCTTGTCCTGGCGCTTGGAAACCGGCGTATAGCGTGCGCCACTGGAACGGGTCTTGGCCGGCACCTTGTCTTCCGTCAGCTGCAGACGTGCGGAAGTGTCAGCCTGGCAGCGCTCAATTTCCTCCCAAGTCAGCTGACCATTGGCAACCGGATCCTGTCCGACGATATTCGTGGCAACCTGTTCGTCCGCAATCCCCTGAACCTCCAGCTCGTGGAGGCCGCAAAACTCTGCGATCTGTCGGAACGACAAAGCTGTATTATCCACTAGCCATACAGCTGTCGCCATAGGCATCAAAGGCTGGTTCATCGATAATCCTTGTATAATTTGATGATTATTATTTTTTTTCAGCAGCAGCATAAGACAGTTTCGTGAAATTGGCAAAGACCTTTCATAATCTTTTTGCCGCCCTGCTTTTCCCCTTGCACCAGCAACAAAAAAGGCGGCCAAAGCCGCCTTTCCTTCTAAATCCAAGAGAGAACTCTGTTACTGGATCGCCCAGGTCAAGGGCAGGACAATTACCAGCTTGTCATCGCCGAGACTTGCCGGCGGTGCAGGCAGCGGGTTGATGCGGCCTACCAGGTTCTCAACTTCCTGATCAAGAATATCATGACCGGTGGACTGAACAAGCTCGTGGCTTGTGATTGCACCTGAACGGTCAAAGGCAATTTTCACTTTGGCCTTGCCTTCAAGTTCGTCTTCCATTGCAGCACGGGGATAAACCTGTTTCTTGGCGACCAGCTTAATCAGTTTAACCTGCCAGTCCTTCAGATCGTTTGCGTTTGCTTCAACTGTTCCAAATGCGCTGAACAACCCCAGTGTCAGCATCAAAGCAATAATTTTCATCAACCTACTCAAAACCATTTTTCAATATCTCCTGCATACTTATTGAAATGCGCTCCCAGAACAACTTTAACTTATTATTACGTCCCCCTCTGGAGCGCCTATGTGAATCAAACTAGCGCAAATTGGTTACTCAATGTTTAAAGCTAGACTTTTATGGTTACGTAAGAATATGTTAACTATAATCCGCAGCCTGATGAGGGAGGCAATTCTTGTCCCTGACGGCCCAAATCATCATTGTGCTGAGCCGGAATTGTTGCCAGAATAGGCGAAATCCCAGCCAGGAGACAGACATGATCAAAAAGCTATGTACGGCAGTAGCACTCTTCTTCCTATTGTCCGGCCTTCCCTTCCTCGCCACGGCAGGAAGCAGCCTTTCCGGCAACCAAATTGAAAAATTCCTCAGCACCTGGGCACCGTTGCAGGAACTCGGGTCGAAATATAGCCTGGACTTCGAGAGTTCAGCCCCGCCGCAGTCGGGCGGGGAAAGTGGTTTTAACCCCTTTATGTCCTCAGTGGCGATGATCCAGGGACACAAGGCTTATGGCGAGTTCCAGGACATCCTCGCCAAGGCGGGCTTTTCCTCACCCGAGGAATGGGCTCTGACGGCCAACCGCGTCATGCAGGCTTATATGGCCGCAACAATTGACAGCAGTGAATTCAGCCAGTCCCGGGAAGAAATTGACCAGGCCATCAAGGATGTGCAGAGCAACCCGCATATTTCCGATGCCCAGAAGCAGGCTATTATTGCCAATCTGCAAACCAGCCTGTCCATGATGACGTCCATGAAAAATATTTCACAGGACGACCTTGATGCTGTAAAACCCTATCTGGGGAAAATTGAACAAACGCTTTCCGAGGAATACAAATGACAAGAACAGAAATGTTACGCCTGCGCAAATATCTCAACGACAAGTTCGAGAGCACCAAATTCACCTTGGAAAAGCCGTCCACCAAGGATGAGGACAGTGTGGAAGTCCAGTATGATGGTGAATTTATCGGCGTTATCTACAGGGATGAAGATGAAGGTGAAGTGTCCTACGCCTTTCAGATGGCCATTCTGGAAATGGACCTGCCCAGCGCAGCCGATGCGTCCCTGATCTGATACGGGAAACAGCGCCAGGTTCAAAAGGCATCCTTCTGGGTGCCTTTTTTTCTTTTACCGGATTTCTCGCACTGGACGACAGTTTGGAAAGCCTGTAATAAATCTCCTTCCGACACAAATTGTACCTGCTTCCAGAGCACCTAAAATGATTTGGGAGTTTCAGACTATTTAAGTAAACTGTCCCCATGTTGACGATCTATCACTATTGGTTCTGTCCCTTTTCCCGCAAAACCCGCATTGCCCTGCAGGAAAAGAAAGTTGACTTCGAGATGAAGCTGGAACTTCCGTGGCAGCGGCGGCCCGAGTTCCTGGCCCTGAACCCTGCCGGAAACGTCCCCGTCCTTGTCAAAGATGAGCCCCGGCAGGCCGTCAGCGGCCCCTACGCCATCATGGAATTCCTGGAGGAACAATATCCGGCCCCCAACCTGATCGGCGACACAATCGAGGGACGGGCGGAAACAAGGCGCCTGGTGGAGTGGTTCGATGATAAATTTTACCGGGAAGTGACGTCGCTGATTATCAACGAAAAGATCATGAAGTCTTTTCTCAAACGGGGCACGCCGGAAGCCGCAAACATCCGTTATGCCGGACAGAATATTAAGCACCACCTGAAATATATCGAATATCTGACCGATCGGCGCAACTGGCTGGCCGGGGATAATTTCACCCTAGCCGACATTTCGGCTGCGGCGCATCTGTCCTGCATCGATTATCTGGGCGATGTGCCCTGGCAGAATTTTGAAAAAGCCAAGGACTGGTACGCCCGCATCAAGTCACGGCCCAGTTTCCAGGCCATCCTGCAGGATAAAATCGCCGGACTGACGCCTGCAGCCCATTACCGCGACCTGGATTTCTAAACAATATGGAGCAGCCGGAAAGCCACATTTCCAGGTTAGCCCGCGACGCCGGATTCGACACCGTCGCCATTACCACCCCCGACGGCATGGCCCGGGCGGCCGGACATTTCGACCAGTTCCTGAAAGCCGGCCGTCATGGGGTTATGGCCTGGATGGCGGACAAGGCGGACCGGCGGAAATCGCCCCTGACGCTGTGGCCTGATGTACGCTCGATCATCATGCTGGGCATGAATTACGGGCCGGCTCATGACCCCCTGGAACGGCTGGACAGGCGGGAAACAGGAAATATCTCTGTTTACGCCAAGGGCCACGATTATCACGATATCATCAAAAAAAAACTGAAACAGGTCGCCCGCCAGATCCATCGGACCTATGACGCGGAAGTAAAGGTCTTTGTCGACACGGCGCCGGTGCTGGAAAAGCCACTGGCGGCAAAAGCCGGACTGGGCTGGCAGGGCAAACATACCAATTTGGTGAGCCGCAGCCACGGCTCCTGGCTGTTCCTCGGCAGCATTTTCACGACCCTGGATCTGAAAGCAGACAATCCTGAAAAGGATCACTGCGGATCCTGTCGGAATTGCCTGGATAGTTGCCCGACCGGGGCTTTTCCCGCCCCCTACCAGCTGGATGCGCGGCGCTGTATTTCCTATCTGACCATCGAATACAAAGGCCATATCCCGGCGGAGTTCCGGGAAGCCATGGGTAATCGGATCTATGGCTGCGATGACTGCCTGGCCGTCTGTCCCTGGAATAAATTTGCCCGGCGCGCCCGGGAAAACCGGCTGTTCCCACGGCCCGAACTGGAGGCCCCGGACCTGGCTGACCTGGTGGAACTGGAGGATCAGGATTTCAGGGAAATCTTCTCCGGCTCACCGATCAAACGTATCGGTCGCGACTATTTTATCCGCAACGTGCTGATCGCCATCGGCAACAGTGGCAACAGCGCCTGTCTGCCGCAGATTGAAAGGAAACTTGCCGAACAGAATGCCGTCATACGCTCCGCCGCGGTCTGGGCCTTGCGGCGCCTGGCAGAAGAAGAAACCTTTGCTGCCTTGAGACAGCAATATATGGACCGGGAAGAGGACGGGATTGTCCGGGAGGAATGGCAAAAATAAAAAGGGAGCCTCGGTCGGCTCCCTCGAAACTTCGATCAAGTGAAGCTGACTTATTCGTCATCACCTTCTTTTTTCATCTCTTTTTTCATCTTTTCTTTTTCAGCCTTGACCTTTTCCTGTTCGGTCTTCATTTCCTTTTTCTCGGCCTTGACCTTTTCTTTTTCAGTCATCATTTCCTGATGCTGGGCCTTCATTTCTTCTTTTTTCTGCATCATTTCGGTTTTGACTTCCTGGCCCTTGTTCTCGGGCTTCTTGGAGCTGTCAGCCATGGCATAACCGGCAACTGACAGGGAAAAACCAACGGCAACGGCAGATGAAATAAGAGATGTGGCAATGTTCTTCATGATATCCTCCAAAATAACTGTAAATCAGTCCTTTAATTAGAATGCCATGATATGATCCAGCACAACTATGTTTGAAATAAGGCAGGCGGGCCGATCGCCCGTCAGTCCGCCGCCATCAGGTCCAGGTTTTCCTTTGCCGTTGCGGCATATTCACTATCCGGATAGAGCTCGAGCACTTTTTTCCACTCCTGGCCGGCCTTGAGCTTTTCTCCCGTCACCCGATAGAGAATACCGCTTTCCAGCAACACATCCGGATCATCGCGATCCAGATCCAGCGCCGCCGATATATCCAGGCGGGCAGCCGCGTAGTTCTTCTTGTAGCGGAAAACCTTGGCCCGCAAAAAATATCCCTCGATCTCTGCCGGCGCCAGCTCTATGGCCCGGGTCAGGTCCTGGATGGCGGCCTGATGTTCACGCCTGAGCGACTGAATCCTGCCACGTTCCAGATAGATATCCCTGATCAGCGCCTCGTCCTCACCGGCCGCCAGCAGGGCGGAACTGAGAGCCGAATAGGCCTTGTCCAGTTCATTCGCCCGCTGCCAGGCCAGGGCCGCCTGGCTGTACAAGTCTGTCCGCAGCTTGCGCCGGTTGGCCTGGGCATAGTCACCGAGCCCGTCACCGGTCAGGATATTATCCGCTTCCCGTTCAAGCAGCTCCGCCGCCTCAGCGGACCGGTCAAGAGCCAGGAGGGCCAGGGCCTCGCAATGACGGGCAGCCGACAGGCCCTGTCGCTCGACATTCCACTCCCTGGCAAAGGACAAGGCCTCTTGCGGCTTGTCCTCCACAAGCCGAAGACAAGCCCCGTAACGCTGGGCGTCCAGCTCTTCCGGGTTTGCGGCTTCATCGGTTTGCGCAAGTGCTGACTGGACGCCACCTGTCATAAAATGGCATATTATAAATATTACGATATTTAAAAGTATGTATCTAAGTTCGAGTCTTGTTTCTGCCATAAAAATAAACCAACTTTCCGGTCAGCATCATGTTCTGTCGGGGATACTACAGGCCGCCTGCTCTGCGGACAAGCCTGGTCACAATAGAGGAAAAGATCATGAACCGTACAACAAATCCTGCATCCTTTTTTCGTTTTTTAATACCAGCCGTCCTGGCTTTTAACCTGACTGCCGCGGCTTATGCCCAGTCCGCCCCGGGACAGATTGCCATTGCCCAGGAACCTGTTTTTCAGGACAGCATCACCCTCGAGCTGGCCACAGAAGAGTGGCTGACAACCGCGACGGCAAAGGTCTACCTGCAAATTGTGGCGGTTTTTGACCAGAAGCAAAGCGGCGCCGTCCGGCAGAAAGTCCTGGCCGAACTGGCAAAGGTCGCCCCCGGCACCGAATGGAAATTCACCGGCTTCAACCGCCGGGAGGGATCCGCCGGCTATGAACAATGGACCATAAACGCGGAAAGCCGGATAGCCGACACCGGCATCGACGGGCTGCGGGACAAGCTGAAAAGAGCGAGCCGCACCGGCTTCGAGGTGGAGCTGCAGAATGTCTCCTACGCCCCCAGTGAAGAGGAAAAACAGGATCACTATCGCCTGCTACGGAGAAATATCTATCAAATGGCGCAAAAGGAACTCGCCAATCTCAATGACCTGTTTCCCAAGCGCAAATACCGTATTACGGAACTGACTTTCTCCCCCTCCGCCCTGCAGTACCAGCGCGCCCAGGCCAAGACCCTTGATGACAAAGTCCTTGAAACCTATCGGGTAAACCGGGATAGTGGCGGCCAGCAGATGAACGTCTCCCAGTTGGTCCGGCTACATGCCACCCTGATCCTGGGAACGACGTTCCTGCCGACCAAGCAATAGGTTCAAACCACAAGCGAACTTTGATGACTAAAAAGCTTTTCTGCTTCGGCCTGGGGTACACAGCCCGGGCCCTGACTTCTCGACTTGCCAGTGATGCTGACTGGATTATTGCCGGCACCTGCCGAAGCCCTGACAGGCAAAAGGAGCTGATAGTTCAAGGCATCGAAGCCCACGTTTTCAACGGCACTGCTCCGCTTGCAGAGGCCGCTGAAATCCTGTCAGACGTCACCCATCTTCTGATTTCCACGCCGCCGGAAGAATTGACCGGCGATCCGGTCCTGGCCAGTCATGCACAGGACATAGCCAAACTGAAAAACCTGCAATGGGTCGGCTATCTGTCCACCACCGGTGTTTACGGCGACCATAACGGCGGCTGGGTTGATGACGACACGCCGGAAACGCCGAGCTCCCGGCGCGGCGAACTTCGCCTCGAGGCCGAGAAGGGCTGGCTTGAGCTCCTGGAACAGGCAGATCTTACTGTCCATTTGTTCCGGCTCGGCAGTATCTATGGTCCCGGCCGCGGACAATATGAAAGTCTTAAATCCGGCCGCACCCAGAAGATTGTCAAAAAGAACCAGTATTTCAGCCGCATCCACGTGGAGGATATCGTGCAGGTGCTGCTGGCCTCCATGGACCATCCCAATCCGGGCTGCAGCTACAATGTGGTCGACGACCTGCCGGCCCCGCCCGATGAAGTGATCGACTATGTCTGCGACCTGATGTCCCTGCCCCGCCTGCCGGAGGTGGGTTTCGATACGGCGGAGCTGTCGCCGCTGATGCGCAGTTTCTACAGCGAAAGCAAGCGGGTCCGCAACGACCGCATCAAATCGGAACTGGGGGTTAAACTGAATTATCCCACTTATCGCGAGGGCTTTGCCGCCCTGGTTGGATAGCTCAATCGGTCAGGGCGAAGGCCCGGACCGGAAAAGTGCCCATCCCTCTGATCTTGACCGGCACGGCGAAAAAGCGAAAGCCACTGTCGGGGAGCTGATCGAGCCCGGTCATATGTTCAACAATGGTGATTTCCGCCCCGAGCAGGGTGGAATGCACCGGCCGGGAACCTCCGCGAACATCATCGATATTATAGCTGTCAATCCCCACCAGCACCGCCCCGTTGTCCCTGAGCCAGACGGCGGCGTCTTCGGTCAGGAAATTATGTCCTTCGAAATAGGCATCCGTGCCCCAGTGGCGCGACCAGCCGGTATGCACCAGTACAGCCTTGCCCGCCACGTCCAGTCCCCGGAAGTGGGTGTCATTAATGGCCATTGCTTCCTCATCAACCCGGACGACCACCGCCTCCAGATCGGCAAGACGCTCCAGGTCCAGTTCGGACAGATCCCTGCCGTCCGAATAGCGGTGAAACGGGCTGTCCAGGTAGGTGCCGGTATTGGCCACCATCTTGATCTCGCCGATATGGAATTCGGTACCCTCGTCATAATGCCCGCGGGAATCCCCGCGGCTGAGGAAATCACAGATCAATGGCGCCGGCAGCCCCTTGTAGGTGATCATACCGTCTTCAACCGTATGGCTCAGATCGATCAGTTTCTTGGTCATGGCTAATCCTCCAGCAAGGCATCCAGGGTGTCGCACAAACGCTTCAGGTCCCGATCCGAAGACAGGCGGTGATCACCATTTTTGACATAGGAGATTTCCACATCCTCCGACGCCAGCGCGGCACAAATCCGTTGCGACCACTCATACGGCACATCCTCGTCCTTCATGCCGTGCAGCAGCCGCACCGGGCACACGAGGTCGATGGTGCCGCCAAGCAGAAGGTGACTGTCCCCTTCCTCGATCAGGCGGTAACTGATGGCATAGGGTTCGTCACTATACTGGCTTGGTTCATAATAGACTCCGTCGCGCTTCAGTTTTTCCTGGATTTCCGGTGAATAGCTCTCCCACATCAGCTCCCGGGTAAAATCCGGCGCCGGGGCTATGCCGATGAAGGCGGACAGGCGATCCCTGACCTCCAGACCGACCAGCAGGCCGATCCAGCCGCCCATGCTGGAGCCGATGATCACGACCGGCCCTTCGGTCAGGCGCTCCACCACCGCCAGGGCGTCTTCCTTCCAGTCACCGATGGTACCGTCCCTGAATTCCCCCGAAGAGGAGCCGTGCCCGGAATAATCAAAGCGGATATAGGCCTGGCCGCGGGCCCGGCAATGGTCCTCCAGCGCCAGGGCCTTGCTGCCTTCCATATCGGACATGAAACCGCCGAAAAAAATCACCGTCGGGCTTTTGCCTTCCGTCTTGTGATAGGCGATTCTCCGACCGTTTTCCAGGAACAGGAAGTCTGGCGCGTCAGTCTCTGTGATCATGAAATATCCCCGGCATCTTTGAAAGCTAATTTTACTATAAATCCTCGTAGCAGATTGAAAAACGCTTTTTAAGCTTTATTTACCCCCTGTAACCCCATGTAAGCTTGACTTGCGCGGAAATCCCGATAAGTTCCCCAAGGATAAGACAACCCATTGATTTAACACTTGAGACAGACGGCCAGAAGATCATGACTAAACAAGTTTCCCTCACCCTGCCCGACGGCAGCATCCGCACCTTTGACGGTCCGGTGACGGGACAGACCCTGGCTGAGGATATCGGACCCGGCCTGGCCAAGGCGGCCCTGGCCGTTGTGGTCAATGGCGAACAATGGGACCTGACCCGTGAAATCGAAAGCGATTCCAACGTCTCCATCATCACCCGCAAGGATGAGGCGGCCCTGGAACTGCTACGCCATGACGCCGCCCACATCATGGCCGAAGCGGTAAAGGAGCTCTACCCCGACACCCAGGTCACCATCGGCCCGGCGATCGAGGACGGATTCTATTATGACTTCGCCCGCAAGACTCCGTTTACGCCCGAGGACCTGGAAAAGATCGAGGCCCGGATGAAGGAAATCGTCGAGCGCGACGAGGAAATCATCCGCGAGGTCTGGGACCGGGACGAGGCGGTGAAATTCTTCCGCGACATGGGCGAGGAATATAAAGCGGAAATCATCGAGGATATTCCGTCCGACCAGCCGATCACCCTGTACCGCCAGGGCGATTTCATCGACCTGTGCCGCGGGCCGCACCTGCCCAGCACCAAGAAGCTGGGCGATGCCTTCAAGCTGATGAAGGTGGCTGGCGCCTACTGGCGCGGCGACAGCCGCAATGAAATGCTGACCCGTGTCTATGGTACCGCCTGGCGCGACAAGAAGGAACTCAAGGCCTATCTGCACCGCCTGGAGGAAGCCGAGAAACGCGACCATCGCAAGATCGGCCGTGAAATGGACCTGTTCCACATGCAGGAAGAGGCACAGGGCTCCGTCTTCTGGCACGCCAAGGGCTTCAAGATCTGGATCGAGCTGGAACGTTATATCCGCGCCCGCCTGGCCGAGGACGGCTACGAGGAAATCAAGACGCCGCAGCTGATGGACTCCAAACTGTGGGAACAGTCCGGCCACTGGGGCAAGTTCCGCGAGAATATGTTTGTGGTGCCGGACATGGTGCCGACCGCGGAGGGCGACATCGAGGTTCCGCGGGATGCCCGCATGATGGCGCTCAAGCCCATGAACTGCCCGGCCCATATCCAGGTCTTCAAACAAGGCATCAAGAGCTACCGCGACCTGCCGATCCGCATGTCAGAATTCGGCTGTTGCCACCGCAACGAAGCCCACGGCGCCCTGCACGGCCTGATGCGCGTGCGCCAGATGACCCAGGATGATGCCCATATCTTCTGCCGGGAAGACCAGATTACCGACGAGACCAAGCGGTTCCTGGCCCTGTTTGCCAAGGTTTATGAAGACATGGGCCTGACGGATATTAAATACAAGCTGGCGACCCGGCCGGAAATGCGGGCCGGGGACGACGCAACATGGGACCGGGCAGAAAAGTCCCTGGCCGATGCGCTCACCGCCAGCGGCCTTGACTTTGAATATGCGGAAGGCGAAGGCGCCTTCTATGGCCCGAAACTGGAATTCCACCTGACCGACGCCATCGGCCGGACCTGGCAGTGCGGCACCTTCCAGCTGGACTATGTGCTGCCGGAACGGCTCGACGCCACCTATATCGGCCAGGACGGGGAAAAGCATCGCCCGGTCATGCTGCATCGTGCGGTCTTCGGCACCTTCGAGCGGTTTATCGGCATTCTGATCGAACATTATGCCGGTCGCTTCCCGCTGTGGCTGGCCCCGACCCAGGTCGTGGTCACCGGCATTACCTCCGACCAGGATGACCATGTAAAAGCCGTTCACCAGCAGCTTGTTGACGCCGGCCTCAGGGCGGAGTTCGATTTGCGCAACGAAAAAATCAATTACAAAGTGCGGGAGCATTCCCACGCCAAGGTGCCCGCCATATTTGTAATCGGCGCCCGGGAAGCCGAACAAAATACGGTCACAGTCCGGCGTTTGGGGTCCCAAAAGCAGGAAACCCTTGATTTAACTGACGCAATCCATAAACTTAAGGAAGAATCTGTTCCCCCGGACCTGAGGTGAATGGTTACACTAATTTCACCTTTGGACCGTATAAAACGGACGGCAAATTATTTTTAATAACCAGCGATGAACGATCGCAGGAGGAAACTATAGCTAGACGACCAATGGCAAGCCCGCCTGCCCAAAAGGGCCCGAGGGTAAACGACGACATCAATGTCGCCGAAGTAAGACTTATTGACGCCGAAGGTGAGAACCACGGCACCGTAGCAATCGACAAAGCCCTCGAAATGGCAAAGGCGGCGGGGCTCGATCTTGTGGAGATCTCTCCCAACGCGGAGCCACCGGTCTGCAAGATTCTGGACTACGGCAAGTTCAAGTATGAAGCTCAGAAAAAAGCCAGTCTGGCCCGCAAGAAACAGAAAACCATTGATGTCAAGGAAATCAAGATGCGGCCCGGCATCGAAAAACATGATTATGACGTCAAGATGCGCTCCATCGACAAATTTCTCACGGCCGGCGACAAAGTCAAGGTCACCCTCCGGTTCCGTGGACGCGAAATGGCTCACCAGGAGCTTGGCATGGAAGTTCTGGAACGGGTCAAAGCCGACTTCGAAGATCGGGTCAAGATCGAACAGCATCCGAAGCTGGAAGGTCGTCAGATGATCATGATCATGGCGCCGAAATAAAACCAATACATTACACATAAAAAAACTGCACATTACATATTGCAATGCAGCAAGAGCAGGTCTATGTAAGGCCTGCTTATTGTTTTTGAAAATTAGTCGAGTTATTTCCCCATGCGTGAATTTACCACACCCGTACTGTTTCTGATTAATTTTGTCCTGTGCCTGCTTGTCCTGGCTTTTCTCTGGACACCGATGGTTTTTGTCTATGCCGCCATGGCCGGCGTTCCGATCATGTTTGCTACCCTGTTCAACATTGCATTCGTGCCGGTCCTGCGTGGCACCGAACCGCCCCGAGTCGGACGTTACTAAGTCGGCATCCGATTCTAATATCCTGATTTATCGCCGCTTTTGAATCGACCGGGTTTCTGGTGTATACTTGCGGCGATTGTACGCCCATAGGCCGTACAGATTAGCACGCTGTCCCGGGTCAGCTGAACAGGGCAACGATGCGATTGGAGCAAACCCGCCAACGGCGCAAGCCGGGCGGGTTTTTCCATATCCGTTTTTCTATTGGTCACATTTTCATGCCCCGCCCCGAAATCCGCGTCAGAAATTGTTTCGTATCACGTACAACTGTGTAACAAATAGATTTTGTATAAATTCCTGCTAAATGGTGCACTCTCGACTTTGTCCCTGCAGGAGTTCGGGCTATACTAAGCGGATAGAAACCTGCATCAAACCAGCGGGTCAATTATAAGGAAAACTAATGTTCTTCAGGGGTTTAATCGTTGTCATCCTATTGATCGCCGGGGCTTTTGCCGCCTACACATTCCTTGGACCCAAGGAAAGCGAGACGGGACTTAAGCCGTCAGAACGGATCGTCCAGGTGATGGTCAGCGAAGTGGTCATGGACGAATTTGTCGATACTGTCGAAGCCCTCGGCACAACCAAGGCCAATGAGTCTGTCGTGCTCACCGCCACCACCACAGACAAGGTCTCCGCGATCAACTTTGAAGACGGCATGTATGTGAACAAAGGAAAGGTCCTTGCCACCCTGGTCACAGAAGAGGAACAGGCGGACCTGCGGGAAGCCCAGGCCAATTTTGACGAACAGGAGCGGGAGCTGAAAAGGGTGCGCGGACTGGTGGAAGCCAAAACCCTGGCCACCGCCCGGCTGGACGCCCAGAAGACCCTGTATGAAAAGGCCCTGGCCCAGCTCCAGATTGCCAATGCCCGCATCCGGGACCGGCAGATCATTGCGCCCTTTGACGGCCGGCTTGGAATCCGGCAGATCAGCGTCGGCGCCCTGGTCACACCGGGAACTGTCATTACGACAATTGACGACCTGTCCGTCATCAAGGTGGATTTTACCGTGCCGGAAGCCTTCCTGGCCGCCCTGAAGGAGGGCCAGAGCATTGAGGCCAGATCGGAAGCCTATGACCGGCTGTTCGAGGGCAAGGTCACGACCATTGACACCAGGGTAAATCCGGAATCACGCGCCATCACCGTGCGGGCGGAAATCCCCAATGACGAGCTGCTGCTGCGTCCGGGAATGCTTCTGATCATTGACCTGATCAGGAACCGGGGGAAATCACTCATGATCCCGGAAGAATCCATCATCAACTATGAGGACCGGAAATATGCTTTCGTCATCCAGCCGGACAACAGGGTATCCCGCCGCCAGGTTGAAACCGGACGGCGGCGCCCCGGCGCTGTAGAGGTCCTTTCCGGCCTGAAGGCCGGCGAAATGGTGGTAAGCCGGGGGCTGCTGAAAATCCAGGATGGCACCAGGGTCACCTTCACTCCGCCTGAACCGGCCCCGTCATCCGGCACAGCGAACGGGGAGTGAGCCATGATCCTGTCCGATGTCTCTGTCGATCGTCCCGTCTTCGCCACCGTGATCAGCCTGCTGCTGATTACCTTCGGCGTGATGAGTTTTATCGACCTTCCGCTACGGCAATATCCCGACGTCAATCCGCCGGTTATTTCCATCCGGACAAACTACCCCGGGGCCTCGGCCCAAGTGGTGGAAACCAAGGTCACCCAGATGATCGAGGACCGGATCAGCGGTGTTGAAGGCATCAAGACCATCACCTCCACCAGCACCGACGGCCGCTCCTCCATTACCATTCAGTTTGCCATTACCCGGGACCTGGATGAAGCCGCCAGCGACATTCGCCAGCGGGTGTCCACGGTGCTCAACAACCTGCCGGAAGAGGCCGATCCGCCGGAGGTGACCAAGGACGACGAAAACGACGATCCGATCATGTGGCTGAACCTGCGCAGCACCACCATGGACAAGCTCAAGCTGGCCGATTATGCCCAGCGCTATATCGTCGACCGGCTGTCCAGCATCGACGGCGTTGCCCGGATCCGGATGTCCACCTCTACCTATGCCATGCGACTGTGGCTGGACCGGGAAAAGATGGCTGCCCGGGGCATTACCTCGAACGATATCGAAACGGCCCTGCGCCGGGAAAATGTGGAACTACCTGCAGGCCGACTGGAGTCTTCTGAACGGGAATTCACCGTCCGGATGAGCCGGGAATATGAACGGCCGGAGGATTTTTCCAACCTGGTGATCAAGCAGAGCGAAGACGGACATCTGACCCGAATTGGCGACGTGGCTCGGGTCGAACTCGGGGCCGAGGACTACCGTTCCGAGATGCACAGTAACGGCGACTATATGATCGGCCTGGGGATCGTCAAACAGTCCAAGGGCAATACCCTTGATGTGGCCCTCGCCGTCAAGGCGGAGCGCGAAAGGATTAACGAGACCCTTCCTGCAGGAACGGAAATCGGTCTGAGCTATGACAGCTCCCGCTTTATCGAAGAAGCCATTCACGAAGTCTACAAGACCTTTGCCATCGCCATGCTGCTGGTGGTGCTTGTCATCTACCTGTTCCTCGGCAGCGCCCGGGCCATGCTGATCCCGGCGGTGACCGTCCCGGTTTCCATCACGGCATCCTTTATCTTCCTCGCCCTCGCGGGTTTTTCGGTCAACCTGCTCACCCTTTTGGCGCTGGTCCTTTCGATCGGCCTGGTGGTGGATGACGCCATCCTGGTGCTGGAAAATATCTACCGCCGCGTGGAAAATGGCGAACCGCCGCTGCTGGCCGCCTACCACGGCGCCCGCGAAGTGGGATTTGCGGTGATTGCGACAACGCTTGTGTTGATCGCCGTCTTTGTCCCCATCGTCTTTATCAAAGGCGAAACCGGACGCATGTTTACCGAATTCTCGCTGGCCATGGCGGCGGCCGTCGGCTTCTCGTCGATCGTCGCTCTGTCCCTGTCGCCCATGCTCTGTTCAAAGCTGCTGAAGAAAAAGGACAAGGAAAACGCGTTTCATTCCGGCGTCAACAGCAGTTTCAGGAAACTGGAAAACGGCTACAAGGCGCTGCTCGAGTGGCTGTTGAAGAGATACTGGATCGTGCTCGCCGCCATGGCTGGCGTTCTGGTCCTGGCCGTGGTCCTGTTCCGCGGCCTTCCGTCCGAATTCATGCCGCTCGAGGACCAAGGCGTCATTTACGTGATCGCCAAGGGCCCGGAAGGCAGCAGCTACGACACCATGCATGACAAGATGTTCACCGTGGAAAAGGACCTGCTCAAATATCTTGAAACCGGTGAAGCCTTCAATGTGATTGTCCGCGTGCCCGGCTTCGGCAGCCGGGGGGTCAATTCCGGCATCGCCATCATGCGGCTGGTGGAATGGGATGAGCGGGAGCGGTCCGCCCAGGAAATTCGCAACGAATTGCAGGGCAGGCTGTTCCAGCACATTGACCTGAGATTATTCGCCACCATGCCCACCGGCATCCGCCGCGGATCCGGAAATCCGGTCCAGTTTGTCCTGCAGGGCACGGACTATGAAGAACTGGCCCGCTGGCGCGATATTATGCTGGACGAGATCGCCAACTATCCCGGCATCGCCAATGTGGACAGTGATTACAAGGAGACCAAGCCGCAGATCCTGGTCGACATCAACCGCGACCGGGCCGCCGACCTTGGTGTTTCTGTATCAACCATCGGCCGGACACTGGAAACCATGATGGGCGCGCGGGAAGTCACCACCTTTGTCTCCGGCGGCGAGGAATATCCCGTCATCCTCGAAGGCGAAAAAGGCGCCACCCAGACCCCCGACGATATGTCCAACATCTATGTGCGGTCTGACCGGACCGGCAACCTGATTCCCATATCCAACCTGGTCAGCCTGCATGAAGTGGGCAGCGCCGCTGACCTCAAGCGCTTTAACCGGCTGCGCTCCATCACCATATCCGGCAGCGTCAATCCGGGCTATACGCTGGGCGAAGTCCTCGAGTATCTGGAAACAACCGCCAGGACCCATCTGCCGGCCACGGCCGGAATCGACTATGACGGGGAAAGCCGCGACTTTATGGAGGCCGGCCAATCGGTCTACCTGGTGTTCGGCATGGCGCTGGTGGTGGTGTTCCTGGTGCTGGCCGCCCAGTTCGAAAGCTTCCGCCACCCGTTTATCATCCTGCTGACGGTCCCCTTCGCCGTGACCGGCGCCTTCATCGGCCTGAAACTGACGGGTCAGTCGCTGAATATCTACAGCCAGATCGGCATCATCATGCTGGTGGGGCTCGCCGCCAAGAACGGCATCCTGATTGTGGAATTTGCCAATCAGCTCCGCGACAAGGGTGAGGAATTTATGGAAGCCCTGATCGAAGCCTCCCGCAAACGCCTGCGGCCCATCGTCATGACCTCCATCACCACGGTGATGGGGTCGGTGGCGCTGGTGCTGGGAACCGGCGCCGGAGCGGAAACCCGCTTTGTGATCGGGGTAGTCGTCATCAGCGGCGTGCTGATCGCCACTTTCTTTACCCTGTTTGTGGTGCCGGTCGCCTATATGCTTCTGGCCCAGGGCACCCGGTCCCCCAACGCCATCCGGGACCTGCGCCTGAAAATCGAGGCGCGGATCCGCGAAGGGGTTGCCGGGCACAAATAAGGTGGAGTGCCATTTGGATGAAGGTTACCGGGATGAAGGCTACTGGACCCGTTCGATCCGGTAGCCTTTTTCTTTCAGAATATTGAGCACGCTATCGTCGCCGACCAGATGGGCCAGGCCGACGACAATCATGACGTTTTTGCCCGACTCGATCAGCTCGGCAATCTTGGGCGCCCATTTTTTATTGCGGTTCACCAGAAGCGCTTCATACATGGAGGGGTAGCTTTTCATCTCTTCCACCATGGTCTCTTCAATCTGCTTGGCATCGCCGGAGGCCCAGGCGGAAATATAATCGTGCATATAATCGTCAAACTGGTCCATTTTATCCAGCGTATCCGACAACATCGCACTCTGCACCTCGAGCGGATGATGGGCCAGCGCTTCGATCTGTTCCTTTGTGGTCTCCAGGCCGGCAATCTCCTTGCCGCCCTGCTCCGCCAGTCCCTGCAGGGTATGGTCGACACCGCTTGAGGGGTCCAGGCCATTGGCGATAATAGTCTGGGCCGACAGCATGATAGCCAGGTACCAGGGCTGCAGACGGGTGACCTGCGCCTCGGACAACCCCAAAGGCGCCGTCAGCTTCAGGGCCTTCTGATAGTGATCGTCGTCAAGCAGGGTCTTCAGGCTGTAGCCCGGCGGCAGCATGGAATTTTTCATCATCAGCATGGCAATTTCGCCCTGCCCCTTGGCATCCATCACTGTTTCCATGACATAGACATCTGAGTCGGCAAAGGCCTTTTGCACGTCCCCCTGGTTCCAGGCCATGGTCTTTGGCAACACATGGAACGACCCGAGGAAATAGACTTTTGCTTCGCCCTTTTCGACCATCCACATGGCCGGCGTGGCCGTTTCGGGAAGGATCGTCTTCGCCTGGGCCAGTGGTCCTGCAAACAGGAGAAAGATCACAAAAAATGCCGCCGCCTTTTTGTGAGCTGCGGCGCCAATCCTCTGCAAAGCTGTAAAAATCATATCTTGATCCACCTATTGTTTTTCTTTTGTTACTGCCCGACTATAAAGGGGCATTTGATGTTGTGTACACGGCCAAAATAGGGCACAGGGATGAACAGAGTGTAAAATGGCCGATAAAGCTTTATTCAACGGGGCATTTTACCCCTGAATCCCCTTGCAATTGGCCATAAAGGGCGTTATAAGCCTTGCTTCCGTTGGATGGTCTGGCCATGGAAGGGCATGCCTCGCCATCCGGAAAGCTTCCGCAGGCAACTGCGAAAAATATTTGAAAAGGAAAGCTAAATGCCCAAACTGAAAACCAAGAGTGGCGCCAAAAAGCGCTTCAAACTTACCGCCAGTGGCAAAGTACGCGCTGGCCAGGCCGGTAAACGGCACGGCATGATCAAGCGTACCAACAAACAGATCAGGAACCTTCGCGGCACGACCGTCCTGTCCGAACAGGATGCACGTATCGTCAAGAAATTCCTGCCCTACGGTTAAGGAGAAGCAGAATGGCACACGTCAAACGCGGCGTCACAGCGCACGCCAAACACAAAAAAGTCATCAAAGCGGCCAAAGGCTACCGTGGTCGTCGCAAGAACACCATCCGCGTTGCCAAACAGGCCGTGGAGAAAGCCGGTCAGTACGCTTATCGCGACCGTAAGGTCCGCAAGCGTCAGTTCCGTGCCCTGTGGATCCAGCGCATCAATGCGGCTGCCCGCCTGCACGACCTGACCTACTCACGATTTATGAACGGCCTGAAACTCGCAGGCGTCGAACTTGACCGTAAAGTTCTGGCCGATCTGGCCGTTCGTGAACCGGAAGCCTTCAAAGCCCTGGCCAGCCAGGCACAGACTGCTCTCAACGCAGCCTAAGCTAACGGTTTATTTCAAGTTTGAAGGGGCCTGCTCTTGGCAGCAGGTCCCTTTTTATGTATGTAGCAGGTGGAAAAGAAAACAACGGGTGTAAATATGGAAGATCTCCAGTCACTGGAACAGGAAATCCTGGACCAGATAACCTCCGCGAATACGATTGAAACCCTGGAAAACGTAAGGGTATCCGCGCTTGGCAAGAAAGGCCAGGTCAGCCTGATGATGCGCGAGCTGGGCAAGATGACGCCGGAGGAAAAGAAAGAGTTCGGGCCGAAACTCAATGCCCTGAAAAACAGCCTGAACGACGCCATTGCCGACCGGCGGGAAGCGCTGGAGGATGAGATCCTGAACCAGCGGCTGCAGTCCGAGAAACTGGATATCACGCTGCCGTCCGTCCCGGCCGAACCGGGCAGTATCCACCCGATCAGCCAGGTGATCGACGAGGTCACCGAAATCTTCACCGAGATGGGCTTCAGCGTCGCCGAGGGCCCGGAGATTGAGGAAGACTTCTATAACTTCACCGCGCTTAATATTCCGCCGGAACATCCCGCCCGCCAGATGCACGACACCTTCTATCTGCCGGAAGATAAGGACGGCAACCGCAAGGTGCTGCGTACCCATACTTCTCCGGTGCAGATCCGCACCATGATGAATGGCAAGCCGCCGTTCCGCATCATTGCGCCGGGCCGGACCTATCGCTGTGATTCCGACGCCACCCATACGCCGATGTTCCACCAGGTCGAAGCCCTGGTCGTGGACAAAGACATCAACATGGGTCACCTGAAATGGTGCATTGAGGAATTCTGCCGCAAATTCTTTGAAGTGGACAATGTCAAAACCCGCTTCCGGCCCAGCTACTTCCCCTTCACCGAACCGAGCGCCGAAATGGACATCGGCTGCGCCTTCATGGGCGATGAAATCCGCATCGGCGAAGGCGACGATTGGCTGGAAATCCTCGGCTGCGGCATGGTCAATCCGCGGGTACTGGAAAATGTCGGTCTCGATCCCAATGAATATCAGGGTTTTGCCTTCGGCATGGGGCTGGACCGCATTGCCATGCTGAAATGGGGCATCCCGGATCTTCGCGACTTCTTCGCCGCCGACCTGCGCTGGCTGAAACATTACGGTTTTGCCGCGCTGGATATTCCGGCACTGAGCACCCAGGGCGTAAAATAATAAAGGGCAGAGTATCATGAAATTCACACTTTCCTGGCTCAAGGAATATCTGGACACCGATGCGGATCTGGACACCATCACCGAGAAGCTGACGGCTATCGGTCTGGAAATCGAGGAAGTCGAAAACCCGGCGGATACGCTGAAGCCTTTCGTTATTGCCGAAATCATGGAAGCGGGTCCGCATCCGGATGCAGACAAATTGCAGGTCTGCAAGGTCAACACCGGCAGCGAAGTGCTGCAGGTGGTCTGCGGCGCCCCCAACGCCCGCGCCGGCCTGAAAGGCGCCTTTGCCCCGTCCGGGTCTGTAATCCCGACCAACGGCATGAAACTGAAACCGACCAAAATCCGGGGTGTGGAAAGCAACGGCATGATGTGTTCCGAACGGGAACTCGGCCTCGGCGAAGACCATGCCGGAATTATCGACCTGCCGTCCGATGCGCCGGTCGGCACGTCCTTTGCCGACTATGCCGGTCTGGATGATCCGATCATCGAGATTGCCATTACCCCCAACCGCCAGGATGCGCTCGGCGTTTACGGCGTTGCCCGCGACCTGGCCGCTGCCGGCCTCGGCACCCTGAAAGAGCCCAGCTTCGAGAAAGTTGCCCGTTCCGGGGAAAGCCCGGTCAAGGTCATTCTGGAAACAGAACAATGCCCGGTCTTCGCCGGCTGCTACATCAAGGGCGTGAAAAACGGCCCGAGCCCCGAGTGGTTGCAGAACCGGCTCAAAGCCATCGGCCTGCGCCCGATCTCAACGCTTGTGGATATCACCAACTATATCACCTATGACATGGCCCGGCCGCTGCATGTTTACGACGCCGACCGCCTCCAGGGTGACATTGTGGTGCGCCAGAGCAAAAACGGGGAAACCCTGTCCGCCCTCAACGACAATGACTACACCCTGGACGCCGGCAACTGCGCCATCACTGACGACAGCGGCGTCATCGGCCTCGGTGGCATCATCGGCGGCACCAGCACCGGCTGCGAGGAAGACACGGTAAATGTGTTCCTGGAATGCGCCTGGTTCGACCCCATCGCCATTGCCATGGCCGGCCGCAAGCTGGGCATTGACAGCGACGCCCGCTATCGCTTCGAGCGTGGCGTGGACCCGGAAAGCATCATCCCCGGCATCGAGCAGGCCACCCGCATGATCATCGACCTGTGCGGCGGCGAAGCCAGTGAAATCTATCTCGCCGGTGCAGCCCCGGACATCACCAAGACGGTCCGGGTGCGCCCGGAACGCATTCGCTCGCTCGGCGGCGTAGACGTTTCCGAAGAAGAAGTGATTGATATCCTTGGCCGCCTCGGCTTCACGGTGGAGAAAAAAGACGGCGCCCTTGACGTGACCACGCCGTCCTGGCGCTGTGACATTGACGGCGAAGCCGACTTCGTCGAGGAAGTGCTGCGTATCCACGGGTTTGAGCATATTCCCGCGACACCGCTGCCGAAATCAAGCCGCGAGATTGAAACCGGACTTTCCCCGCTGCAGAAGCGGGTTCGCCTGGCCAAGCGCACGGCTGCCCAGCAGGGGCTCAAGGAGGCTGTTACCTGGTCCTTCCTGCCGTCCGCCCAGGTCAGCCTGTTTGCGGAGCTGAAGCCGGAACTGATGCTGGACAATCCCATCAGCAGCGACCTGGACGCCATGCGTCCCAGCCTGCTGCCGAACCTGATCACTGCGGCCGGCCGCAATATCGACCGCGGCTTCAAGAATGTCGCCCTGTTCGAGGCCGGCAGCCAGTTTTCTTCCGATACACCGGACGGCCAGAGCCTGGTGCTCGCGGGTATCCGCCGCGGCCAGACCGGCGCCCGTCACTGGGCGAAGGCTCCGGAAGAGGTCTCCGCTTTCCACGCCAAGGCAGATGCCGAAGCGGTCCTTCGTGGTATCGGCACCAAGATCGACAATGCCCAGGTCGCGGCCGAGGCGCCGTCCTGGTATCATCCGGGGCGCAGCGGTGTGATCCGGCTCGGCCCGAAAAATGTGCTGGCCTACTTCGGGGAAATCCACCCCAAGGTCCTGAAGGCACTTGACGTCAAGGGGCCACTGGTGGCTTTTGAAATCCTGCTGGAAAACATCCCGATGCCGAAGGGTAAGGGCGGCAACAGCCGGGGACCGCTGAAAACCTCTGACTATCAGGCGGTGGAACGCGATTTCGCCTTCCTGGTGGACCAGAAGGTGGCTGCCGCCGACATGATCAAGGCGGTGCGCAGCGCCGAAAAGAAACTGATCGATGAGGTCAGTATCTTTGACGTTTATCAGGGACAGGGGGTGCCGGAAGGACAGAAGTCCGTCGCCGTCAGCATCCGCCTGCAGCCCGAAGACCGGACGCTGACGGACGAGGAAATCGAGCAAATCGCCGGCAAAGTGATCGAAGCTGTCACAACAGCGACCGGCGGCAGCCTGCGCTGATTTGACCTTATCTGATCGTCCTGAATCCGGGGTTCTGCCGACTAAACCGGCAGAACCCTGTGCATTTGCATGCATTAACCATATTTAAACAGCTTGAACCTAATATCCCCTACTATGTATGTAATAGTTTTGGGGACATAGAGATGGCAAATGCCCAGAAGTCGGAAAAAATTCCTCTGAAGCTTCGCTTGAAAGCCTGGTGGAACGGATATGACGTCAATGATATGAAAGCTCGCCTGAACAAGGGCGACGCTGATGATGTATCCGCCAACTCCGACACTTCTTCTGAAAGCCCGGAAGCTCCTGAAGCTGTTCCCGCTCCCAAAGCAGCGATGGAAGAAGCCAAAGACCGGCTGTCCGGTAACCTGGCAGTCCTGCCCTGGGATGAGACGAGGATGGAAGTCTCCCAGCTGGTGTGGGGGCAAGGCTACTGCGGTCCGGGCGGCCCGGAACATATCAAGGCCATGTCAAAACTTCTTGCCATGACACCGGAAATGAGTGCCGCGGTTATCGGCGCCGGGCTTGGCGGCCCCTGCCGGGTGATGGCTGAGGAATTCGGCGTCTGGATCACCGGCTATGAAGAATCCCCGGAACTGGCCAAGAAGGGCATGAGTCTGTCCACCATGGCCGGTCTCGGCAAGAAGGCAGAAATCTCTGCTTATGATCCCAACTCAAAAGAGCCCTTCAGCCGTCGTTTTGACCGCGCCTTTGCCAAGGAAGCCCTGTACACGGTAAAGGAAAAGAGCAATCTGCTTGCCAAGATGTATGAAAAGCTGAAGGACGATGCCCTCTTTCTGATCAGCGACTATACGCTGTCCGGCCCGGAAGTGCTGGAAGACGAAGGCGTACAGAAGTGGCTGAAACAGGAGATCAACCGCCCCTATCCGGTTACCGCAGAAATGATGACGGCCTTGCTGGAAAAGGCCGGCTTTATGATTCGGGTCAATGAGGACATTTCAGATCTGTATATTGAACTGATCGCCAAAAGCTGGGCCAATGCAGACAAGATCGCTGCCACCCTGGCGACTGATAACGGAGAAAACTGCCCGGAAATCGGCGTGCTCATGAAGGAGGCCTCCTTCTGGTCCCTCAGGGCCAAGCTGCTCAGGGAAAAGAAAATCCACGTATGGCGCTTTCTCGCCTATAAACCGGCGGATAACTAGGGACAAGTTCAGTGGCTGTTGCGGAAAAAGACATAAAAGTACCGTTTCGCTGGCGCATGAAGGCGTGGTGGGAAGGCTATGATGTCGCCGACATGGAAGCCAAGCTCCGCGCCCGCAACGGCAAAGCCACATACGAGGAACTGACCCGGGAAGAGCCGGCCGCAGAAGCCGCCACACAGGATGCAAAAAGCGAGAAATTCAGCTGGAGTGAAGCCCGTATTCAGGTCGCCCAGTTGATCTGGGGCCAAGGCTATTGCGGTCCGGGGGGGCCCGAAAATGTCATCGCCATGTCAAAACTTCTGGCGCTGTCGCCAAAACAAAGCGCCATGGTGATCGGCGCCGGGCTTGGCGGTCCGGCAAGGGTTCTGGCCCAGGAGTTCGGCGTCTGGATCAGCGGCTATGAAAACTCTGAAGAACTCGCCGCGCGGGGCATGAAGATGTCCAAGGACGCCGGGCTCGAGAAAAAAGCCCCGATCTACTACAAGGACTTCGACGAAATCGAGCCGTTTGAACGCAACTTTGACCGGGCCTACTCCAAGGAAGCCTTCTTCACCATCCAGAAAAAAGCAGAACTTCTGAAGGAAATTTACAAAAACCTGAAGGAAGACAGCCTGTTCCTGGTCACCGACTATGTGATCCGGGATATTGAATCCATGCAAGATTCTGACGTGCAGAAATGGCTGCGGCAGGAACCCCTGGATCCCTATCCGATCACGTCCGAAACCATGGTTAAATATCTTGAGGAGGCAGGCTTCAACATTCGCGTCAACGAAGATATCACCGAGCATTATATCGAGCTGATCCAGGAAGCCTGGGCAAATGCAGACCAGGTGGTCAAGACCCTGTCCGCCCGGGGACCGGAGGCGGCGGACAATCTGCAGGCTATCATGAAAGAAGCCCAGTTCTGGTCCCAGCGCACCAAACTGCTGCGGAGCGGGATGCTACAGGTCCACCGCTATCTGGCCCATAAACCCGCGGAAATCAAATAGCCGCCCAAAAAACGCATTCCCCCTTCATATCTCGCTTGTAACTCCGGGCCAAGGAGTGATAAAAGCGCCTTCATGACTGAACTGAACAAGATACGAAACTTCGCGATTATCGCTCATATCGACCACGGCAAGTCCACTCTTGCCGACCGGATGATCCAGTTCTGCGGTGGCCTGACCGACCGGGAGATGAAGGAGCAGGTGCTGGACAGTATGGATATCGAACGCGAACGCGGCATTACTATCAAGGCCCAGACGGTGCGCCTTGAATACAAAGCCCGCGATGGCGAAACCTATGTCCTGAACCTGATGGATACGCCGGGACACGTCGACTTCGCCTATGAAGTGAGCCGTTGTCTTTATGCCTGCGAAGGATCACTTCTTGTGGTTGACGCCAGCCAGGGGGTGGAGGCCCAAACCCTGGCCAACGTCTATCAGGCCATCGACAATGACCACGAAATCGTTCCGGTGCTGAACAAGATCGACCTGCCCGCCGCAGAGCCGGAACGGGTTCGCGAACAGATCGAGGATGTGATCGGCATTGACGCCTCCGAGGCCATTCTTGCGTCCGCCAAGACCGGTGAAGGCATCGAGGACCTGCTGGAAAGCCTGGTCCAGAAGCTGCCGGCCCCTACCGGCGACCGGGACGCCCCGCTGAAGGCCCTGCTGGTGGACAGCTGGTATGATCCCTATCTGGGCGTGATGGTGCTTGTCCGCATCATGGACGGGGTCATGAAAAAAGGCCAGAAGATCAAAATGATGGCCGCCCGCACCGAACACCTGATTGACCGGGTCGGCGTCTTTACCCCCAAGGACAAAATGGTTGACGAACTGGGGCCGGGTGAAGTCGGATTTTTCACCGCCTCTATCAAGGAGGTGGCCCAGACCCACGTCGGCGATACCATCACCGACATTAAAAAACCGTGTGAAAAGGCCCTGCCCGGCTTCAAACCGGTGCAAAGCGTGGTGTTCTGCGGCCTGTTCCCGGCCGATACCTCCGACTTCGAAGTGTTGCGTGAAAGCATGCACAAGCTACGGCTCAATGACGCAAGTTTCGAGTTTGAGACCGAAACCAGCGCCGCCCTCGGCTATGGCTTCCGCTGCGGTTTCCTCGGCATGCTGCATCTGGAAATCATCCAGGAGCGCCTGATGCGCGAGTTTGACCTGGACATCATTACCACCTCCCCAAGTGTGGTCTACAAGCTGCATATGACCGACGGCAGCATCAAGGAACTGCATAACCCGGCCGACATGCCTGATGTGGTCAAGATCAAGGAAATAGAGGAGCCCTGGATCAAGGCGACGATCCTGGTGCCGGACGATTATCTGGGCCCCGTGTTGACCCTGTGCCAGGACAAGCGTGGCGAACAGATTGACCTTTCCTATGCCGGCAACCGGGCGATGGTGGTCTACAAACTGCCGCTCAACGAAGTGGTTTACGATTTCTATGACCGGCTCAAGTCCATCAGCCGCGGCTACGCCAGCTTCGACTATCAGATGGATGAATACCGGGTCGGCGACCTGGTCAAAATGTCCATCCTGGTCAACGGCGAACCGGTGGATGCGCTCAGCATCATGGTGCATCGCTCCCAGGCGGAATATCGCGGCCGGGCGCTGTGTGAGCGGCTCAAGGACCTGATCCCGCGCCAGCTGTTCAAAATTCCGATCCAGGCCGCGATCGGCGGCAAGGTGATCGCCCGGGAAACCATCTCCGCCATGCGCAAGGATGTGACCGCCAAATGTTACGGCGGCGACATCACCCGTAAACGCAAGCTTCTGGAAAAGCAGAAGAAGGGCAAGAAAAAGATGCGCATGTACGGCAAGGTGGAAATCCCGCATGAGGCCTTTATCGCCGCCCTCAAGATGGGCGACGATAAGTAACAAAAAACCCGGGTCGCTTTGCCCGGGTTTTTCATTTCACGCGCTCTCGCGGTCAATCCTTGTAGATAAACACCTTCGGCTCGCCCTGTTCGCTGATATAGCCGCGGTACATGCCCGGCGTGTTGAAAGTCATGGTGACATTCCCCTTGGGGTCCAGGGCGATGATGCCCCCGTCGCCGCCCATCTTGACCAGCTTCTTCATGATGATTTCATCGGCCGCCTCCTGCAGGCTGAGGCCTTTATATTCCATCAGGGCGCAGATGCTGCGGGCCACGGTGGCGCGGATAAAAAATTCCCCGTGCCCGGTGGCGGACACCCCGCAGCTGTTATTATCCGCATAGGTGCCTGCGCCAATGATCGGGCTGTCGCCGATCCGGTGGTAGCGTTTATTGGTCATGCCGCCGGTAGAGGTGCCGGCCGCCAGGTTGCCCCGTACATCCAGTGCCACCGCGCCGACGGTGCCGAACTTATGGTCCGGATCTTCCGGATCCACTCCTTCGATGACGTCGAAATCCTCTTCGGTATGATCGAGGGACAATTCGTCATTCTTCAGCGCGTTTTGCAGCTGGTCCCAGCGGCGCTGGGTGCGGAAATAGTCCGGATTGACGAAATCCATGCCCTGCTCGGCGGCGAATTCCTCCGCCCCGGAGCCGGCCAGCATCACATGGCGGGAATGCACCATCACTTCCCGCGCCAGGTCGATGGGGTGCTTGATCCGGGTCACGCCGGTCACCGCGCCCGCATTAAGGTCCCGGCCGTCCATGATCGAGGCATCCATTTCATTGCGCCCTTCATGGGTAAAGACGGCGCCCCTGCCCGCATTGAACAGTGGCGAATCCTCCATCACATGAATGGCGGCGGCGACAGCATCCAGCGCCTCGCCCCCGTCTTTCAAGACCGCTTGCCCGGCGCGCAGGGCTTCCTCGAGCTTGGCCCGGTAGGCCTGCTCCTTTTCCGGCGTCATATTTTCCCTGAGAATGGTTCCAGCTCCACCGTGGATCACCAGCCGATAGCTGGCCACCCCGGATTCCCCCGCCTGGGCGGAACCGGATGAAAGTTCCGAAATGCTCATGATTATTATCCCGATCAAAAGGCAGATACGTTTGGAAAAACTCATTTTTGTCTTTTCCTTATATTTTGTACTGGAAGGATAGCGCCGAACCGCCTCGAAGCAAAGAACAATCTGAAAATTGTATACAAAAAATATATTTTTCAGGCACAAAAAAACCGGCGCAAAGGCCGGTCTTTTCGAAATTCTGTTCAACTCGCTTAGTAGTTGTCGGAAGGCTCCAGGATCTGGCGACCGCGGTATTTGCCGGTGCTCAGGTCAATGTGATGACGACGGCGCAGTTCGCCGCTTTCCTGGTCTTCCACATATTTGTCCACGCTCAGGGAGTCGTGTGAACGACGCTGGCCGCGGCGGGACTTGGAGATCTTACTCTTTGGAACTGCCATAGTTCTTTCCTAACTTTCTCGTCCCCTGTCCGGGGAGTTATTGTCCGGAATCGGATCTTATTCCCGATCCCTAAATCCTGAATGGGGTCTTATCGTTAAACTGCACCTTATTGTCAAGTCTTTCTTTGGCCCCGGCCCTGAAAATCAGTGCTGTCAGCGCAAATAACGCCGCCGGAACCCGAAAAGCATCAATGCCCCGACGACAATGAAGAAAATCGCCGCCGGAATGGCCAGAAGCGGCAGCATTACATCCTGCCAGATCCCGGGGAATCGGCCGGAAGATATCCCGTCTTCCATCGCCATCAGGCTGTTTCCGCTCAAGAGCCCCCACAGTTCTCCCACGGTCAACAGGCCCACCTGGCGAATCTCCAGCATTCTGAGGAAATCCGCACCGAGCACAAGAAGTGCTGCCACCAGACAAAAGAATCCGATAAAGCGACCCACAATCATTTAAAGGTCCCCAAGCCATTTTACGCAGCACAGAGTATAAGACCATGGATAAGGCTATTTAAGGGCAGGTTTGGAAAAATATAAAATAATTTACGCAGAGCCTTGCCATGTTGCGCAAGATTTTATATATCCCTCCTACCGTTCAGTGCAGAGAGGTGGCCGAGTGGTTTAAGGCGCACGCCTGGAACGCGTGTTGGGCGCAAGCCCTCGAGGGTTCGAATCCCTTCCTCTCTGCCATTTTCCTCCCCTATTTTACAGCTGGATAATCTGCTTGAATTCCGCCTTGGTGACCGGGGCCTGGTACTCCTCTTCCAGTTTGTCAGCAAGAATATCCATGGCTTCCGGTTCTCCGTGTACCAGCACCACCGGCGGACGTCCTTTAAAATGTCCGTACCAGTCCAGCAGTCCGCGCTGATCGGCATGGGCCGACAGGCCGCCGATGGTATGGATATGGGCCCGGACCGGATATTCCTTGCCCCACAGGTGAATGGTCTCCACACCATCGACAAGGGCGCGGCCCAGGGTCCCGCGGGCCTGGAACCCGACAATCAGGATATGAGTATGCGGGCGGGCAATATTATGCTCAAAATGGCGTTTGATCCGGCCCCCGGTACACATGCCGCTGCCGGCAATGATGATGGCGCCTGACTTGATCTTGTTGATCCGGGCGGATTCGTCGGTATGCTCGGTCAGATGCAGGTTGGGCAGGTCGAACGGATCGCCATCGGTTTCATAGATCTGCCGGGCCGCGGCATCATAGACTTTGGCATGCCGGGCATAGACTTCCGTCGCCTCAATTCCCATCGGGCTGTCGAGAAACACTTCCCAGTCGCCGATCCCCCAGTCCTGGTAATAGCGTTTGAACATATAGAGGATTTCCTGGGTTCGCCCGACAGTGAAGGCGGGGATCAGGATATTGCTCTTGTTGCTGCGGGCCTGGGAAATAATTTCCCCCATTTCCTTCCAGGTTTCGTCCCAGCTTCGGTGACAACGATCCCCATAGGTGCTTTCCATCACCACCAGATCGGCTTGTTTTACAATTTCAGGATTTCGGATA